>CAZIDU010000062.1:0-25994 GCA_964538055.1 uncultured Desulfocapsa sp. | reverse complement strand
GCATGTTGCAGGACACTATTTTTCTCTTTCTATACTGCCTCTGGGAATTGCTGAAAGAGCATCAATTTTAAAAATCGTAGAAGCATGATTGAGAGTATAGGAACCCAGCAGTCCTACCATGACACCGCTTTCTTCCATCACCCCTGGTTCTTTATATTTTATCGAGGAAAATGAACCTCCAAGATCAAATGTATGTTGAATATCGCGACTCCTGGCAGCAATAACACTGCCTGGCAGAACAAAGCTTACAACCGTTGCGAAAGCAATTATTCCATGCTTGTTTTGATCTGAAAATTTCATTTTGAAGCTCTCCTTTAAAAAAATTATTTAGCAAACCAATAAAATCCATTTAGTTTCAGGGCATTCAAACTCTGACCCAGATCACCGCACCACGAGGATGACTATATGGTATTGGTTTTTTATATTTTTTGACATTTCTGAGCACCCAGGCATATTTGTATTTCAATAATTCAGGATGCTGAGCATAATCTATTTTGTGTTTTTCACGATTTGAAATGTGTCGCAGCGTGATTTTGTCCATCATTCTACAGTCCACCAAATAGCCTTCTCCAACAATGAGACCTGAACCTTTTTCTATAAACCCAATTCTTTCCCTGATATTTGTTGATTGCGACCGCATCTCCCATGGTTTTTCACCAGAAAGAATCATATTCACCCACGGATCAGCAATAATCAGAGCAAGGTTAAAAGTGTCCATAATAGTTTCATCAGTCCCTAAAACGAATATGGACATTTCACGAGACATTCACGGCCAAACTCACATCTTCCATCAGCAACTACTAACACTTCCCGGGCATGATCTGTCTCGCCTTTATATGGACACAAGTATTCTTGCATATCTTGAACACCCATTGTGGCAACATTCTTATATAATTCCGAAAAATCTGTTTTGAGTTTCATACTCCATGAAATACACCATATCAAACAAATCTTAAATATATAATTTACAACAATTATATGAATAATTACTTTTTGTGTTACATATTGGTAATATCTATATACTTATCTATAATTAGCATTAATATGATTATTATATATTAACAGCGTATTTGACTATCAACGCCTGGTAATGTTGTTTTGTCTCCACCTGCAATACAGCGAACGATTGTTCAAAGTAGTTAATGAAAAAAGGGGGGGGGCTGGCAATTGTAACTTGCCGTAAGGGCTTGAAGCCCATGAAACAAGAAACTCAATTGCTAGGTGTTATTATAGGAACTCTAAAATTCGGGAAAATATTATGATTGCAACTACTGATGTAATTAAAGCACCTAATGATCTTGAAGCAGATCTCGTTGTTCTAGTAAAAGGTAAACCTTGCCCTATGCCAACGTTGATAGCGAAGAGAAAAATTCTTACGATTGAAAAAGGGGCAGTGTTAGAAATTGTTACAACAGAATCTCAGGCCAGAATAGCATTGCCGGCATGGACATCAATATTTAGGAGAAAAAACAAATGTTGACTCCATTAGTCATTTCATCAAGAGGGGATCCTGAAGTTAATGGCTTATGCAAAAGTGGGGAGTACGATAAAAACAAATCAGCAGATTTGCTTAGGCTTCATTGATTTTCTCACGAAGAATACCAGATGGTTTAAAGGTAACCACGCGCCTGGCATCCAGAGTTAGCTCTTCACCAGTCTGCGGATTCCTGCCTTTTCGGGATTTTTTGTTTTTCACATTGAACTTTCCAAATCCACTAAGAAGAAGATCCGCTCCCTCGATGAGAGAGCTTTTTGAAATGCGTAAAAATGCTTCAACGGATTCAGTGGCCTCAGCCTTGGTTAATGAACTATGTGAACTGTAGACCTGCTGTACGAGATCAGACTTTGTAAGTGTCATGGATTGTTTCGCCTCCTTCTGAGAACCTTTTTATTTGATTGCTACAAATTAAATACCAACCATTAACAGTCTGTTTTTAAAATATATTCCTCATATTATTGAGGCAATATATCTCTTAGTGATGCCAAAAGTCAACATCTCAATCGCCTAACGATTGTTTCAATTGCCCCACCACGAGGCACCAATCGATTGATTACCAAAACATCAATTGGCTCATCAGGGTTTATATTTGCAGGGCAGGGGACAGTCTTTTCTCGTACAACCTCAACCCCTTTTCTGCCTAACAGATGTCGATAATGTGCAACATGTTCTGTTTGAATCCTCAAAGCTTCGTTGTATGATAATGTGAACATGAATTCCTCTCTCCTTAAAGATCAATAATTGCACAGTAGGGCTTTCTTATGCCCTACTACCATTCGTTTATTCTTTTACGTCGAACGCCAGACCTGGAGTCGAACCAGGCTACCGCCTCCTATTCATAACCCTACTGTGATTCTCGGACTCGAACCGACTCTGAGGAGGCGTGTTTGTCAACCCTGCACCGGCAATAGGTGGTACTGGCGTTAATGTTTGTTTATCATTTATATTGCCTTTCAAAATTACCCCCGGCACAACCCAGGGGCAACCTGTGAATCAATATGCATCAACCAAGCTGGTTTCATAATCACCGGCACCATAAGCAGACAAATTCGCTTCAGCCCAATCATTAACAAGCATACCGGCCTCATCCTGATCAGCCTCAGGATGTTCAGTGGCATCAACAACGACATCATGATTGTCGCTATCCATAAAGATCCCATCTTCATCAAGAAACGTTACCTTGTATGTAAAACCACTCTTTTCTACCATTTTTGCTCTCCCTGTTAATTTTAACCTGACCCGCCGTATCCATGTATTACACCTTTGATAACCTTGCTACGTAACACCAAAGTACTAAAAAACGGCAGAACAGGTAAGCGATTCAACCCTGACTGTCAACACCACCCCACTGCAGATCGTGAGCTGTTGTTTTACATATAGTTTTTCCTGGCGTTCCAAAATCCAGCGTGTGAACAGTTTTAGGTTTTGTTTCCTGAGCATCATGTGCTCTCAAAACGGCTGTAATTGCGTTCTGTCGGTCAGGAGCAAAACAGACATTCCAGAGGCCTGGGGGCAAGCTTCTGTCTTCTGACTGATGAATATGTACGTGATATCGTTCCATGGTTGTCTCCTACTAGATATCTTTTAACTTCAATATAGTTTTGATTTCCTATTTCTAGGTAGCTACATTCCAGAACTTGAATTCACCATCAAAGAGTATAGCACTGTTACAACCAACTCCGTGTGTACTCATGCCCGGGCCATCAATATTATGATTGAATCTTTTCGATCCCCACTTTGGGTTCTTTTTATTCCGGATAGTTGAGACCTTATGTGCGTTTTCAGTGTTAGTGTTGTCATCTGTTCAATTTCCATAGTTAAATGTTCTTCATTGCTTGGCCAATCCCATTTTTGTTACGCTGGAACCAAAATGAAAAACTGAGATTCACGATCTTCATCTTTGATTGTGATATCTCTTTCAAAATATTTTGTGATGACTTTCCAATCAATACCACCCTGAAATTCAACGGTGAATGAACCACCCATCCCAGAATCTATCGACCATGTTTCACCAACTTTAATTTGATGACCCGGCTTTATATATTTGCGTTTTGCAGAACCCCACATCATTGTCACACCTCTTCTGTTAAAAAATGAGCATCAACAACAGCTTTTAGTTGCTCCCACTGGTCTTTGCTAACCAAACTCAGCATATCATGTGCTTGATCGCCAAAAGCCCTGTCAGTCAAAACAACATGACTGTCAAATTCTTCAGTTGCAACCCTGGTTACATGAACTTCAGATTGGCTTTTGTCATCCCAGTTGTGTACTGCTACTCCTAATGTTTCTGCGCTCATAACAGCCTCCGTTTTGAGTTATTGCTTATTGTTATTTGCCCACACGAAAACCCTTTATGCAATCCCGAATTCCTGTTTAACCATCCCCACGACCTCTGCAGGCACCAGCTCCTTGGTAACAAAATTGCTTTCATTAAACCACAAGGTTTGAACATCACCCTGCAATGGCTGAAAGAATAATTGGTTGAGCCCAAAAACGTTGGCGAGCCCTGCGGTCACATCACCGATGGCAAGCATTTTTCCACCTACCTGCACCTTTCCCTGTTCTGCTTCAATAATCAGCATAATCATCCCTCCCTTGCAATACTATCAAGATGAATTCCCATCACTTCCCAATTAAGACCTTCGTTAGCATCGTAACTTGCTTCCATTGCTTCAACGACAGCATCACACTGTTTATCAGATGCCTCTACATCATCATTTACCGCAAGTCCCCGTACATCCTCCGGAGTAAAAATCCCAACCACAACAACCGAGTGGCGCATATAATTTTCCTTGATATGATCTATTAATTCTTGAGGTTTCATAACAATCTCCTGTGTAAAAAAGTGTGTGCCTGCCGCATGGTTTATATTGTACCTCTCGCATCCTCCTTACGCAACGGAAAAGACAGATTAAGCAGCAAATAAACTGAGCTGAGTAGCCTTCTGAGGCACCTGGATTTTCTTTTTGGCGATCCGCTTTTTCTTGTTGTTCTTGATATATTGGAAATCAAATAGCTTTCCTGACTCACCACGAGCCATTTGAGCGTCCAATTGACACAAGGACTGGCTGCCACGGAATGTCACGTAATTGTCAGTCACAGGGATACTGGCTTCCATACCGAGCATTTTGGACCACAGATCAGGATATGACTGCCGAAGGATCTTTGTATCCTGTTTCGTCTTGAGTGGACAACAGTAGCAAGAAACCCGGCTAAAGTGGTCGTAGAGTCCACCCCAATCGAAACCACGTTCCTTGCAGAACTAAAGGGCCTCGTCTTCAACTGCGTTCCACTCACTGGCTCTCATTGGGAACCACGAATTCAGTCCCTTTACTTTTTGTGTAGCCTCGTTCCGCTCTATCCTCTCGGCCTCATCTGCAGCATACCCAACAACCTCAAGGACTTCATAACCCTCATTGAAAATATATTTCCGATAAAAACGGTTAATGACGGCAATTTTTTCGCTAGTGCACCATCTCCTTTGAGCACTTGGCCACCTGTATTTTTTTAGCTGATCGTCAAAATTCTTTTTGGATTTCAAATGAACAAAAGATGTCCTATCACCAAGAACATCTTTCACATGTTGCTTTAGCTTTTTGATATGGTCATACATACCCGGGAACTCCCAGGTAGTGTCCATAAAAAGTATAATATCTATTGGTAACCCCTGTTCTAGCATTTAGAGAACTAAAAAAGTGCTGTCTTTTCCTCCCGAACAACTCACAATAATTACTGGCATGAATTTTCCTTTTTCCAAGTAAAGATTACCATTTTTGAAGTCGGAACTGACCTGAGACGTCCCGTTGTAGAACTTTCGCATTTTTCTGTCAAACAGTGGATGTATTGCAGCGGGAAGGTTTCTGAAAATATTGTAAGCCATAGCTTATCTCCTGAAGGGTTTGTCTTTATTTGATACATTAATTGTACCACTCGACGCCCTTTCATGCAACACCAAAACACCATGTTTTATGTTTCGCAGTGCTCCAAACTACTGGCAGACATCCTCAGCACGAGGTATAATAATTAATGCAGTAGGAATTAGAGAAGAAAAAAATAATTATATTGTATATTCTATTGTTAACTATATACTTTTTTGGTTTAGAATTCGTCTCACTTAATCAAATCCTAACAAAACACTTGATAAAATGAAAATATTTCAAAGCATCTTTTTCCTAACACTTTTCCTGACAACCTTACCAGGTTGTGGCCCTTTAAACCTTTACGGTGAGCTCGACATGGACGTCAGAATGCCAGACAAGCCCGCAAGAACATCACCATTACCAGAATTAGCTAACGACAAAGTCAGAATTTATATATTTATGGGCCATGAGTATGCTGTTGACAAGTTCAATGGCCCTGTCACATTAGAATTTAACAAAAAGTCAGGAATACTTTATTTTGAAGAAACAGAGATTTCCTACATCAACCTGGAGGATGTTTATGTTTGCGACCTCCCAGAAGGAAAACACAATTTCAGTTGGACTCCAAACGCGTGGCATGGGACCGAAAACTTCAATAAAATAGAAACGATCACCCTTGATCTTCGCAAGGGAGAAACCGTTTTTTTGGAGGGCAATACAAAAGATCACGTAAGCGCTAAACACAAGTGGCTTTCACTTGAAGGACTCAAAGGATGGTCACATTATTTAGAGGTAAATAGTGCTGCTGGGCAGGAAGCCTTGAAAACAAGAAAGATCGTTGAATATCGCGATCTTTCAAAAGAAAAGATGGCCGCTCATTAAGTACAACAACAAATAGTTAGTTTAACAATTCGTTCGATTTCCGATTTGGAGATCTTGAGAACGCTAACAGGGATTCAATGTTAGATATTGCCCGCTCACGTCTTTCCTTGGCTTTCGCTACATTCACACCTTTTTTTGAATACTTCTGCAGAAACGGATCCTCCAGCACCTCACGGGGCAATTCGCATTCGACATCATCGTCTAAGGTCATTTGATCCGTGCCATAGTAAGCTATCCACGCAATTTCGAAATTCAGTGCTTCGTGGCGATTTAAATAAATTGCAAATTCTGCTACAGCAAGACTGTGTTTCTTGAAAGCTGCTTGAAGGAGATTGCCGGCATCGTGGCCGGGGTTGCGCTTGAGCGAATGTAGTTCTTCGGCAAATGCTGACCTCAACGCAATACCAGCAGCAAATGTACGTTGCCCTTTGTGTAGATGGACTGCAAAGAAATAGGCAATAATGGCTCCGATAACAGCTCCGCCAACAGTTGAAATGCTCCCAATGATCATTGCTGCATTTCCATAATCAGCGGGTGTTATGGTTTCAGGAGTACACATGTTATCTTAGAGCAATCGAAGCCAATATTACTATGATAGCAAGCACACCAGCCCAGACTTTACTTGCAAAATCAGCATAGATTTTATTGCTTTCAAGTCTCTCGTTAAGGCAAATTTCATCATCGCAATCTTCCTTAATTTTGACGACTTTACTATCCAACAACAGATATTCACAATAAAAATACACTGGTGGCACAATAGACCAGATAACTATGTACAGCTTCGGCCAAACGTCAAATTGGCCAACATCTATCGTTAAAAATGTATAAATTGCTACCGCCGCGAAGCCCACAGCAAGCACTGCAACTAAAAACCTAATTCGGACATACTGCTTTTTAGAAATAACCATCACAATTTTCCCTATAACATTTTTTTCAAATATCCTATATTGCAAAGTAGTTACAAAACAGCATGTTGGAAGTCAAGAACATTAATTTTATCCTCCAAATATTCGTTAGTAGTCATCAGTTCTGATCAACCAAACAAACATCTCTCAACCGGCAAATACCTATGCTTAAATCGTGTTTTTAGCACTCGCAGGTATTCACGCATCAACTCATCCTCAGACTCGAACCTGCTTTTTAGTTTTGGTTGCCCTTTTGTACCAATCCGTCCCCAGTGACGAATTAAAACTAACCCAAACAAATCATGGCCGGCAATGATCTGATAAAAAGCTTCCTTATTTTTCTCAGGAATTCGACATTCCAGGTATGTATTTTCCAAAAAAATCATAGTTTGTAAAAAAACACCCAAAAATTTGGTATAAAGATACGAATATCCATTATTCAACCAGACTCAATGCTCCATTTTTAATTGAGAGGCCCTTGAATCAATCGTCTCATAATATTACTGTAATACATATTCAAGATGTATTACAAGTAAACAATAATACAGGTACAACATGGCAAGATCCGGAATAACATACGAAGATGTCCAAAACGCTTGTGAAACCATCATCGAACGTGGCGATGGCAAAATTACACTTACTGCAGTACGAGCAGAACTTGGAACCGGTTCAAACTCCACCATTAACAAGCATGTTAGAAAATGGCGGGAGGAACACCGCCAAAGAATCCAGTCTCTCAGAGCCCAAATTGGAGTATCAGACGATTTCATCCAGGCAATGCAAAACGAAATCGGCGCCCACACGGATTCCCAAAAGAAAGATTTTGAGGAACAACTAGCTGCATCGGCCGACGAAGCCCTAGAAGCCAGCCAAGCCCTGGAGGACGCAGAAGAGCTTATTGAAAAGCAGAAACAGGATTTTGCAAGTCAGTTACAGACCGCAACTGATACCATTGCTCAGCGTGACCAGCAGCTGGCCGTACAACAAAGCATGATTCGCGAAAAGGAAGCGCAGAACCAAGCACTGAGCACCAAATACGAAACAGCCGTCCAAAGCGGTTTTTCCCTGGAGAAAGATCATGCCGTGGCATTGTCGCGCATTGAAAGTTTTGAGGGACAAATAAGTGTATTGCAAGACACATTATCCTCTTCAGAGGCCAAAGCCTTGGAAGCTGGCCAATCCCTGGAGAATGCGAATAGAACTATTGAGACACAAAAACATGATTTTGCAGATCAGTTAAAGAGCACAACTGATACCATTGCTAAACGTGATCAGGAGATTGCCGGGCAGCAGAGTGTGAACGACGAAAAGGAAAAGCAGATCAAAGCATTGAACAGCAAGCATGAAGCGGCCGTCCAAAGTGCTTTCAATCTTGAAAAAGAAAATGTTGTTGGCTTGTCACGGATTGGGAGTCTTGAAGGCCAAATTGGTGCTTTGCAGGACACATTGGCCGGGAAAGAACAAAAAGTTGACACGCTACAGGAAAAGACACTTGAGTTGGATAAAAAACTGGCTGTTGCTCTCGCGAACAAATAACAAAAGGTATACGACGTAGGCTAACAATAGAGAGACTGACATGAACAAAACAAAAGAATCCCGAACTTCCGTCCCGCCGACAACGAGTCGCCTGATGGTAAAACGTAATGGAAGCAGTATCACTCGTAAAATTCCCAAGCCTGTTGTCCTGGTGGACACACGTGAGCAAAAGCCGTTCACGTTCGATCAGTTTTCTAACTGGATCAAAGGAACTGTGAGCCAAAAGTTAGATGCTGGTGATTACAGCGTACAGGGGATGGAAGAAGGCTTGCTGATCATGGAAAGAAAGAGTCTGCAAGACTGTATTATAACATTGATGCAACATAGAGAGCGTTTTTTTAGGTCATGTGAAAAAATGTCTCAATTCCGTTGGCGAGCTTTGTTGGTTGAGGCAAGTTACGAAGACCTAAAGAGCCCGAAAGTGGGTACACCCAAGCACACCCAAATGGTGTTACTGGAACACTTGATGCTCTTGAAGCCAAATTTGGTATTCCAGTAATTTATACATCGCGAGATAGACTTTTAGCTGAAGAAAAAGCAGCAAGTTGGCTGTCTAAACACTTCACATATTGGTATCTGGAAGAAAATGGGTTCGGCCGAATATTGCAAGACGGTGACTTATAAACACTCCATGAGTGATTGCTATTATTCGCTGTTAACTGCTTGAAGGTGTCAACTTTTATTCTTCAATCTTTTGCATTATCTCTTCTTGGAAGTCGACGTCTTGCATCAACTTCATCGCGATAGCCTGGCATACCCGGCTAGACAATCCATCAAGATCTGGCGATACTACATTGACCGTTATTTCATCAGCATCAGAGGTTTCTATAATAACAGCAGATTGATTATTTGTAAGTTCCATACACCCCACCCCAAATATAATTCCCCGGTAAATCCAAGCTTCCATCTTCAGCAATGCACCTGGCCAACAACCATCAAGGAATATAAGGAAAGTAAATTAAAATGAATGGCCAGCCGGTAAGCTTTACCAGCAACTCGTTTGCCAAAAGTAAAACAGGCGACTGTCCTTTAAATATTGGAATAACTATTCCTGATCTGTCAGATTTAACGCCCCTGGAATCTGTTGTCGATCTTTTTCTTCTCTTCCAACCAACGCTCATATGGCCAAAGCTCAAACCAATCCAGCATTCCAGTGACAACTATCAGATTCTTAAGGCCAACTACATATAACAAAGAATCCGAAATTGAAATGATATAGTTAAAATTCACAGACACCATTTCTGCTTTATCCAGGCCATTTTCACCCTCAGAACACTCCAGCATAAAACCTGTCTGTATTCTATCGATTTCTATTTGCTTATCATTTCTTCTCACCGGGAAAACACGCGAATGATCGCCAAAAGGAATTATGATTAAAAAGTATAATCTTTTGGAATTCAAATATGATCTATACGGAATGACAAACTCGCATCCTCCAGTCGCGATTTGTTGTTTTATGTTTTGATAGTCATAATATCTTTTTGCGAGTCTGTATGCTTTTGATTGTCACAGTTTTTCTACGTCACAATTGTAAGTTACCACAGATTATAGTAAAAAAACAAAAGCAACACTCAACATGTTGGTTCACCCTTCCAATGATACGACAAGAGGCACAAATGAAATTAGCAACGAGATTTTTAGGGATAGTATCTCTCGTATTAATGACTTGCAGCTGGCCGACCGACTCAAAAGCGTTATCGTCGCTAAACTCTCCCTCGCTACCGTCCCGGATATACGGAACGTTTTTCCCATTAACACCGCTCAACAAAGATGCCTACTTTGACAAACAAATTAGCTTAGCAGCAAAAAACGGCCTGAATACCATTGCATTAGTTGTTCACTGGAAAGACCTTGAGCCGCATAGAGACCAGTATACCTTTGCGCCATTGGAACTACTTATCAAGGCAATTCACGATCAAGGTATGTATTGCATCGTTCGAATATATTTTAACGGTGGCCCTAAAAGAGACCATAATCGTCTCCATGAAAGTCCCCCATCATGGTGGTTTGAAAACCTGACTGAGGGAGAGGATTATTATACTGCACCTATTGTGGATGACAATTGGTCTTATCGCCAACCTCGTCAACCTTTACCATGGCGTTCTGCTTATACAGATCAGGTCGGAGAACTCCTTGGAAAGTTTGCAGTCTTTTTCAAAGGGGATGTAGCCAAGCCAAATGCGATTCAAATCAGCGTAGGAGGAGACTATGGTGAGCAATATTTGAACCTGCCAGAGGCCATGATGAATGCCTACTCATACTCAGAGTACATCAATCTCCTTTTAGGAGCAGCAAAACACCACGTCAATCTCTACACAGAACATTTAGGTGATTATCCTTTAATTGTCATGGCAGCAACATTGATCGCTGGTGACGACAGAGACCGTGCGCTACTCGACCATGCACTATCGAAAGGTGTTGATTACATACAAACAAATGCCCATACTGCTAAATTAATGGAATGTACCTGGGGATCCAAAACATTGGAACTGTTTTCTCCCTACATTTCACCCTACGTTTGCAAAGGCATGAAAATTCTTATTGAAGAAGAAGCCGGAGCAGACACTTGGGAGGCAACATATGATAAAACAGGTAAAGAAATATGCCCTCTGCTTCCAGCTGAGCCGGTTGCAGCTCGACTTCAGAGCATCATTGAACTGGAGGATAAACACGTGATAACTGTCAGTGGTGTTTTTTTGAAAGGGTATGACGATAAAAGAGGTGTGGATCTTTATCGTGATGGAAGGATTAATTCTGGAATTACAGCATTAATAGAGCATTTGAATAATTCCATGGATAAGCAGTGTGTTACTTCAAGCTGGTTGGGGTTGTTATTGGGCGAATAAGTCAAGAACGGTAACAACCACAAACAAGAAAGAAAAGGAAAAACAAACCATGAGTCAGGGCAACCAGGATGAGGAAAGCGCTCAACGAATAGAAGAATTGGAACAGCAATGCACAGATCTATCGTCACAGAACGAGAATCTTGAGAGCCAGGTTCGGGCTTTGCAAGATACGATAATGGAGAAGGACGATAGTATCAAATCATTGCGGCAACGGGTTCAAGCGCTGGATAAAGATTTGGCTTTGGCATTGGCAACAAGTCAGCCAACTAACGATTAACCCAATGGTCAGGTGAAATAGAGAGACTCAACAACTCAAACCAGAATAGTACGCTCCTTATCGAATCCTTTCACGAAAACTACAGATTTTTGGCCGATGCAAAGAAGAACAACACTTCTCTCTAAGGCAATACAAGCGCCCTCTACCCTGCTCTTCGTTCAAATAGACGGTTCCATTGTGATCGTGGCGCACGGTCTCAAGCTCGAACCATGATGCAAAGTCCTCAAAATCCGTAATTACAAAATCTTTTCCTTCAAGCTGGAGTTCATCACCAACCTTTCTGGAAACAACAATAGGAGTAGCAGCGACATTGACAATAGTGCAAACCTGGCCCTGATTCGTCGTTATAATTTCCATAGCATCCCTCTTAGTTGTTTTTGATTGTGGAAAGAGCGGTAGCAATCGCACATTCAATGCTTGCCCCCTTAACATCACGATAAACACCCCTTGTATCAATCCAAAGCACTCCAAACTCACCATCAGTTGCACCGTTGACAATCTCAACGCCCTCTACTAACATTAAAATTTCGGCAAGTTTTTCCATTTGGAAATCTCCGGTTAAGTTTGAATCCCTACTTCGACCCGCTACGATTATTGTACCCATTAGAACTCATTTGCGCAACGTTAGAGCGCCGTATTTCACCGTTTGTTAAGCCATGATTCTAATTTTGCAATTCTGCAAAGTATCTGTTCACCAAAGATTGAGTTTCGTAATATTGGGACACCTTAGCCACCTTGTCATAATCCATCCGCAAATCAGGTTGCAATTCGATAACAGGGACTATCTTTTCAATGTTGCTATCAACCCACACAACGAACCCACCACAAGCAGCGAAAAGGCCAGGATTCCATTCTGCACCCTCTTCATGCCATCCACAAAATGTTAAATTATGCTTCAACGCAAGTTCTCTGATCTCACATTCCATAGTTCCTGAGGCTTCGTCAATTATGCACTCAGCAGTGTTTCCTTCCTCTCGAATCTCATCAAAACCATCAAGATGTTCTTCAAAAAGCCCAACTTCATCTACTCTCACTTCAATAACCAACCTGCACCGATCACTCATTTAACGCACCTTTTCAGTTTAGAGTTTTTTGCTTTACTCAGTACAACATTGAAACACAGAATCAATCCCAAACAAGTCATGGGCAATGTCGGCCACAACATCCAGAAAATTACTCACGCCAGAAACAAGAGCCACGTCGTCACGTATCAAGTCGCCCGCCTTCTGGAGAGCCACAAGCGTACGCTGTTTTTTAAGCAAGCCCCCATCAACAGTTCTAAAAATAAATATTTCGTCCTCTTGAAAATCTCCACGACGAAGAACATCAACAACATCTTCCTGTAGCGCAGATACTCCCCTGAATAGTTCTTGCTCCTCAGGAGGAAATGAGGAGTCCAGGGACAACCTGTTAATCAAAGAATTTTGTTGGACTAAAAGTGAAAGATCAACCTTTTCAAAAAACGTTTGCGAATCTGTCATCTTCCTACTCCATAGGTTTTAGAAAAATCAGCTTTATGTTCGGAAACAACTAAATCCTCCATGTGCCAGATACCCTGACGAGCCACCCGTAGTCTTCGTTTTGCTGCTTGCAATTTCTCCATACGAAACTTAGTATTCGCATTATTATAGATTCGTATTTTGCGCATCATAGCGGCCTTGGCCTTTCTGATTTTCTCTGATGCCGCAATCATTCTTGGATCTTCTTCAACATCCTTGACAAACCAGGGTTCATTTTGAAAATCCGCAAGGTCTACGTTCTGATCTGCCAAAATATTTTTGTGCGTCAATTCGTTTGAAACGCTCCTAGCTGTTACTTCGTCCAGGTTGAACTTTGTCATCAAATATGCATCCAAATCCCCTTTGGTTGTTGTTTTTGACCACCTGACAATCTCACGATTACTCGCACCAAGATTATTCAGCCGTCCTTCACAGATCAATGCCGCCCCTTTCCATTGAGCAGCAACGTCCACCACATTTTCAAAAGTTTTACCCATCACAAATTCCTGGCATTCACTATTCATTGTCAGCTTCCTCTTTGGCTTGCTCTATTTGATTTACAACCCAATCCCAATACCCTATAATCGTATCGTGATTAGAAACCTCGTGCTGCCAATCAGAAACAGGATGGTCAGTATGACTTCCCCACAGACCACCATATCTTTGGCAAATTCTCCATGCTTCGTCTGTCAGTGAACTACTCACCCCTAATTGCTAATGCAATTTTAGGCGGAGCTTCCAACGACCCATGCTGAGAGAACTCAGTACCTTTCGCCATGACACCAACGCTGATTGGTTTTGCCATAGGGGAACTCTTTACATTGACGGTAGAACCTACCGTATCAGCTTTTTCCAGCGCAAAGCGCTTGATGTTTCTTGCTGCAAGTACATCACGATCATGGTGCGTATTACATTCAGGGCATATCCACCCTCTGTCTGCAAGGGTGAGATTGTGGTTTTTGTAACCACAGTCACATTGCTTGGAGGAGGGGGCCCAACGATCACAGAAGATCAGGTTTTTACCTAACCATTCTGCTTTATAGCCAACGAATTCTACAAACCGACTCCAGGCCACATCTGCGATATGGCGAGAGAGCTTCTTGTTGCGGATCATTCCTTTCACATTCAAATCTTCCATGGCCACTGTTTCAGCTTGGTTATCGCGAAGTAGTTGTGTCGATATTTTGTGAAGGAAATCATTTCACTGGTTTGTTATTTTGTTGTGAACTTTAGCTACAATTCTTTTTTGCTTCTCCCGGGCAGAGCTTCCTTTTTGTTTTCGGGAGAGTTTCTTCTGTTTTATTGCCAGTATTGGAAGACTCTGCTGAAGAAAGCGGGGATTATAAACTCTTGATCCATCTTCTCCGATCAGGAAGTCCTTGATGCCGAGATCGAATCCTTTAGTGCTTTCTGATGTTATAGGTGCTTTTGTGGGTAACACCTCATTAGTCTCCACCAGTACAGAAATATGGTATTCCCCGGCGGGATTCTTTTTGATGGTACAGGTCTTGATCTTTCCTAGGAATTCACGATGGAGTTTTGCTTTGACCCATCCTATTTTTGGAATCTTTACCTTTCCAAGCTCAAAATCAACTTGAACATGCTGGGGGCATTGATAGCTTTGCCAGTTGTTCTTGCGAGATTTGAATTTTGGGAATCTGGCATTACCTCGAAAGAAATTACCAAAGGCTGTATGCACATCATTGAGTGTGGCAAGGATCGTTTGACTATTGATCTCGTAGAGCCAGGTGAATCCCGGCGCTGATTTCAATGCTACGAATTGATCCTGGACAGCCCGTTTGGAAATTCCTTTACCAAACTGTTCATAATATCTTTTCTTCATTTCAAGGGCTGTATTGTACACAAAGCGCTTTGCCCCGAAATGCTGTGCAAACCTTTCTTCCACAGCTGCGTTAGGGTAGATTCGATATTTGTAGGCTTTTAGTGTCATAACTGATCTCTGCTGGCGGCGTGCATCCCTCTGTACTGAAAGAATATTTCGAAAAACAAACAAAACCTGAAAACTGTGCTATCCATCTCCACCTAAATCGGAGATTTTAGATGGAGAATTTCCTATGACCGCAAATGGCAGTTGGATTTTGTAACTCACTGAAAAATCACATAATAGAGCGTAAACATTTCGTTAAGAAGCCAAGAAAACGACTAAAACATTGTGTTTTCGGTATACTTTATGCCCTTTTTTTGTTTAATGTGTCACTCAGTCATGTCGTAACGTGTTGATATTGTATCTTTATAAAAATCCAACCGTCATTTGCGTTTATAGAGAATTTCGCACGGATTGTTAAAGACATATTAACACTCCCAAAGACTATGCTGCTTTTTCAATTATCTAACTGGATAATTAGCCCTGCCCACCGATTCATTCACATTCCTCATGATCCTAATAGCCCGCCCCTATGCTAACCAGCTTTCGCCTGATCCTTCTATTTGGGACGTGAAATATAAAGTTCGATCCACAGTTGTCGGCCGCGACCCGTTACCTGTGGTTTGGATAACCCACGTTTGAGCAGGGCTAAAATATCCTTCTAAATTCTTCCAGACACAGCAATAACCTGCGCTAATTGTTTGAGGAAAAAATTCACATCTGCATTCATGGAGTCCATTCTAATCAGAGTTTTTTTGATTACTATTTTTTCACCAAAAGGAGCTACCTTAATCTGCTCAAAAACAACTCCACTATCAATGCGATGCACAAAGCCATGCGCTTTAATTTCCCACACAACAAAAGGTATTTCTTTTTCAGAAACAAAAGCATCAAACCATTCATCAAACCGTGCCATATCTGACCTCGCTTGTTTTGAATTTCACTCCTTATTGCTATGCACTTATTGCACCCTGTGAAACCTATTTAAGCAACGGATAACTTGAGATAATACAATTCAATAAAGCAATCCCACACCTGTTATTGAAAACCTAACATGGAGAAGTTAATCAAAAATTACTTGAAAGCCATATTCTCGCCGACAATGCCTGATAACAGCCTCAACTTGATCGGCAAAAAGTGCATGCCAATCATATTTTTTGTAATCAGGATGCCGTTTCAACCTTTCTGCGGCCTGGCTGAACTTGTTTTTAATCCCTGGCTGAAAGTTCCCATTTTCATATTCACGTGTAATTTCCACGCAGAGTGCATCGTAGCCATCTTCTCGTATAATTTTAGTCAAACTCTCACAATGTCAAAAGCTAAAATTCCTTGGATAAACGTTATTAGACGCTGCTCGAAGCCAAACTTCGGACGTGTCAGTGTTTTTGTTTCTGATCTGGATACTCTTTACGATTGCATAACTCATGTAGCTTCCTTTGCTTACATGTTTGTTTAGTGTACCGCTAAACCCTATATAACGCAACGCCAAACACGGAGAGAATCATTAGGCTTACCCCTTTTATCTGGGATTATTATTCCCACAAGCTGCAGCTACCTGCAGGGAGTATGTGGATTACTTTTAATAAGTGTGGTATAGGCTCTCCAGGAAGACATAACCAAAGGATATTAAAGATCATTTAAAATGCTACCAAGACAATAGTCTTTATTATAGAAACAGTAAAAAGGAAATACTAATGAAAACAAACATGACTCTGTTGCTAGCCTGCCTAACGTTCTCAACATCAGCAATTGCCGGTACACCGTTTTTCGATAATAACTCATCAACATCTTTCACACCAGAATATTTGGTACAAGAAAAAGCCATCGACGATGACGTACTACAAACGTGTGGTGATTGGGGAGAAACAGTAAAAACCGAAGATGTTAAAAAACTTCTCTCCAATTACCCCGAAGTAATTGCAACAACAATACAATTAGCAGGTGATATGGGTAAACATTTAACCATAGAAAAAATGGTAGATATTTGGACAGCTAAACATGCTTTCACTCATGTTTTCTGTGGGCAGCCTAGAAAAGATACGCGTGGAAAAAATAAGCTTGGTGGACTTCATTATGCCCCACGTTTCAAACAAGGCTTTGCAAAAGGCTGGATATCCATGTGCAAAAAAGGAAAGAAAGTTGAGTCCTGTATAAAGGCTGATACACACGAATATATCGCATCGGAAGGCACCTATTCTATACCAGTAGTGTTTTTGAGTAAGGATGGCGATATGGAAACTAAACTAGTCAGTGGGTACAACCTGTACATGAATGCAGACGAGATTCTAATCGAAGGAACCCTGGCCTACTTATTGTTTAGCAAATCCCTTAATTCGGGCGTAAAAGACGGCTGCTTTCATTCTGTTAACCAAAGTGAGAATTCAGGTTACAAAAAACACGAAGCAGTTGCAGCTATGCGTCCAAAAGGACTTATAACTTTCTATTCAGTAGGCCCATTGGGAAAAGCCTATTCAATTGAGAATTACAAAACAAAGTTATCTTGCGTAACAGATTGATTTCTCCCTTTGTACCTGGGAAGCACAAATACATCAGAAAGGCGGTTGGCTAAGAATGGACTCCCCACCTAAGCCACCCTCCCTACTTGATCCGAAAAATATCACTAGGCTTACAACGAAACATTTTTGTCAGCCCAAACAAAACATCGGTATTCAAAAATTGTGGAATATCATTAAACAACCGGCAAAGATGCCCAGGAGAGGCATTAAAAAACTTTTTCTTTTCAATCTCTGTAGCCAACATACGAAAAGAATGATCCTCTCTTTCGGTTTTTTTAAGAAGCTCAGCAAAACCCCAGTCCCATTGCTTATCAGTAGCAAAATCCATGGGAATAACTTTACGATTCAATGATTTTCCTTTGACGAAAAAGTCATCTACAGAACATCGAAAAATATTTATTAAGGCAAGCAAAAGATTAGTCTTAATTTGGATCGGAAAATCCCGCGCAAGCTCCCCCAATTTTCGGGGTGTAATCGGAATATCCTTTTTGTTTAGCTCACGAACTAATTGCTCAACAGAAAGATCATAATATGCCATAAGAGCCTGGAGGCCCCACACATACCCCTCTTTTTGCAATCTAGGGGTTACTTTGTAGGGCATTTGTTTCTTGACCTTCCGTTTTTCGGCAAGCCAGGCATTAACAACTTTTGGATCAAAACGGATTTGATCTTTAATATCTTCTCTTTTAGGCAGTTTTTCTGGCTCGTAACACACCCAATCTCTGATTCGACTTTTGGAAATATTGATTTTTTTGGAAAGACCGGCAACAGTGTACAGCCCATCCTTTTTAAGCTTTGTTGGCTGTTGTATCCTGTCTGGGTGATGGGACTTACACCATCCATCTTTCCATTCGGCTCTTTTGCAATTTCGGGGATCTTCCTTGTATGGCTTAACTATTTGTTTGCACATTTTTCATAACACCTAAAAAGATTACCAAAAGTTGTTTTGATTTTTTACACCATATCACTTTGGTTTTGAATTTCCCTTATTTTTCAAACAGCATTGTTCTTTAACGTGAGCATAAACTCCACCATACGCGTTTTTCAATGGCCATCGTTTGATTTTCTTACCAGTTTCATCCATGGAAAACACCGGTCGGCCTGTATCATTAACAAGCCGTTTCTTAAGTCCGGATAATTCAGACCTTGAAAACATACCTCCTGCCCTTACGATATCAGCCATAGCTTTCTGAACAGCAGCACTCTCAGCATTATGCCAACCCTGCATCTCCGTTTGCACAAGTAACACAGATCGTCGAACCAACTCGTTCTTATATTGGCCATACAAAACATCACTGACAACCAAAAATGTTTTTGTTGGACCAGGTTTCTCGTTTTGCCACGCAAAAAGGGGTAACACCTGGTTGTCTTTTTTGGTTTCGTTTTGAGTGACCTGCTTTGGTAATTTAGAGCCAATATATTCCCAGCGTTTTTGCCCAGCGTATATTTTGAGTGCTGCAAATCCGTCACCTGGGTTTGGATAGAATTTCATTGGTCTCATCTGGATCCTTGGGCCCCGGGCTGCAGGATTATTTTTATTGAGACGGTAGAAAGCATAAGTGTTTGGTATCACACCTTCTGCGACGGTTACGAAATGACCGCTATTGTCTTTGTAGTATTGCATAATCCGCTTTTTCCTTTCCTATATGATCCTGGTCTTAGTACCTTGTTTCACAATTACTGAGAGGTAGCGTGGCGAGTGACCGAGTTGTTATGCCTTTTTGTCTGCGTCACTATATTTTTCCACTCAACAACCACTTTCTTGTTTAAATCGGCTCTGCTCTTGGCCTCTTCTAACTCACGCTACAAAATTTAATATGTGAAGTATGAACCATACGACCAGCTCCACTGGGTAATGCAAAAAGAAAATCACCACTATCCAGCAGTAAAACCCCCCAATAGCCTACCGTACAATCCTAGGAGTTTAGTTTTTTAACTTTCCCATTATTGACCTCTGAGAAGCAAACAAAGGTCCCATTTTCATCTGTAAACAACCCTTCAAAGCACAATAAAAAACCATCTAACATCCTTATCATTGGATGCGCATGACACCCAGGCTTACCAATTTCACAAACATGATCGTCAACATTGAGAAACTTGCCATTCGCTAAAACAATAGGCTTTGCGGATAATTCAGGTTGCTCAAAAAAATCCAACAAATAGCAATTAGCGGTGCCAATCAAATTATATTTTTGGTGTTTCCAGATCATTGCATTTGCCATGCTATCTCCTTTGTAATTACAGACCTAATTCACCGTATTTTACAATAGGGCAATCTGCAGGGGAATGATCAACGGAACCATCTCTCCGCTCAGTTGCACCACAATACATACACTCCCTATTCGCACCAGCATATGGTTGCACCATTGCATCTACAAAAAACTCACGGCACAAATCGTTCAGTTTTGTGAAATCTTCGAGAGTAACATAGTCACCATCTTTACACTCTTCCATTTGCCCAAGCCCGTCGCCACCTTGATCATAATATTCAACAGGATCAAATCTCTTCACCATACCAATCACCTAAACTATTTACGCAGCCAAATCCATTCCTGGCAAGAACATCTGCCGTGGCCCTACATGTTTCTGATTCCGAACAACAGACTTAACCAAAATCGACTTATAAGAAACGCCAGGCCCCAGACCATTCCTCTCTTTCCAGTTCGATCGACGCAGAATTTTATCCACCACGCCATGCTTTCCTTTAGCGATTTGAAAAATTCCCATTGAGGCATACAGGGAATAGCCGTAGGTGCACATGGAATCATTAGAAGGAGACCTTCTGAGCAGAGAATCTAATTCGCCCATGTCCTTGTCTAAAATGAACCAGGCAGCTTCACTATCAACAGAAAAACAATCTTCTGTTTCACAATCCATAACAAGACGACCATTATTCAAAACTTTGTGCCCCATACAAGCCCCTTCAGGATCAACAAGAGCCAAATCAGTGTTAAACAACCCTGCTTCACGCTCTTGTTCCCAGGCTTCACCAACATGGTAATAACGAGGCGCAGGAATCTTTCTCTTAACAACCAGCTTTGACACCTCTGGCACCTCAAAACGAACTCCATTATTGTACACTTGATCGTAAAGATACAGTGCATGGAACGGCTTGTGACGACCATACATTGACCACATGGCATCAATGCCAATCAAGGCTTCAGGAGTGATTAACTGAAACCTTGGAGCATCGAAGCCTGCACGATAAGAAGATTCTTGTTCACGAACATCAAGAGTCAGGCAACAACCAAGCAACTCCTCGAGCATTCCATGGGAATACACATCAGGACGAATGGTGATAAATCCCTCATCATCAATTGTTCGACCAAACCAATCACGACGATCTAGGTCATATTGAGTTCCAATAAGAAACTTTTGGAGATCATTGATTCCTTTCATGAAGCCATATCTTTTCTGGTCACCATTTATCATATTCTCCATGGACTTATCAGTGGTCACACAACACAAAAAGCAGCCAAAGCGACTTCCACAAGCCTTGGAACGTGAATGCTTCCCCATGGCCATTTCAGAAACAACAGCACAGGTCGAAGCGCCGGCATCGGCATAAATCTGGAACGTCTGATCAAAGTCAGAATATCCGGTACCGGTCTGACGACACAAGCCGAGGTACTCCCAAACGTCATCGGTTGTCCAATAAGCACAGGCGATAGGTAAAAATCTCCATCTTTGCCAACCCAGATATTTTGATCATCTTCCTTACGATCCTGCATACGGGCCCTCCTGTCTGCACTCTCGTCAAACCGAGTTCCAATGACTGTCACAGGATCTTGTCCTTCAAACTCCTTGAGAATCGCCTTACGTAGCTTCTTTTGGGGGATGATCTTGAAATCAACGGTACAGTCACGGTTTGAATTTGAAAAACTTGGAAGAGCCCGGCCACCGATCACACGAACCGCCCATTGATTATTCAGGCTTGGCCTTGCGACTTTGACTGTCAGAGGAGGTTATGCAGCTTTGCAAACGCCTTAATTTTGACGATTTCTGCTTTTACATGCTGGTCAATGGTTGGATTTTCTATTCCCGTGTCTGCATAAATAATCACAATTGGAGAAGGAGAAGCATGCTCCACTGCAGTAGCCAAAACAAGATTCAAGACAGAGGAAGAGTCTTTGCCGCCGCTCCAGGCGCAACAAACTGGATGCTGTTGGTCGAACAGTCTTTTAATTCCTGCCTGTGCTTTTTTGATTTTGTTTTGCATTGTCTCACTCTCCCGTGTATTGCACTTAGTCTATTCATTATATCATACCCTTGCACACTGTAATATGCAACGTATAATACCAAAAAGAGATCCATATCTGGATGAAAAGTCGAGAGGAATTAATCAGACAGAAGGCTCAAGGTATTCGAACTGAAATTCCTTATTTTACATAATAGCACATGATTGTATTTTTCAACTGACTTGAGTGAGTGAATCTTCCTAAACAAAAGGGTTTCAGGTAGAATATAATCGCCGCAATCATCTAAGTGTTAAATATTTTGTTAAATTTAGACTGAATATAGCCTTATTTCTTTACACTTTCCATATTCTCTAATGCATCTTTCTCTGTGGCTGCGACACTTAAATGCAGCAGCTCGCAAGCATAAACGCCCAGACGTGCAAGGATGACGATGGGTTCACTTTAATAAACGTCAATAAGGTTAATTTGCCAATCTTCTCCACAAGAGGTGTCACAAGGGGTACGTAGATGGTTTGCGAGACTACAAGGATTCGTACATAATTCCATATTGAAACATAATACAGCTATAATTTCCCGCCATTGCAGCAGTTTTTTTCAAGAAAAAGAAAGGGCCGACAAGTGAAATACTTGCCAGCCCTCAGGTCGGTTGCCTTACCTAAAAATCAATATCATTTATCATTTCAGCAAGATATGTCAACTCGCAACATAACAGTAGACACCTTTAACCGAGGGTTTGTAAAGAAATTCAGATCTTCGATGTGGCAAGATTAACCATAAAACAGAACGTATCACCCGGCTTTATGAGCAAAGCATCGGTATCTTAACTTTCAAATTGCAGGTCCTGGCGTTTTGTTATCTTGTTTATTCAAGTAATCTAGTGATCCTCAGCAATTACACGTAACTCTGAATTGTATGAGGATTGAGTTTCGTTAAATTGTTGACCTTTTAGCTCGATAGCGTATCTACATCGATTTTGGATGAATGGATGAATTAAAAAAATAGCTTGAAGAGATAAGTGTTGATGTCAGTTTTTCGGATAACCTTTTGTGGCTTTCTATCTCTTGGTGCCATTTTAAGAAATCTGGGAACTTATTATTAAAGTCTTCTTCAAATGATTTGCGAAATTTTTGATCTATCTGTTCTCTCTCTGTCAGCCACTTTTCTATTTTAACTAGCAGAGGGTCGCTCGGTGATTTGCTAACATTCGCTGTGTCGTTTGCCATCCACTTTGAAGGATCTTTTTCATCTAGTATCCATTCACCGAGGCTAAGCATGCTTGAATAAGAAGTGTCAAGCTTTTCGGCTAACTGGAACGCTGTCTTCTTCCCCATACCTCTTTGCAATGAATATACATAGTTGATGGTGCGCACTTTTTTTTCGGCAAGTTCTGCTATTTTTTTTGTGTCGTAATTAAATGACTTCGCGATGTGCTGTAGTGCTGCAGCAAACGCTTCATCTTGGCTCGTTAGCTTTCCCTGTTTCATAATAGCCTCCTTTTTAGCCAACTATAAGAACAAAATGTTCTTGACGCTATAAGAAATTGCGTGCTTGCTCAATAAAGCTCTTGACGCAAGAACAAAAAGTTCGTACTATCTCGTCATGAGAACATAATGTTCTTTGGGCCTTCCGGGTTCTAACAAGATTAATGGAGGTTGGCATGAATCTTCGAGGGATGTTGATGGTATTGTTTGGATGTCTGTTCTTTTTCATGGGAACTAATGGTGCTATTGCGAAAGCGACTAAAGCACAAGTTGAGGCTGCTGTGGATGGGGCAAGTCTTGTTGAGCTTGTCGGTGCAGCCATTAACACCAAATCGCAGTTGGAAAAAGTGAGTGCGGCCGTTGAGGAAAAAGCGAAAAATATTTCTGCAGGGAAGACTAAGACATATGATGTCAAGGTCGAAGGAACTAAATTTAAGTACCTGTCAGAAGCTGGTAAGCCTCAATTGGATAAGGCTGGGACTAAGACCGCTGGTCAGGTTCAAGTGAAAGGGACTAACAAAACGTTAGAGAACAAGCCGTAATGGCATCAGTTTCAGTTAAAAGGTGCTACCGGCTTGAATATTCTGAGCCGGTAGCCCATATGGCTGAGCTGACGGAAAGAATCAGAGTGACACTATCGACCTCATGTCGCTCACAGTCATGACGTTCGTTCTGTTGGCGCCGAAGGCTTAGTGAGCAGAAATTTGATTCCTGGTAGCACCTCCATGGAGGTGCTACTAGTACTCGGATGGGATCGCTGTGTATGATTCCGTCTCATCTTCACATAAGAGAGCCTGGATCCAGGCTCTCGACTCTTTAAGTATTTAGGATCAGAGCAAAATCACTTACCTTGTTGATGTGTTGTGGCAAGGTAAAGGGTTCAGGGAAGGTAGCGACTTAACACTCTTCCTGAATCTTCTCATCCCTCTAAAATGAATCACCCGCCACCAGAACATGGTTCTAGAAAAAATCATATAGGTATAAATACCCATTTTTGCACTTTTCTTGAAAAAAATGCATTTTGAGAGGTTATCAAGGGCAAGGTCAAGTATTTTAGAAAAACTGCAACTTAAGATGTTTCCTGACCTGTCCACAATCGGCAAATCGGGCTCATAATCCCTCGGCGTGGAGTCGATCCAAGCAACCATATGAATATGAATCAGCAAAGGAATACTACGTGAAACACTCGTCTTTTATCAGCTCCCTTTTTTTTCTGATCTGCGGAACGGATAAAGAACAACGTTCAAACCATTAATTCTTTCTTGCCGTCCTTAAAAACAGCGTTGACCTCAAGGTGCCCGCCTAAAGCTTCCACATATCTCTGCATTGTCCCAAGTGTAATGTTGGGACGACGTTCCAGCTCAGATAGTGCCGATTGTGAAAGTCCCATGGAAGCGGCAAGTTCCTTTTGAGTTATATGATATGATTTCCGTACTTGTTGCAAACGAATGGCAGTCACTTTCTCTTGTGCTTTTTCTCTTATCGCAGCACGTTCCTCTGAGGAGAACGTTTCCTTCATCACCTGATTGAGTGTCTTATTTGTCTGTTTTTTCATGGCTCCCCCGTCCCTGTTTTTGTCTCTTTTGTTTTTGAAGGTAGTTGGTAAAGATCGTATCGGCCTCTGCAATGAGTCGTTTGTAAAACTTCTTTTGATCTTTCCCTTTTTTATCACCACCGTTCAGGACAATAGCCTGACGATCTGGATCAAAAGCAAAGAAACTTCGATACACATGACTACTTACTTTCGTACGCAACTCTTTCATGTTTGCATATTGTGAGTCATTCACCTGGTCAACATAAGGCCTTCCCAGCGTGGGGCCCATTGTCTCAAGCACACCAAGATCTGTTGCAATGGCTGTCTGATCCTTTTTATCTAGGCTCCCAAACCATTTTTCATATTCGTCACTGAAAATTACTGTCCATGTCATGCCTTAACATATAACATATATACGATATTAATTCAAGGCAAGGTTGGCAGGGACGGATTTGTTTACGAGCAGATGGATGTCTGAGCAACCAGTACCCAAGCAAGAGAACATGCCAATGGCCATCTCTCCAATTTAAGCAAACCTGCAAGTAAAGACTATTCCTGACATGCCCGTAACCATCTTGTTTTTATCAGTAATATTCATAATTCTAACAAAACAGTAGATCGTTATCTTTACGGTCAGCAACAAATTGGTTAAGGTGGATATTGCAAGCTTAATTTGGTTTGTCTGGCTCTGAGTCAAGATATAGTGGAAATATGTTGACTTTGGTTTATGGGGAGCTTGTTACGTAGATTCAGGAACAGTCTTCACTTGCGATTTTCCTGGAATTGGAGAAATGCCCAATGGGCATGTTGACCTTAGGGATAGTTAATATGAATTCTTACTACTTGGGCCAGTATCTTTTCGTTTTATTTTGCCCCAATTTTTTTTCTTTGACATACTAATGTCCAAGGGCGACTCGTTATAAAAGGGGCACGATCATTTCCCATTGGTGACGACAGAGTATCCCCTGTTCCTTGCAATACACCGACTATATTTAGCATCCCTTGACATCTCCCTACTCCCTAACTGAAGTTTCCTGTAAAATTATGTAGCACAAGTTCTACTTTTCTTAAGCTAC
>CAZIDU010000061.1:0-26704 GCA_964538055.1 uncultured Desulfocapsa sp. | reverse complement strand
TTATGGCAAAACAGAAGGGAGTAGCAGCGCATTTAAGCCACACAAGGGTGATATGTTATTGTTCTGGGATCGGAGTAACTGGCAGGGTTTATGCGAGCAGTACCATGACCGGAAGACTGCGGTAGAGGATGGCGGCTTTGGTAGATGTGGTGTGGCTCGCAAAGCGAGTAAGAGCTGTGGTACGGAAGGGATACCACGTGATAGTCAACATCACTGGAATGTATAGTGGGGGGGTGGTAAAATCCTTATCACTAATTTTTTTTCTAGACCGACAGTGAACCTTTATTTACGCAATGTCACATCAACTAAGAGGGGGTTATGGCCACGAGTAGTTAAGAGAATCAAACCCACCGTAAACAGTGACTTTAGATAAGGGGTATGGAACTATGAAAAAGAACAACGCAACCAATGAACGAATCAAGCGTAAATATTTCACTTTTTTGAAGGAAGCCAAGCGTCACAGTGAGCCGACAGTTGATGCTGCGGCGAAAGCACTGAATCGTTTCGAGGTATATTCAAAATACCGCGACTTCAAGACCTTTCACTTTGAACAGGCAATCGCATTTAAAAAGCATCTTGCAGCACAGAAAGGGCAGCAGTCTGGTAAGAAGCTCAGCAAAGCAACCCTGCATACAACCCTTACCCAGCTCAAGCGGTTTTTCAAGTGGCTGGCTCGGGAACCGGGATACAAGTCGCGCATTCAGTATTCTGATGCCGAGTATTTCAACCTGTCTGAAAAGGATACGCGGATCGCCACTGCAAGGCGGCAACAAGAAGTGCCCACCATGGAGCAGGTCAAACATGTTATTGATACAATGCCAGCCAATACAGAAATTGAACGCCGCAATCGTGCCCTGGTGGCATTCACCTTGCTGACTGGTGCAAGAGACGGCGCCATTGCTTCAATGAAGCTGAAGCATGTCGATCTCATTAGTGGCTGTGTCAATCAGGATGCAAGAGAAGTACAGACAAAATTCAGCAAGACTTTTACCACCTTCTTTTTTCCAGTCGGTAAAGAGATTATCATGATTGTAGCGGAGTGGGTTTCATATCTCCGGTATGAAAAGCTCTATGGCAATGATGACCCGCTATTTCCGTCAACCCGAATCGATGTAGGGCTTTCCTACCAGTTTGAAGCTGCAGGGCTGACAAGGAAGTGCTGGAGCACATCCACTCCAATTCGGCAGATATTTAAAGGTGCCTTTGCCGGTGCCGGTCTGCCCTATTTCAATCCGCACAGTTTCAGAAATACCCTTGTCCAGCTTGGCCAGGAAGTCTGCAAGACCCCGGAACAGTTCAAAGCATGGAGTCAGAATCTCGGGCATGAAAAGGTTTTAACAACTTTTTTGAGTTATGGTGAGGTTGCCTGCCAGCGTCAGGGCGAAATAATGCAGGATTTGGCGTCACCTCAAGAAACTATGCAGACAGCTGCCAATGAAATTGCCGAGGCAGTCTTTAAAAAATTGAATGGGGTTGGAGTCGGTGCTTGAATAAAAGAGATAAAATGCGGGGAAAGGATTGAATGTTATTTATGGTACGGGTAAGTATTCTCTTGGTCGACATTCTTATTAATTGAAAGGAAAAGGAAAAAGGTTCTAATTCAAGGGTGTTGCCGATAGACCAAAATGGTATCTCTTTTTTGTTGAATAGATAGAAAATTTCCGGGCTAGAAACGTCCAAAAAATAAAAACCAATCAATTTTTAATGATTCAATCAAAACTTACCCTCTCTCGCCTTGAAAACCTCCTGCTTACCGCCTGCGACGACCTGCGTGGCAGTATGGATGCCAGCGAGTACAAGGAATATATCTTCGGCATGTTGTTTTTAAAGCGTGCCAGTGACCTGTTTGATCAACGACGGGCTGAGTTAAAAACCGAACTTGCAGCCAAGGGAATGAGTGCGGAAGATATTGCCATCGAATTGAACGACTCTGACAACTATTCCGGCAAGTATTTTTATGTGCCGAAACGGGCGCGTTGGAATGAACCCTGGGATGAGGTTGTAACCAAGAAAAACGAAGAAACCGGGGAAGAAGAGACCAAAACCATCCATCATCCTGCCTTGAAGCACGTGAAAGAGAACGTCGGCACCACGCTAAACAAGGCTCTGGCGGCCATTGAAGAGGCCAATGTAGATGCCCTCGAAGATGTCCTCAAAGGGGTCAACTTCAACCGCAAGATTGGCCAGCGTACTCTGGATGATGACACCCTGGCCGACTTTGTTCAGAACTTTGAAAAAATCCCTCTTCGAGACGAAGATTTTGAATTTCCTGATTTGCTGGGCGCGGCCTACGAGTGGCTGATTAAATTCTTTGCCGATTCTGCCGGTAAAAAGGCCGGTGAATTTTATACCCCCGCCGAGGTGGTTCGGATCTGTGTCGAAATATGTGATCCCCAAAAAGACATGCGAGTCTATGACCCTACGGCAGGGTCCGGCGGTATGCTGATCCAGACTCGGGACTATCTGCGCGAATGTGGCGGCGACGCCAGTGAAATATCCCTGTTCGGCCAGGAGAAGATTGGTACCACCTGGTCGATCTGTAAAATGAACATGCTGCTGCACGGCATCTCCCATGCCGATATCCGCCAGGAAGATACCATCAAAGAACCGCAGCACCTTGACGGCGAGACCAACGAACTCATGCGTTTCGACCGGGTGCTGGCCAATCCGCCCTTCAGTCAGAACTACAGCAAAACCAATCTCAAATTTTCCGGTCGTTTCCCGGTGATGATGCCGGAAAAAGGCAAAAAGGCCGATCTCATGTTCGTGCAGCACATGCTCTCGGTCCTTAAGCACGATGGCCGCCTGGCCACGGTCATGCCGCACGGTGTTTTGTTTCGTGGCGGCGAAGAGCGGGCTGCCCGTAAGCATTTCATTGACAAAGGCTATCTGGAGGCCATTATCGGTTTGCCCAGCAACCTCTTTTATGGCACCGGTATTCCCGCCTGTCTTTTAGTGATGAACAAACAAGGCGCGGCAGCTCGTGCCCATGTGTTGTTTATCAATGGTGATCGTGAATACCGCGAGGGCAAGGCCCAGAATCATCTGCGCCCGGAAGATATTGATAAAATCGTCCACGCCTATCGAGAGGGGAAAGACATTCCTGCCTATGCACGCAGAGTGCCGGTGGCGGAGATCGCTGCCGAGGATTACAACTGCAATATTCGCCGCTATGTCGATAATGCGCTGCCACCCGAACCCCATGATGTACGGGCCCATCTGCATGGCGGTGTCCCCATTGTTGAGGTCGATGCCCTGGAGCATTTCTGGAGCAACTACCCCGGCCTGCGTGAGGATTGCTTTGTCGCAAGGGATGAAACGTATCTGGATTTAGCCGAAGCCATTGGTGATAAGCGCTCTATTGTCGACTTTGTCACCAATCACCCCGGCGTAATTGAACGCCACCAGACCTTGATACAACAGGTGGATGAGTGGTGGCACGATAACTTGGCCGTTGTCGAGGCCTTGGCACCAGACCCTGAAAACCAGCATGAAAACTCCGGCAATGTCTATCTCATGCGCCGCAGCCTGCTGGCGAGTATTGCGGAGGTGCTGGCAGGACAGAACCTGTTGACCCCGTACCAGGTGCGGGGCGCTTTTGCCAACTACGTAAATCAGCTCAAGGCTGATTTTAAGTCCATTGCCGCCAGCGGTTGGGGGCCGGAACTGATCCCTGATCAGGATATTCTGCAAAGCCAGTTCCCGGAAGTGTTGGAAGAGATGGAAAACGCCCAGGCCCGCCTTGCTGAGTTGCAGGCCCTCTTTGCCGCTGCCGATGAAGAGGATTTTGAAGACCCCGAAGACACCGGGGTCATGGCCAGTAACGAAGTGAAGAGTAAAAAGGAAGAACTGAAGCGATTAAACGCCGAGTGGAAGGCCCACCTGAAAGAATTGAAAGCGCTGGCTGCCAATATCTTTACCGAAATCAAGGTGGCCGACTTGCTGCCCCAGGGGGCCAAGAAAGGCTATTACTGCACCGAAGGTATGGCCCAAAATGATCCGCAATTTGCCAATGGCAGACGGATTCTCGATTTGGCCGCTCAGGTACAACATCAATCGGACTTTGCCGAGCCACTTGCCGAGGCCATGGAACAAGGGAAATTGGCCAGAGAGCTGGCGCTAAGCATTGAGGAAAGTCTATCCCGCCACAAGGCTTTGGAAGACGAAGCCAAGGCCCAGAAGGCGATCATTAAAGGAAATGAACAAAAGCGCGAAGAGCTGGTGGAAAGCGCGCGGGAGAAGATCTCCATTGATGAGGCCCGCATCGTGATCATCGAACGGTTGCGTCAGGTGTTGATGGATACCTATAAGGCCTATTTGCGGGCCGACCTGCGAGCCTGTATCAAGGCCATTGAAAACCTATGGGGTAAATACGCAGTGACGGCCAAGACGATAGAGGCCGAACTGGATGAGTTCTCAAGCCAGCTTAAAGCCTTTTTGGTGGAGTTGGGTTATGAGTGATTGGTACGAAGTCAGTTTGGGTGATATTTCAACCCAACGGAAGGGGATCAATTACAAGTCAGAAGACTATTCTGATCAGTATTCTGGGAAGCCATTTATTACAATTAAGTGTTTTGTCAAAGGAGGAGGATACGACCCAACTGGTATCAAGTATTACAACGGCTTTTTTACGAAATTAGATTGTTTAGAGCAAAATGACATTCTTTTTTCTGTTACTGATTTAACAAGAGCGGGTGACATTGTCGGGAGCCCTTTAAAAGTACCTGACTTTGGGGATGGTAATCTGGCGATTGCTTCTATGGATTGTATGAAAATAGCCCCAAACCCAAGCATGTGTGACCAAGAATTTTTGTATCATCGTTTGATGCTCTCTGACATAAGGCGCCAAATGGTTGCTTATTCTGCAGGTTCTACAGTTCTTCATTTAGACACGAAAAAAGTGCCTGTTATGAGAATAAGGATACCTGTTGAAATAAATGAACAGAGGGCGATAGCAAATGTTCTGGATACAATCGATCAAACCATCGAAAAAACAGAATCTCTGATCGACAAATACCAACAGATCAAAGCGGGGTTAATGCACGACTTGTTTACTCGTGGTCTTACCTCTGACGGTAAACTCCGCCCCCCTAGAGAACAGGCTCCGGAGCTGTATCAAGAAACCCCTATCGGCTGGATTCCGAAGGAATGGGGGGGGACGACTTTGAAAGAAAAGTCCTTTCCTGGATGCCAACATTTACGCACAGGGCCTTTTGGTTCAGCATTAAAAGGTGAGCATTGGGTAGAAGACGGTCATCCAGTTATTACTATAGGTTCACTTGGAGAAGGTAAATTTATGTCTTCCGAATTGCTTTACATCGGTGATTTTGATGCAAAGCGACTTTCTGTTTTCAAATTAAAATTGGGCGATGTGGTTTTTTCAAGGGTTGCTGATGTCGGTAGATCGGTTGTTATAAAAGAAAATCAAGTTGGATGGATTATGTCATCGAACTTGATGCGAATTTCATTGGATAGAAAAAAAGTTCTACCTGAGTTTCTTCAATATCAGTTATCGAGTGACTCACGAATTAAAATTCAAATACGCCAGAAAGTTAATAGTGGTGGGCGTGAAGTTGCAAATAGTGACATTCTCAATAGTTTAATATTCCCATGGCCTACATTTGAAGAGCAGCGGGCAATGGTAGAGAGAGCCAGCGCTGTTGACGCAAGACTTCAAAAAGAACAAAAAAGGATGGGCAAACTCGAAAAACAGAAAGCGGGCCTTATGTGCGACCTGCTCACCGGCAAGGTGCCGGTCACCATCGACCAAGTGGAAACCACCCATGTCTGAGTATACCGAAGTCGAACAGCCCTTTTTAAAACAGCTTACAACGCTGGGCTGGACTGCTATCGATCAGGGGCCGGAGATCCCCCAAGATCCAACCACGAGCCTGCGCCAGACCTTTCGCCAGTGGCTCCTGCCCAAGATCTTTGCCAAATCAGTTAGTGCCATCAATACCACGGCAGTGGGCAAAGAATGGCTCACTGAAAAGCAAATCCACGACCTGCACGACCAAATCCTGCGTCAGCCCAATCGCACACTGCTTGAGGCCAATGAGGCCATCCAAAAGCTGCTGTTCAAGTCCCAGGTGGATGTCAACGAGGTCACCGGAGAGCAGGACCCGGTGGTTAAGCTCATCGATTTTGCCAATCCGGAAAACAATCAGTTCCACGCCATTAACCAGTTTCGCATCGATACGCCGGGCTGTGTGAAGCAGTTCATCATTCCGGATATTGTCCTCTTTGTAAACGGCATCCCCCTGGCGGTGGTGGAGTGTAAAAAGGGCGGCCCCACCTGCGCCAACCCCATGCACGAGGCTTTTGAGCAATTACAGCGCTATATGAATCAGCGCAGCACCACCAGGCAGCAAGGCCTGAAAGAAGGTGAGCCGCGTTTATTCCATTCGGCCTTGCTCCTGATTCGCACCTGCGGCTTGGAAGCGGATTTCGGCTCTATTACCTCTGGCCTTGAGCATTTCTTCCCCTGGAAAACCCAGTGGCCCAATGATGATAAAAGCGCCGAGGGCATGAACCAGCAAGAGCAGCTCATCAGCGGTATGCTCAATAAACAGAACCTGTTGCAGATTCTGCGAACCTCGGCAGTATTCATGGATACCGACAGCGGCCCCCGGATCAAGGTGGTGTGCCGTTACCAGCAATTCAGGGCGGCGGGTAAAATATGTGATCGCTTGCGCACCGGTAAAAACCATACGGAAAAGAGCGGCGTAGTCTGGCATACCCAGGGGTCGGGCAAGTCACTGACCATGGTTTTTGTGGCGCGGATGATGCGGGCCTCGAAGGACTTGAATGATTTTAAGATCGTCCTGGTCAATGACCGCATTGATCTGGAAGATCAGCTCAGTAAAACTGCGACTTTGATCGGCGGTCGAGTCCATATCATCGAAAACAGCAGTGGTCTGCGGCGCCAGCTCTCAACAGACAGCTCTGATATCAATATGGTGATGATCCATAAATTTCAGCAGCGGGAAGAGAGTTTAAGTTTAAAGGTGGCCGAGGCCCTGGGTACCTATCAGGCCATGCCATCGGGAAAGACCTTTGGTGTGGTGAATGATTCCGAGCGGATCATTTTGATGATTGATGAAGCGCACCGATCCCAAGGCTCCGACCTTGGGGATAATATCTTTGAGGCCTTTCCCAATGCGGTGCGGGTCGCCTTTACTGGTACGCCGCTGATCAGCGAACGCCACGGCGAAAAGAAAACCCACAAACGATTCGGCCAGTATATCGATACCTACCGGTTAATGGATGCGGTGAATGATGGCGCCACCCTGCAGATCCTCTATGAAGGGAAAACAGCCGATGCCGCCCTCCACGATAAACATGGTTTTGAAACCGCCTTTGAGGATCTGTTTAAGGATCGCAGCGAAGAAGAGTTGCTGGCCATCAAGAAGAAATACGGTGCCACCGGGGATATTCTGGAAGCGGAAGAACGGATCAAGGCCATTGCTGTGGACATGGTTGATCACTACATCAGCCATATCCTGCCCAACGGTTTTAAGGCCCAAGTGGTGTGCCATTCCAAATTGGCGGCCCAACGGTATCAGGCGGCTATTGAGGAAGCCTTACTGGCCCGGCTGGAAAAGGCCAAGGCAGAACCGCAACCTGATCTGGAACTGATCCGTAAAATCGCCTTCTTGAGGGCTGTGGTGGTTATTTCCAGTGATGGCACCAATGAGGCCGCCTATATCACCACGGCGCGGCGACAAGCCAAGGAGTGGAATGCGGTTGATAATTTCTGCAGGCCCTTTGATATGGACGATCCGGATAAGAAATACACAGGTATCGCCTTTCTGATTGTCTGCGATATGTTGCTCACCGGCTTTGATGCGCCGATTGAGCAGGTTATGTATATTGATAAAAAGATTCGGGAGCATACCTTGCTACAGGCCATTGCCCGGACCAATCGGGTCAACCAGGGCAAAAAACGCGGCTATGTGGTGGACTATATTGGTCTTGCCAACCATCTCACCGAGGCCTTGACCCTTTATGCCGCCACCGACGAGCAGGAGGAGCTGGCTGCGGGACTGAAAAGCATTACTTCCGAGGTGCCGGTTTTGGAAGAGCGGTACCAGCGGTTGCTGCAGTTGTTTGCCGAGAATAATGTGAAGCAGGTTGCCGAGTTTGTGCAGGGTAAGCTGCCGGATGTGGAAGCCGATGTGGCGGTGGTACATGCGGCGGTGACCTTATTGAAAGATGAGAAGATCCGAGCCGATTTTGATGTGTATTTGAAAAAGTTTCTGATGAGTATGGATATTATTCTGCCACATCAGGCGGCGCATCCTTACCGGGTAGCGGCCAAACGATTCGGCTATATCTTACGGGTCGCCAAGGAGCGTTATAAAGATACCAGCTTGAGCCTGGGTGATGCGGGACAAAAAGTAAAAGATCTGATCAACGCCCATCTGATCAGCTTGGGCATCAACCCCATGGTGCCGCCGGTAGAGCTGCTGGCCGATGACTTTATCGAGAATCTGCACAAGCATGCTGGTGGCAATCCCGAGGCCAAGGCCAGTGAAATGGAACATGCCATAAGGAAGCATTGCACGGTACACCACGATGAAGACCCGGCTTTTTATAAGAGCCTGTCTGAGAAGGTAGAAAATCTGATCGACAAGCACCAGGATCAATGGGAATTACTGGCCGATGAGTTGGAGAAACTGCGAGCCGAGGCTATAGAGGGGCGGAAAACCGGCGAAGATGGAATGAGCAAGGAGGCCACCACCTTTTATGCCCATATTGCCAACGAGGCCTTTGCCGATGGCAAGGTTCCCAAGGACGCCAAGCCCAAGATGAAGGTATTGATGGAGGCCATTGTCGATACCTTGCAAGAGAGTATAGGCAGCATTGATTTCTGGACAAACGCAGACAAACAGAAGAAAACCCGCAGCGAGATTAAAACCGCTTTAATGCTGACCGGTATTAACGAGCTCAAAGAAAACCGGGAGCGGGTTGCGATAGAAATAATGAAACTGGCGAAGAATCGTCATGATGAATTACTCAAAGGTAGCAAAGAATGACCCCCAGACGCGTGCGAGATATAGATTACCAGTTATTGCCCGGTACAGACCGAAAGACCACGGATATTGTCATTGAACGTAATGGCCTTATTTCCGTGCGCCCACCCAAAGGCTACAGCCCAGAACAGATTGATGCGGTGGTTGAAAGTAAACGTATGTGGATCTACCGAAACCTCGCAGAATGGCGTGATTTGAATGCCACGGCCGTGGTGCGGGAATGGGTCAACGGTGAATCTTTTCTTTATCTGGGACGTTCTTATCGTCTGGCACTGGTCGCCGACCAAGAGTCCGCCCTACTCTTGAAAGAGGGACGTTTTTGTTTAAGAAGAGATATCGTTGAGGCAAGGGGAGATTCAGCCGCAAAGACCGCATTTGAAAAATTTTATTGTGTGAAGGGACAAGGACGAATTACAGAGCGGGTCAAGTATTTTGCTCCAAAGGCTGGGGTGGCGGTACAATCAATCAATGTTAAGGATATAGGTTTTCGTTGGGCAACCTGTTCTCCGACTGGCAAGCTTACTTTTCACTGGAAGTGCATGATGGCTCCACCCAAAATAATTGATTACATGGTTGTCCATGAGTTGTGTCACATGCACCAACGAAACCACTCAGATATTTTTTGGAATGAGGTGGATAAAATTATGCCCGACTATAGTGAACGGAAAATGTGGTTGAAAAAGCATGGCGCTGGGCTAACTATCTAAGAAGTCTTGAAGACGCGCCTTTGTGAATTTCTTTTTCTGGAGAATTTTTCCGACGAGATTATTGATCTGCTGCAGGCCCTATCCGAAAAACACGTAACCAGGTCATACACAACAGTGTACCGCTTGAAACTTATCATGCAAGAAATTGTCTAGTACTGGACGCAGCATGCCTATTATGGCCACAATTACCAGGTTAAGGCAGCAACTATAACTATCAACTGGCATTCTCCATTATCAAGTTCAAGACCAAAAATATAATGAAGCTATTTAAAATTTCATAAAAATATGGCAAATTAGATGTGGAGCTTGTAAATGAACTGACTTTGTTTGGAAAAACAATATATTAATTCAGGTTTATATTAATTCAGGTTTGATCCAACTGTTATTCATTTTTCTTGTTGTCCTGCCAACGGGGTAACTGAACTAGGGTAATTTTTCTGTGGTAAAATGTTAACATCGACATTTCAACATCTCAAAGGCGTAGGCCATAAAACTGAACGGGCTTTATGGAATCGTGGTATCCTGACCTGGGAAGAGCATATTGCCGCTCAACCTAAACAACAGATGCTTTTTGGCACCCCTCCTCCTTCTATTCTCTCTGATTCGTTAACGGCCTATGAAAAGGGTGATATCGCCTTCTTTGCAAATAATCTGGCAAGAGCAGAATTTTATCGCATAGCCTTAGAATTCCCCCAGGAAGTTCTTTTCCTCGATATTGAGACAACCGGGCTAAGTCTTTACTATGACCAGATAACCATTGTCGGTTGGTCACTTGGAAAACAATACGGTATTCATATTCATGGTCATGATGAAACCATGTTACGATCTGTCTTATCTAACGCAAAGGTCATTGTGACTTTTAATGGTACGATGTTTGATCTTAAATTTATCGACAAACATTTTGACTCCCCCGAAATTCCCCCTGTGCATCTTGATCTTCGTTACTTTGCCAAACGTGTTGAGTTATCAGGTGGACAAAAGAAAATCGAAAAAGAAATTGGTTTTAAAAGACAATCGGAACTTGAAGGAATGCTGGGTGAGGCGGCACCCATTCTCTGGCATAAGTATAGACGGGGCGACCAGGATGCAATGAGAAGGTTGATAGAATACAACCATGCCGATATAGAGGGTATGAAGTGGATTCTTGATATATGTATAAAACGGTATTTTACAAAAAATGATATTCCCAAAACCATCCAAAAACAACCTGCATTCATCAAAAAGCTGACAAGCACAATTAACTGGGCTAAAGGAAAGCCTAACTCTGTCACCTCGCCCAAGGTATTTATCCCCAAGTTTTCTGGAAGCAATAAACCTCTGATAACCTATAAACAACTCAATGAAATTCATCCACTGGGTGACTTTTGCGCGGTTGGTATAGATTTGGTTTCCTCCGAGGAAAGAGAGACAGGATTTTGTGTTCTTAAAGGAGATAATGCCACAACCTGTCGCGTAAAAACCGATGAAGAAATGATTAGGCTTGCCATTGAGGCCGGAGCAGACCTCGTTTCAATCGATTCTCCACTGAGTATTCCAAAGGGGAGAACTGATTTTTTTGACGATGATCCTGTGCGTGACGAATTTGGAATTACTCGGGAGTGCGAAAGAATTCTGAAGAGGCGTGGTATTTCTAGTTACCCATGTCTTATCCCAAGTATGCAGAAACTTACCCGCAGAGGTATGTTACTTACTGAAAAATTTAGGCTTTTAGGTATTCCTGTAATTGAGAGTTATCCAGGAGCAGCACAGGATATTATGTCAATCCCCCGTAAACAGGCTGGGCTTGATTATCTAGTAGAGGGGTTGAAAGAGTTTGGTGTTACTGGCGAATTTACCACCACTCCAGTTAGTCACGATGAATTAGATGCTATAACATCGGCCATTGTAGGGCATTTTTTTTGGGTTGGTATGTATGAAGGGCTCGGGAATGCAGATGAAGAGTATTTGATTATTCCTGACCTGAATGCAAACTATCAATCCTGGTTATCTCGAAAAATTATTGGCATAAGTGGGGCTGTAGCAGCCGGAAAAACTACAGCAGCAGAATATTTAACCGAGCATGGTTATTCTTATGTTCGATATAGTCAGGTGTTGGAAAGTATTCTAAAGGAAAAGAAAGTTAAGCCTACTCGCTCTACCCTGCAAGCACTTGGCTGGGAAATCCATAAAGACAAAAAGCAACGGTGGTTGGGTAAAAAGGTGTCTTATCTGCTAGATAAGCGTGAGTGTGCCGTAATTGATGGTTTGCGCTTCCCTGAAGATCATGCTTTAATGATTGAAGTATATGGTCCTTCTTTTTTACATTTTCATATTGCCTCTGTGATTGAGGAACAGAAGAAGAGAGCGGCGGTCAGAAAGCTTGAAGATGTTGCATTTGAACAGGTAACTGAACATCCTGTCGAAGAACAAATCAGTCAACTTGAAAAGATAGCACATCAAACCATCGTTAATACGGGGACAAAAGAAATGCTGTTTCAAAGCATTGACGATTTTATAGGAAAGGATAAGACATGCCGGTAAGTATTGTTGTTGGTGGCCAGTATGGATCTGAAGGCAAGGGGAAGGTCGCACATTATCTTGCCGATAAAATGGATGCCAGCTTTGCTGTTCGTTGCGGTGGGCCGAACTCTGGCCATACTGTCATTGATGAACAAGGTAAGGCTCGTATCTTTCAACAACTCCCCACCGCCGCAATACTCCCTAAAGTCAAACTCGCCATCTGTGCTGGGAGTTATGTCGATCTTGATATCTTACACAGGGAAATCAAAGAAACAAATATAGATACCGATCGGCTTTTCATTGCTCCAGATGCAGTCATCATTACCCCAGAGTTAAAAGAACGCGAAACAAATACTGATCTTATTGAACGAATTGGGTCAACTGGCAGTGGCACCGGTGCTGCAGTTGCTGCTCGAATCAACAGAGAAGAAACACTGCTCTTTGCCAGAGATATCCCTTGGCTGAAATCATTTATCTCCACTGTCCCGACAACGTTACGCTCGGCATTGAGTCATAAGGAACGTATCATCATTGAAGGAACACAAGGTTTTGCCCTTTCTCCTCTTCATGCCAAACACTACCCTTACGTAACGAGCCGTGATACAACGGCGGCAGCTTTTTTGTCTGAAACAGGATTGAGTCCACTTGATGTTGATGATGTGGTGCTGACTATTAGGGCCTTTCCTATCAGGGTCGCAGGTAACTCTGGGCCATTACCTGATGAAATTAATTGGGAGATTTTAAGCAACGAAAGAAAGCATCAACGTCTAATTCAAGAAAAGACAAGTGTAACTAAGCGACTTAGAAGAGTCGCTCATTTTAATTCAAAAATAGTGAAAAATGCAATTATTACGAACAATCCATCTAGGATTGTTCTAAATCATGTCGACTACTTACATGGAACTCTTGATACTGCCAAGTTATTGGCACGTGACTTTGTCTGTAATATAGAAAAAGAATTAAACCGTGATATTAATCTACTTGGTTTTGGGCCTGAAAGTAAAATGCATAATAATAATAAATCATTGCCATGACAAGTGAATTGAATACGCAGTTATCTTTTTCAGATTTTGGCAAAGCTGCTGAAAAAAAATACGAACAGTTTAGGAATTTAGATCCTTTTCCTGATATTAAGCCTGCCCTATTAAATTCTGCCGACATAGCTGATTATGTTGCAGAAACAGGGATGATTTGTCCATTCAACCCTCAAAGATTGGGTCCTGCTTCTTATGAAATGGTTCTTGGTGGCGAATACCTATATTGGAATGATGGTGGTGGAAGAGTTAGTAAAACATCATTAAAAAATGAAGAGGAGCTCATACTTAGAAAAAATTCGATAACATATGTATCGGTTAGGGAAACATTTAGGATTCCAAATTACATAGCCCTGCGTTTCAATTTGAGAGTAAGGCACGTGCATAGGGGACTTCTTTTAGGAACAGGCCCTCTTATTGATCCTGGATTTCAGGGTAACCTGATGATCCCAATACATAATCTTACCAATAATGACTATATAATTGCAGAGGGAGAAGATTTAATTAGTGTTGAATTTACTAAAGTAAGCCCTAATAAGGAGTGGAAAATTAAAGAAGGCTTAGAGTCACGCCAACAGGGTGAATATGTCGAAAATTCAATGAGCAATAGTCGTAAGACTTTTGAGAAACTCTTAAAAAAAGTACTCCCAATTGGTATTGGGAAAGTGGAGAGTTCTCTGTCTGATACTTTGGCCAATGCAAATAATAAAATAGAAACATTTGGGAGATATCAGAAATATTCTGCCATTGCTGCAGTTATGGGAGTTATGACACTGATCGCCATGTTTTTTACGACCTTTAGCGTTATTTCAGATGCAAACAAATATGTTTCTGATGCTTCTATGCTAATAAAAAAACATAAACAAGACGACTTTGATGTTAGAAATTTTGTAGTACGAGATGAAGTTGATGAATTGAAGGTAGAAGTTGAGCGATTAAAAGAAGAGTTGAACCGTCGGCCAACCAATTGCTACTGAGCCACCAGAATGAATCGTCTTGAAATATTAGGTAATATTGCATCCGGTAAAACGACACTATGTCAGGGGTTGCATAACGAGGGGAAAATCGCAGTTTTTGAGGACTTTCAAAAAAATCCGTTCTTCAAAGATTTTTATGATGATCCAATAGCATATTCTTTTGAAACTGAGATTACTTTTCTACTTCAACACTATCACTCAATCAAAAAACAAAAAGAAACCGCCTCCCTCGCCTGTGATTATTCTCTATTACTTGATGTAGCATATGCTGATGTAAATCTTGCAGGCGACAGGCACAAGCTTTTTTTAGAGATCGTCAAAGAGTTGCAAAAAGAAATTGGCTCTCCCTCCCAGTTTGTCTACCTTGTTTGTCCTGAGGAAATATTGCTGCAACGAATCAAAATCAGAAATCGGGATGTTGAAACTACTATTACTATTGATTACTTAAAATCCCTCAGCAAAGCTATCTCACTCCGTGTAAATAAGATTGTAAGTCAGATTCCTGTGGTTACCATTGACAGTGACGCCATTGATTTCAGGGCAGATATTAAAGGAATCAGACAACTTGATGTGATATAACTGATAGAATTGTTTTGGTTGAAACGGGTGTGCTGTTTGACCGTAGAAATACAAATGTACCGACCATTACGTGACGGTACTTATGGCGGTATCTTTGTGTTTGTGGATTTTTTATTGCTATAATCCTAGTAGGGTATCTGTTGTTTTGGGCTCCCTGCATCGCCATATTCTTCAGATTGAACTATGGTTTGTCATTCGCACAAAGGGTGTACTGAGGGGTGTATTTAATTTTACGAACGGCTTCCTCGTTTGTAAGTACCTGTTTGTATTGCCTGTAATTGATTGGTTTTGTTCCGACCTCCGCACCAGAGACAATATAGCGTAATCCTTAGATGATCTAAGGGCTACGCTATTGTTGTTTAAGGCGTTCTTGATATTGGCTTGTATGGTAACTATCAGCTCGTTTTCATTTGTTTGTGCAAATAGATAGTTAGCAGTCACTGGTTGTAATACTATCCAACTGATTAAGGAAACATCCAAACTCATCTGCCACTGATCTTACATTTAAGTGGAGGGAATTATGAAATCCTTACGTTTAACAAGCTTCCTGTCCCTGTTGTTGATTTTGCTCTCCTGCCGCACATACGCCGGATCCGTGGATAACACGATTTATGGAAACGCAGGTTCAAGGATATCTGCCGAGAACTTTGGTGCATTCAGTGAACCCTGGGCCATGACCTTTCTACCGGACGGAGACCTCCTGGTAACTGAAAAAAGGGGCACTTTGCTTTTGGTCCACCTGAATGATCGCTCCAGGGTGCCTGTCAGAGGCTTACCTAATGTAGCTTACGGTGGTCAGGGTGGTTTGGGGGATATCATTCTCCATCCTCAATACAAAGATAACCACTGGATATACCTGTCTTACGCTGAAAAGGGTGTGTCAGGAAACAGGGGCGCTGTCGTTGCCCGAGCTCGATTCAATGCTGCGTCTACTAAGCCAAAGCTGGAAAACCTTGAAGTGATCTGGCGGCAACAGCCCAAAGTCTCAGGTTACGGGCATTACTCACACCGCTTGGCATTCAGTCCAGATGGGTATTTATTTATCACTTCTGGTGAAAGGCAAAAACAGGCGCCAGCCCAAAGCTGGACTCAAAATCTGGGCAAGGTCATTAGGATAAACGAAGACGGATCAATACCACCCGATAATCCGTTTCAAGATAAGGGAGAGCTTGCAAAAACATTCTGGTCTCTCGGGCATCGTAATCTGCTCGGCATTGCTTTTGACAGAAAGGGACAACTGTGGACACACGAAATGGGTCCTAGACACGGTGATGAATTCAACCTGATTCTTGGTGGAGATAACTACGGTTGGCCAATTGTATCCTGGGGTGATCAATATACCGGTATTCCCATTCCAGACCATGATACGCGTCCGGAGTTCCATACCCCTGAGGTCTACTGGGTGCCAACCATTGCACCCTCAGGTCTGATTATATACTCCGGTTCTCTGTTTCCAAAATGGCAGGGTAGTGCCTTTATCGGCGGGCTCAAATCAAAGTCATTGGTACGGGTCAGGATTGAAGGTGACCAAGCCGATGAGGTTGAACGTTTTGCCATGGACAAACGAATACGAGAGGTTGAGCAAGGACCAAACGGTGCAATATGGGTCCTGGAAGATAAGAAAAATGGTCGCCTGCTTCGCCTTACTCCACACGAGTAGGTAACGCGAAGTGAAGGTTGTGTATCGATTTCAACTCAACAATATTTGGCTTTATCTTTTTGCTAGGACAGCTATTACATGACCAAACTGATTTTTCTCGGAATTTTATCTGGCGCTTTTTTTAGCTCAACTTTTATACTCAATGAAGTTATGAGCTTAGAAGGTGGTCACTGGGTGTGGTCTGCATCTCTGCGATACGTCTTTATGATGTTGTTTCTGTCTGTTATCATTTTGTTCAGCGGCGGAAGAAAACAACTTTTTGATGTGTTCGGGTTGTTTCGCTCCCATTATAAATTCTGGATCGTTGCTGGAAGTATCGGGTTCGGAGGGTTTTACTCTCTTATCTGTTTTAGTGCTGATTTCTCACCTGGTTGGGTTATTGCCGCTACATGGCAATTTACAGTCGTCGCCAGTCTTTTCATATTCATGCTCTTCGGCCGTACGTTTCCAAAGCGAATTTGGCTGTTTGCATCGATAATTTTCTTGGGAGTAATCCTTGTGAATTTATCTTACATTGAGCAGTTTGATCCAAAAGTTTTCTTGCTAGGCGGAATTCCGGTACTCATAGCAGCATTCTGCTACCCTTTCGGTAATCAACTTGTGTGGGAGGCAAAACACGCCAAACATAAAAATATTCCCAGTATTACATCGCCTCTACTGAACAATGTTTTCAACAAAGTTCTACTGCTGACCCTAGGTTCCTTCCCTCTGTGGATTGTGCTTGTCTTGATCACTCAGCCACCAGCACCAAGTATGTCGCAAACCTTGAATACTTTATTGGTGGCTTTGCTTTCAGGTGTATTTGCAACCAGCATTTTTCTTTTTGCACGTAATCTGGCGTCAAACTCAAATGAGTTAGCTGGTGTCGATGCTACCCAAGCCAGTGAAGTAATATTTGCACTCCTTGGAGGTCTCTTATTTCTTGAGGGGAAGGCTCCCAATATAGTATCAATAATTGGCTTGGTATTGATACTGGTTGGGTTGCTGCTTTTTGTTACGTATCAAAAGGTATAGGTATGTATACAGACAGAAATAATAGACTTAACAATCCTTAGTTTTTTGTTGCTCTATACCGGTTAACCTTGTCACTAGCAAGTTTTCCTGGTAATCATTCCTCGAGTATCTATTATATAGAGTTTACGTATTGTATTATATAAATATCACAAAAGAGGATTTTCCCATGAAAAACACCGTTAAAGTACTTTCCTTACTCATCGTTATCGGCCTGGCAGGATGTGCCAGTAATGGAGACTTAGAAGCTGTTAAAGCACTTGCACAACAGGCAAATGTTACAGCTAATGAAGCTCTGAAAACAGCTCGTAATGCTGAGAATACTGCCATGGAAGCCAAGGCGACATCCGATGCCACAGACAATAAAATTGAACGTATGGCCAAGGATCAAAAGCCGTTACGCAAGTAAGCAGTATCCTTTTTCATATTTTTGTTAGTTCAGAACTGTGGTTGTTCTCCCCGTTAATGCAATTGTTTGCTTGCAAGGGTACTTGAACGGCCGCAGTTTTTTTGTTTATTGAAAGGTAACTATTCACCATGTTATTGAACAGCACAATATTTATCCAGAATCGGGGGACACGATCCCAATTCAAAAGACAAAGACGAATTGGGTCATGTCCCCAGTTTCCTACCGGCGTATTCGTTATGCAATTCCGACTCAAACTCAATTTCGGTAAAAAGTTACGTTGAAAGAAGTATGCACCTGCTGAAAAAAGAAAATACGAAAATTATCTCATTTCTTTTATTATTACGACAAGATTCCTAGACTGAAGGAAAGATCGGCTGTTCAAGGCTCTAAAACAATCTAGCACCAATGATGAACGGTAAACCGGCACTCTGTTCAGTACCCTTGGGGGGAAGTGCTTTCACGAAATTCTTTTCAAAAAAAATACGAGATACGCGCAGACTTCGTATTTTCTTAGGTACGAAACTGCTTCATTTATCTTTGGAATACTGGAAATAATGTCTTTATTGGTAGTGCTCTCTTTTCTTATTTTTTTAATAAGCTTCTCTGTAATGCTTCAGGTCTTTTGGGGAAGCATGAAAACGAAAAATTTGATTACAACACCACCGGAAACGGATAGGGATGGCCCGCTTGTTTCCATTATCGTGCCTGCCTGTAACGAGGAAAAAACTCTGGAGCCGGCTCTTCGCTCATTGTTACAACAAGATTATCCGTCCCTGGAGATCATCGTTATTGATGATCGTTCCACCGATGCTACTTTTGCAGTAATTACAAAATTGGGAAAGGCGTTTCCGGAAATTCGGGTCAAACAGGTAAAGAAACTCCCTTCGGGGTGGCTTGGAAAAAACCATGCCTTGTATCTGGGGGCAAAAACGGCCCGAGGAGATATTCTCCTTTTTACGGATGCAGATATTATTATGGCACCGTCCACCCTTTCCAGGGCTGTTAACTATTTTACACATGAAAATCTCGATCATCTTTCTTTGATCTTTCGTAATCTGGCTCCAGGGGGATTGCTCAATGCAATGATTGTTGACGCGCTGGGCGGCCTCTTTCTTCTTCTCAGACCTTGGAATGTCAGAAACAAAAACAGCAAATCGTTTATCGGAGTGGGGGCCTTTAATCTGATTCGTAGTAAGGCCTACTGGGAACTGGGCGGACATGCGGCGTTCAAAATGCATCCAATTGATGATGTCATGCTGGGGAAGAGAGTGAAACAACAAGGTTTTACTCAGGACTGCCTGCAAGGTGGAGACTTTGTCCAGGTTCGATGGTACGGGAGTATTCCTGAGATGGTTGCTGGTTTGATGAAAAATGTTTTTGCCCTGTACAGCTACCGAATCGACTATGTTGCGGCAGCGACTATGGGAATTGTTCTGCTCACCATTGTCCCGCTTTGGGGCCTGTTGATACCGCAGGGTATGGTCAGGATGTTTTTAGGTGCCAGTATTCTGTGCCGCTTAGCGGTTTTTATCAGTAATAGCAGAGGAATGAATGTTCCATTGGTAGCAGTTTTCTGGTCTCTGGTGACGCCCTATCTCACCGTTTATATCTTAATAAGGGCTGTTTGGACAACCCTTCGAAAGCAAGGAATTGATTGGCGTGGTACGCATTATCCTTTAAAGGAACTCAAAAAAGAAGAGCCACTTCTTAGTTGGATGGATCCAACTTCTTAAGAAGTTGCTCTGTTGAGTATCTGGTTTCTTCCGGACCGGAAGATTACTCTAGCGTCATTTGCTGTCATTTCTGCTGAGGCTCGTAGAAGACCAGCGATAGAGATAGTCGTTCACCATAAGTAATTGCTCATCTGAAAGTGATGACCAGGAGCCATCCCTTGCACATTTGATCCGATTGGAGGCGAAAATTCGATTCCAGCCGTCAGAGGATTTAGATTCCTCGTGGAGAAATCGAGCTCCCTTATCATTGTCACGAGTATGACAACTTTTGCAAACCTGTTTGAAGGCTTTTCCGCCCTGTCCCCATGGCAAGCTTTCCCACTCCAGAGGTCCCGTGTCCAGTATTCTACAGCTTCCTGTTTTTTCGTCATAGCGTTTTTGGGGAGTGGCTGAGACCGAAAAGGCTGTTGTAGCGACTGCAACAACACAAATTATTGCGATAACCATGTGTTTCATCTGTAAACTCCTCTAATGGGGAAAGAGAGTAAAAATCTTTGTCAGCTGCCATGGAAGGCATCTTTCAGCATTGCATTGTCGCACATTGTGGTACTTTGGTCAAGGGCTATACTTTGATTGTTATGGAGTCGAGACCTGTAATCTGCTACAAATAACCAACCTTGGTTTTTGAAAATAAAGATTGTGCTATCATCCTGTAAACTTGCCAGAGAGAAAAAAAAAGCCGTACTATGATGTTTTTACCGAAAAAAAGGTCCATGGCACCTTTTGTCATGATGTTCTGTCTTCTGAACTGTTTTTTTATACCCGAAATCTCCCGGGCTTTGGAGCCAGAGGAAATTGTTGTTATTGCCAATGGGCAGGAGAGGGACGGGGTCAAGCTGGCAAAGTATTATATGGAACAGCGAAGGATCCCCCAGGCCAACCTCCTTATCATCCAAACTGCAGCCAATGAAGGCATAGAAAGATATTTTTATGAAGATGAGATTGCCGTACCCGTGCGGGAGTTTTTGGAAGATAAGCCGGAGGTCAGTTGTCTGTTGCTGTTCTACGGAATACCTCTTCGTATAAATGGACACGCACTAGCCGCGGATAATCCGGAACAGCCACAGAGCCATAATGATCGACGTCAGCGAGATCCCGTGGCCTCGGTGGATTCGGAACTGAGCGTGGTACGAATAGAGAACCCTCCCGTCGCCGACTGGATTGCCAATCCCTGGTTTGTTCAATTCCAGAAAGAAAAAGTCACATATGAAAAGGGCCAGGTGCTGATGGTTGCCCGTTTGGACGGGCCGGATATTGACACGGTAAAACGGTTGATTAGTGATAGTCTGGCCGTTGAAAAAGAGGGGCTTAGCGGTACCGCTTATTTTGACGCCCGTTGGCCACAATCTGCCGATGATAGGCATTTGGAAGGTTATACCTTGTATGATAATGCCATTCACCTGGCAGCAAAGATGACAGGTAAAGTGTTTCCTGTTGTGTTGAATGCAGAAAATGCTCTATTTCAGCCTGGAGAGGCACCCGATGCGGCCTTGTATTGCGGCTGGTACAGTCTGGCACACTATGAAGATGCTTTTGACTGGCAGCGTGGGGCCGTGGCATATCATATCGCCAGTGCTGAATGTACGACACTGAAGAAGGAGGGCAGTCAGGTGTGGTGTAAGCGTCTCCTTGAAGACGGTGTGGCGGCAACCATTGGCCCTGTCGGCGAACCCTATGTACAGGCCTTCCCATTTCCTCAGATATTTTTCGGTTTGTTACTGGATGGAGATTTTACGCTGGTTGAGGCCTATTTCCTAAGTTTACCTTTTGTTTCCTGGAAAATGGTGCTTATTGGTGATCCTCTTTATCAGCCGTTTAGGCAGCGTGGTGTGTTGCCCTGAAAGGTTATTGGTCAGCCAAGCTGCCTTTACACGTTTTCTGAATACCACCCCTCCTCCACAATCAGGCAATGGGAAAGCGTAGTCCCTTTTGAACCGATAATGACTAATTTCTTGACGAATATGTTGGTAATAGTTATCGTTACCTTGGATTCGGTCATCTGTCAAATAGCCCATAAGAAGCCATTACACCACAAACCCAACCTAAGGAAACATACAATGAAACTCACAAAAACTCTCATAACCACCCTTACAATTGGCACCTTCGCTTTAACTGCAAGCCTGATTGCTGCTGGAACCGTTTCTGCCAAGGGTCCGATGTCCCAGGTAAATTATGATGTCGATGGCAATGGCACCGTCACCGAGCAGGAATTTAATGACGCCCGGGCGCAACAGCAAAAAGCAGCCAAAGCATGTGGAGGTATGGGCCAGGGAGCTGTCAACTCGCCTTCTTTCGCTGATACCGATACGGATAAGGATGGGCAGGTTTCTACCCAGGAACTCCAGACCATGCAGGAAAAACAGCAGGCAGGTCGCGGTACTGGACGTGGTCAGGGAAAGGGCCAGGGTAAAGGTCAGGGCGGTGGCAAAAGCAATTAGAGAAATTTCCTAATCGCTCATTCAGTGCAGGGGATAAGGAGCATTCCCTTATCCCCTGGCCCTTGAGGATATTTCACAGTTTCTTGGGTGGAACCGGAAAAGCGTCTCCAAAAATGCCTTATCCGAGATGGTTTTGTCCAAGAGATAGCTTTCAAAGCCATCGAGAATAATCTTATTCTCCACTCTTCTTTTCCTGCAATCAACTTCATATTGTTGATATTCATCCCTAACAGACCTCTTTTAGTTGGTGTAGCCTTCTTTGTATAAAATTTTGCAAAACTAGGCAGTAGCGGGCACTAACTATCCTTTCGAGTTTTATTCATCATCACAAAACAATCACAAGAAAAAGACAATGACCTGTCAAGTAGAGGATATCCAATTTGATTTTGCAATGGAACTGCTGATTGAAAACGGTTTGGACGGTTTTACCGGCTGCATGGCAATTAGGATGAATTCAGCCATGCAGATAGAACGATCCCGCTATTAACAGGTGGGGGTACCACGTTTAGTAGGACGGGTCGATTCTACCCTTGTGTTTTGTCTCTAATTAACTCTCTGAAACTACGTCGAAAAAAAGTATTTAAGAATTTGTGTCAAAAGTGGTGGTAAAAGGATTTTGATTGTGATTAAATGAACTAATGCACAAAATTAACGGGCTGTCGTGACACAAAAATAGATGATAGTAAGAATGGTACGTTGAAAACAAAGGGTGGAATTGTATGAACTTTTTAAAAAACATGTCTCTTGCAGGCAAACTAACAGCAGGTTTTAGTCTTGTTCTTTTTCTTCTTGCAGTTGTTAGTACCATATGTATATCTAGTTCCAATACGACCTTACGCAATATAGATAAGGCAGTGTTTGCCGACGAATTGAAGACGCGCATGTTGGAACTGGAGATAGGCCATTTGGGTTTTTTGATTAAAACCCAAAAGCTCTTTTCTGATACATCTCTGGAAAAGGTGAATGTGAAAACAGATGAGCATAAATGCAAATTGGGACAGTGGCTGTATGGTGAAGAGAGGAGACATACTGAAGAAGTGTTACCGGAACTCGTGTCAATTCTTAAAAACCTTGAGGCTCCGCATGCGGCTCTGCATGGATCTGTGAAAGAGATAAATACACTTCTTGCAAAGCAGGGACGAGAAAAATCTTTCGAGCAGGTAAGGACAATTTTTACCACCAAAACTGAATCTAAGCTTAAAGAAGTGCAGCAGTTACTTGGTGGAATAATTTCTATCCTTGATACCTACGCAAAAGATGCAAACAAAGAACTGGTTTCAACAACTACCTCCATGAAAACAAAAGTATTGAGCCTGAGCATAGTTGCAATACTTGTCGGGATACTTGTCTCTTTTGTTCTTATCAGATTTATTACAGGGTCAGTTAAAAATATTATCCAGACTACAGACACGCTTGCTTCAGGAGACATGAGAGTACGATCGGATATAGACCGTAAAGATGAGATTGGTATGCTGGCTTTAGCCACAAACAGACTTGCAATGCAATTTGACAGGAATCTTGCCCAGGTCCGTGGATCGTCATCAACCATTGGATCTTCTACAACCATCTTAAATTCACTCGCCGCTGATATGTCGGCATCGGCTGAAGAAATGGCGGGCAGAGCATCGACAGTGGCAGCAGCTGCTGAAGAGATGAATGCAAATATGTCAGCTATTGCTGCAGCATCTGAAGAGACGAGTACGAATGTCAATATGGTTGCTGCAGGTGCAGAAGAGATGAGTGCAACAATTGGTGAAATCGCCGCAAGTTCAGAAACAGCAATTCAAATTACTGAGGAAGCTGTAGAGGAAGCTGTTAAAGCAGAGGAAAGCGTAAGATCTCTGGGAAGTGCAGCTCAGGCAATCAGCAAGGTAACAGAAACCATCAATGAAATTGCAGACCAGACAAATCTTCTGGCTTTGAATGCAACCATTGAAGCTGCTCGAGCAGGAGAAGCTGGTAAGGGCTTTGCTGTTGTTGCCAACGAAATAAAAGAACTTGCTAAACAAACAACCGATGCAACCCAGGAGATAAAGAGTCGAATTGAAGGGGTGCAACAATCCAGTGAGCAAACAATTGGAGTTATCGGCATAATATCTGACACCATTAATAGAACTAATGAAATCGTAACAACCATGGCCTCAGCAGTGCAGGAACAGGCAGCCGCAAGCCAGGAAATTTCAGATAATGTAAGCCAGGCATCGATAGGAATTCAGGAGGTTAATGAAAATATAGCTCAGGCGTCAACAGTGAACCAGGAAGTAGCAAGCGATATTGCATCCATTAAGCTTGAAGCTGATGAAGTTGCGGCCCATGCAACTGATATTAATGAGCTTTCATCCGAGATGCAGGTGAATGTTGAGGCACTTGATACGCTGGTTGCTCAGTTCACTTTCCGTGATGAACCTTTTCATATCGGAGACGTAAAAGCTGCTCACTTTCACTGGAAAATGAAACTCACGTCAGTTATGGCAGGGTATCAGCATATGAATGAGAAAGATGTCGTTGATCATCATCAATGTTCTTTTGGTAAGTGGTATGATAATGCGCCTGCAGAATTACGTAATGCAGATGTTTTTGCTGAACTTGGCATTCATCATGAAGCAGTTCATAAGAAGGTTCGTGAAGCCGTTGTATTGCAGAATCAGAATAATCTGAGTGCTGCTCATCAAAAAATAGAAGAGTTTGAGGTTGAACGAAAAGACCTGTTTGCCAACTTGGATGAACTATATGTGAATTGAGTGAAACAAATTTTATAGATGGGTCACATATTTTGTCAAAATTAACATGAGTAGAACAATCAAAATAGGGATCCTTGAGTAATTTCTTTTATATGTCAGTTTTTGGTGATAGTGTTCAATTAAATGTGACGCTGTTTTTACTGAAATGATCAAAGGATATATGCATTTAAATGAGGTAAATTATGACTATAAAGAAGAAACTCCTGCTACTTTCACTTGGATTGATTGTTCTGCTGTCCGTGGCGGGTTTGGTTCAACTGAGATCAATTTTAAATATTGGAAGTCAGTGGACCAATTATCAACAAACAGCTTTGCAGCGACAGGTTCAGCTTGCTGAAATCAAGTCACAGTTTGGTTATGGTGGATTTATCCATAATTTTAAGAATCATGTTTTACGTGGTACTCAAAAATATGCTGATCGCTTTATGGACAATAAGGATCGCATGAATCAGGCATTTGAGGCATATGGAAATCTTGATCTCTCCTCTGAAGAACAAACAGCACTTTCATCTGCACGTGCTGTGGCAAATCAGTACACCCAGGCAATCGAGACTTCTATGGCCATGCATAAGAGCGGTAAAACTCCTATGGATATCGATACGGCTGTTAAGATCAACGATGCTCCGGCATTTAAAGCCTTTCAGGTGCTTCAAAAGAATGCTCAAATGTTAGAAACAGCCGCTGGAGATTCTTTAAATAAAACTATCAAAACATTGCAGGGCTTGATGGCTATTGCTGCTTTTGCCATACTTGCATTCTTTATTCTTTTTGCTCTGGTTCTGATAAAAGTAGGAAAACGACTTTCTGGTATTCAAACTTCAACAATAGAAATGGGGAAAGGAAATTTTTCTTCACCTGTCAACACTGAAGGGAACGATGAGATCAGTTCCATCGGGAATGCTCTTGCCACGATGGCAAACGGTCTGCAGGACATGCTAGGTAATATTCAGCAGCAATCTGATGCGCTTACAATTTCATCCGAATCTTTATCAAAAGTTTCTAAGGATCTTTCCGGTGGGACAAGGGAGGCTTCCAGTCAGGCAGAGAGTGTTGCCGCTGCCACTGAAGAGATGAGCAGCAATATGAACTCAGTAGCCGCTGCAAGTGAGCAGGCATCCACCAATGTCAGTCTGGTTGCCAGTGCCATTGAAGAGATTCTTAGCTCGGTGGAAGATGAAGCGCAAAAAACCGGTAAGGCACAGGAAATTACCCGGCAGGCAGTAGCCTTGGCAGCAAGTTCTTCAGAAAAAGTTGATGCCCTTGGGGCAGCAGCGGCAGAGATCAGTAAGGTGACGGAAGTAATCACAGAAATTTCTGAGCAGACCAATTTGCTGGCCTTGAATGCAACCATAGAGGCAGCAAGGGCTGGTGAGGCAGGCAAAGGGTTTGCTGTCGTTGCCAATGAGATTAAGGAACTTGCCAAACAGACATCCCAGGCGACGGGAGAAATAAAAAATAACATTAGCTCAATCCAAAATTCAACCAATGAAACGGTGAAGGAAATTCGCCAGATAAGTACTGTTATTGATGAGGTGGATAGCATCGTAACCGAAATCAGCATAGCAGTGCAGGAACAAAGTGCAACCTCGGGTGAAATCTCTCAAAATGTTATGCAGGCGGCCGAAGGCATTTCTGAGGTTAATGAAAATGTCTCTCAAACGTCTGCAGTGTCAGCGGAAATTGCACAAAATATAGCTGAGACCAGCAATATTGTTTCCCAACTCTCAGGAAGTGGAGATGAAATTAACTCTACTGCAGGACATCTCGCCGATCAGGTTTCCATTTTGAATGGATTGATTAGTCGATATCAGAAATAGCAGTTATCTGTAACTATTCACCGAAATTGAGTTTGAATCGGAATTGCATAACGAATACGCTGGT
>CAZIDU010000060.1:0-26766 GCA_964538055.1 uncultured Desulfocapsa sp. | reverse complement strand
CCTATATACCCGTTTTCAGACTATAATGAGACTTGCTTCGGGAATTGCTGAAACATTCTTAAAAAGAAGGAAGATATCAGGATCAATATGCCTTCCGCCGAATATTCTGCTGGCCTCTTCAATGCTAGTTTTGCTGAGGCTGGTGGAAATGGCGCCCCACCAGACCATAAGAAGAAACGTTTTACTGCCATTGGGGATAATAAATCCAGCTAAATGTGGCAGCGCTGGCTGCAGTGAACAGGCATGGAGTACTCCTAACAGTATGACGGTGACAAGGAACGGTCTATGAAAAAAATCGATGAGAAAATCATCGAAATGCATTCGGGTTCTCTTGGCTACCTTTCGCAGAGACCGGATAAGAAACAGGTCAAAGACCTTGGCAAGAACTGCATAAATACAGACGACAACCAGCCTCTCAAGCAGGTCATACTCCTGCAGCAATGGGAATCCACGAAGAAACGTATCGAGCTGAGGGAAGAAATTAAGTTCCATGACGAATAAACCTATTCCTCAGAATCTAACGATATAGCCTCATCAATAAGCATCACCGGGATATCATCTCTGATTTCATAGAGCAGATTGCATTTTTCACACAAAAGCCCATCCTTCGTTTCATTCAACACCACAGCTTCCTTACATTTAGGGCAGGCCAGAATATCCAGCAGTTCCTGACTAATCATTATTCTTTCTCCATTGTGTCTTTTGTCCTTGGGCTATACCAAATGTTCCTTTTCAGTCAAGAAGATCGCCATCTTCCCACTCACCTTCTTTCACTTTCCCGTCGGTGTAGTTTAAGCGCCCCTGACCATGGCGCATACCATCCATCCATTGCCCTGTATATTTCCGGCCATCAAGCCAATCCATAACTCCCTGACCATTCATCAGATTATCGGCCCATTCGCCATTGTACGTCTTTCCGTCAGGAAATTTCATTTGCCCTTCACCGCTGCGCTTACCAGCCTTCATTTCCCCGGTATATTCACCACCGTCCGGATAGAGCATCGATCCTTTTCCATCGGGATTCTTGTCCCGAATACTTCCTGTGTAGCGAGCCCCATCCGACCACTCATAGGTTCCAGTACCATTGACGCAATCACCTTCGATACAGCCACCAAAACTCTGCCCAGCCAGTGTCAGCGCCATACACACAGCCATTACTGTTTTTTTCATTTGCAAACTCTCCAAATAGGAACAAACAATTATAATACAATCATAATTGACCTAGTCTAGCATGAATAGCCACACATTTCATCTCGAATTAAAGGCCTCATTTTCCTCTGTGGACTGTTGAACTTAGACATGGTACATTCGTGAAAACTTTTCAGCTAAAAAGGACAACACTATGACGAATACAATTGGATTCATTGGCGGCGGTCAAATGGGTGAAGCTCTGATTCGCGGTATTATGGACTCCGGTCTCTACCAAGCCGATACCATATCTGTTGCAGAACCTAATCAGGAACGCCGTGATTACATGACAGCTACTTATGGTATTCAGGGATTTGCTGACAGTGAACAACTCTGGAAGAGTTGTACGACAATCATTCTTGCGGTGAAACCTCAGATCATGCGCACGGTCCTTGCTGCAAGTAAAGCCTTTGTCAGCCCCGACAATCTTATTATAACCATTGCAGCCGGACTCCCCATTTCATTTTACGAACAGGGCCTTGGCCGTGATGACTGTAAAATCATACGTGTTATGCCAAACACTCCAGCGCTGGTTCTTGAGGCCGCATCGGCTTTCAGTGGTAATAAAAACACAACTCCCGATGATCTGCTCCGTTGTGAAAAGATCCTGAACAAAATTGGACAATCTGTCAGCCTTGACGAATCATTACTTGATGCTGTAACCGGACTTTCAGGATCCGGTCCTGCCTATGTTTTCACCTTTGCCGATGCCATGATAGACGCTGGCATAAAAGCAGGACTTCCAAGACCCACAGCTGAAAAACTTGCCCTCCAGACTATCCTTGGCTCCGTAAAGCTTCTTATTGAAACTAAAAAGCACCCTGCCGAATTGAGGGCCATGGTTACTTCTCCTGGTGGGACAACCATTGCCGCACAGCATGTTCTTGAGCGTAGCGGGTTTAAAGGAATAGTGATGGATGCCATCGAATCTGCAGTAAACCGCTCCAAAGAACTTGGACAAAGCTGATATGCCGCAACTCTCCGAGGCCTTTCGTACGACCCTGAGCCTTTCACTCAAGCATGCCGGAATCGTCTCTAAAAAAGGCTACGCTCCTGCAGCAGAGCTTGCTCAGTCCATAGGGAAAAAGCTTAAACAGCTCGGAATTGAAGTCACCATCGATGGTCTCAACAATGACCTGGATGTTCTTATTGTGCTAGGAGGAGATGGGACCCTTCTCCATGTTGCAGATCAAGCTGCACGTCACTCTATTCCGGTACTCGGAATAAATATGGGACATCTGGGTTTTTTAACGGAACGAACAGAGGAAGAAGCGTTTGCGGCAGTGGACGAACTGATATCCGGTGCAGTTACCATTGAAAACCGGATGATGCTTAAAACCTCTCTTAGCAAAAATGGTATTACAGGAAAATCACGATACGCATTAAACGAGGTGGTCATCAGCAAAGATGCCCTTGACCGAGTACTTGAGCTCTCAACAAGAGCAGACCGGGAGTACATTACAACCTATAAGGCAGATGGACTTATTTTCTCCACCCCTACGGGATCTACGGCTTACAATCTATCGGCTGGCGGCCCCCTGGTTTATCCCGGAGTGGCCTCCATTCTTGTAACTCCTATCTGCCCTTTTATGCTGAGTTCCCGCCCTGTACTGTTACCGGCACACAGTCGCCTGCGAACAAGTCTTGAATCTGAACATAACCAGAAAGCCCAAATAATTGTCGACGGACAAGCAACCTGGGACATGGACGACAATGACACTCTGGAGATTGAGTCGGCAAAACATCCCCTGCGTCTGATTATTTCCCCGGATCGTGACTATTTTGCAATCCTGCGCAATAAGCTGCACTGGGGTATGGGGTAACTGAGCGGTTTAAAACAAAAGAATGATTTACGATTTTAGATATACGGTTTTAGGTGTATGGCTTAGACTTGGCCTACAGACAAAGGAAGCAGACCTTATCTGACACTCACAGAATAGGTTTTACTGACAGTTGTGCCCTCGAGCCCCTCCTGCACTCCACCAAAGCACCACCGCACCCTCCCCCCCCCTGACGTGCCATAGAACCACACGCAATTGTTGATAAAGCTTGAAAACTGAACTGCGGTGAATATCCACGAAATTACAAGTAATCTCTATGGGGGGTCAATGAAGCGCTGGGAGGGGGAATAAGATATTGATTCCATCGTTTCCCTGGATCAAGAATTCCAGATTTTTTTGAGAAGAGACTTGATTGAAACGATACGGCAAGTTTGGTCTCCTAACATGGTTAAATACAATTTTTGTTGATGATATCTAGCAAAGCATAGCTCTCCTGTTTAATTCAAGGTGAGAATTTTCGGATATCGTAAAACTTGAGGATCTGGCTCTAGAATGTAATCCTATAATTCGGGGCTGGATTTTTTATTACGGGCGATTCAATCCTTCTGCAATGTCTGGGATTCTCCATCATATAAATTGGCGCTTAGTGCGTTGGGCAACCTGTAAAAATAAGAAACTCAGGGGACGTCAACAAAAGGCCACCAGATGGGTGAGTCAAATTGCCGAACGACAGCCGAATATTTTTGCTCATTGGCGTGTCTTGTCTAAAAACGGCTGAACGATAGGAGCCGGATGAGTCGAGATATTCACGTCCGGAGCTGGGGGAGCCCCCCCTGCTACCCGATTAGCCGCCTTTTTAAAACTCGATTATACAAGATCATATCTTTTTCGTGATAAGACTCGATTTTTTGCCTTAAATTCAAATCAGTAATATAAATTTTTCCTTCTTTCATTTCCTCATTGATGTTTATTTTATACATGGGAAGGTGAACCTCAAGAACCTTTTCCGAGAAAAAAATAAAGTCTTCTTCGAAATGTTCAGTAATACCTATAAAATTGAACCGACTTATAGGAAATCCCCATAAAAACTGGCTGTAAAAATTCTTTAATTCTGGGCCAAGGCAAAATCTCTCAAGCGACCAATTATTCTCGACCATTTTTCTTTGAAGAGGTGGGGATGTGTTGGGATCATAAGTTCTTTTCCAGTAGTAATAATGAGATGCAATCCGTTCTACAGGATCTCGTAACCAAGTAATAAATTTGACATCACTACTTCTAGTTCCAACAAGTAAGTATTTTAGAGGGAGAAAGTGACCATGGATGCATTTAATATCATTGAATTTTCTAACAGAGCTACTCATGCAATTTTTTATTGCTCTTAAATTTCGTTCAGCAACTGGTGTGTTTATTGGCCAATCGGCATAATCTTTTAGTAAATATTTACCAAAGTAATTTTCGAGAGATTGTCCAAAACTCATTCCTGCTGTTTTAGGGAGATGCACTGAGATTAACATAATTTTTCCTGATTACCACCGAACCTCAGCTAACTTTAAAATTCGCTGTGGCATTGGTAATGTGTTAACTGCTGCTTGAGCAAGTTGATTTATCATTTTCCCCAGCTCAAATCGTTTGTTGAATCGGAAACAGAACTCGGCGAGATAGCGTGGGACATGTTTTTCACTTACGGCATGGTATGTACCATGGATAGAGTTTTTGACATTCCCATTCATCGTGTCGACCCACTTGAATTCTGGGTATCGCTTGCTTTTTGCGATATGACTTTTAACGATAACGTGATGACTGCACCCGGCGTCTTTAACCGCAGGAAAGTAATTAAGCCCATCGGATAGGACTGAAGTACCTGGGAAAAGATAACTTTTAGCCCAGTTTGATATGTCATTCTTATTAAAACCAGCGACAGCACTGAATCGCATTGAGATTGGATGACCTTGATCATTTATCATAACTGCAGCGACGAAAGGAATTTCTCCTTCTGCTACACGGCAACGTTTGTCACCATGACGTTCTCCACCAATGTAAAAATCGTCAATTTGGACTAAAATACTGAGAGCTTGCCCGTCGTCGCATAACTTCATCACATGTTGCAATTTATGCTTCATGCGTTGTGCTGCATTTACTGAGGTCCGAATGGTTCTTGCCAAGTTTAGAGAAAACTTTCACCCTGCAGATACGCCGAGCTTTGCTCGCCGCGATAACGTCCTAAATCACCGGCTGGCCGTGGCGTTACTGGAGACTTAGGCCGCGGTAAGATCTTTTATAAACATCTGAAGATCCCTCATGTGAGCCAGTTGGGTACATTTTTTGTTTATACCATTTTTTTAATTATTGGCCACAATTTTTATTGCAAGATGGCAACATACGGCACTGGCATATTTTTTAAGGGTGGCAATGGAAGGGGAATGTTGGCCACTACCTAGAGAGGATTCAAGACGTGTTATAGCTGGCGCTTTAGCGCCCATACGTTCAGCAATCTCTGCTTAGCTCAATCTCGCTGTTTGACGTGCTTTTAATAATTCATGAAGCAGGGAAAATCAGGCCCCAAAGCATCATGGGCAAATTTGACTTCAAAAGGGTGTTGAAAAGTAGGAACTCATGGCATATCTTGGGCTGATTCCTTCAGAACAATCCAGTGACGACAAACAACACAAAGGATCCATAACTAAAACAGAAAATGGCCATGTCAGAAAAGCCTTAATTGCATCGGCTCAGGCTTATCGCTTACCGGCTCGCAAAACCTAGGGAATCCTAAAGCGTCAGGAGGGGGCATTTCTGATGATATCTACGATATTTTCTGGAAAGCCCAGCTTCGATGATACGGCCGATACCGGCATTTAATAAGTAGAAGTAAGAACACTAATGTCGCGAAAACGGCTATTGCCCGAGAGCTTGCTGGATTTGTTTTGGCCATAGCAACAGAACTTCCCCTAACTGCATGAGTATCAACCATCTGTGTTTATTCTTGTCAAGGTCAGGCCCGATACGCAGGTGCTACACAGCCTTAACAAGAATAAACACAGATGGTCAACCGGATTTCATAACCGTTTCACAAAGTAAAACTTTGTTTTAAGAAATATAAGTCAAAGATCAATAAAACCTTCCAGCGCATTGCCAGAGACGTGGGCACGGTTTGGAGAACCCTTCTAGGCACACGGGACAAGCAATAACCGAATTTCCGACTTTAGGTAGAGGCAGTTCCACGACGAAGCAAATGCATTCGGTTCCGACCCGAGAATATCAGATTGATCAACCGTTGTTAAATGATGTCGCCGTCTCTGATAATATGCTGGAAGCGTGATAGCTATACTCGTTGCAGATGTTAATATCGAAAAAATCCAAAAAGGGAAAATGGATTGGTACTTTCTTGTTGACATAAACAACCATACCAGTGTCTACTTTTGTGGTACCGCTCCAAGACTTTTTTTTCTCGTCAACCTTGTGAAATTTTCGAGTTAGTGGTAGGTAATTGGGTAAGAAAAGTGGATTTAACAGAGGGGGTACTGTAGTGTTCGTTAAATTCGATTTGTTTTACAGAGTGAATTGCTCTAGGAGTGCTGTTTGATCAAGCTCTCCTTAATTGAGTAGATTAATTTTGTCAAAGGAGGATATTCATGGCGAAATCTTTTTTCCCCCCAAATAGGTTTAAGGTTCAGTTTGTTGGTATCGTTATGTCATTCATGTTATGTTCTGCTCAGCTGTGTTCTGCTTCCCCCCCCAAACCTAGGCCTGTCCCACATCCTGTATATCGCCCTTACCCTGTTCGCCCTTTAGGTGCGCCCATCCATATAGGCAGGGCATACCCTGTCTTACCTCTGGGGTATGTTGCCTTTATGGTTTCAGGAGCACTTTTTTACTCACATGCAGGAAACTATTATCGAAGAACACCCGCCGGATATGTTGTTATAGCTGATCCGACTCATGGTGCACCCAGACAACAAGTAGTTCTTAGTGAAAACAGAAAAGTTATAACTAGAGCATTAAATGTACGTAATGGGCCTGGAGTACAAAATGCTATAATTTCGACAGTTCATATGGATACGGTGTTGTCTGTTATCGGAAAAGCTCCAGGGTGGTTTTATGTGCAATTGCCAAACGGGACACTTGGTTGGGTCATGGCAAAATACACCATTGCTATCGGGCAACCCACTGACGGTTAGTGTTCCAGCAAGTTTTTATGATGCCATCACATTTGAAATGTCCGCAGAAATCCAACTGTTCAGTTGGCAATGATAGGATATAAAGACTGTTCTTAAATAGTTATCTAACTATGACACAGGTGGTGGCCTGTGAGGTCTGTTCCGGCAATGGAGTATTGCGGATCTATATAGAAAATTAAATTGTTATGAAACCATCAACTGTTACATATGATGGACTCGTGAAAATTTTACCTGACAGATAGAATCGTAAAAAATTTCATATGTGAGGTGCGTAAATTTTCTATTATTTCGTCGTACTGAATCTCGGGTGATTTATACCACTGCTACTTCCCGTTCCATACTTGAACTGTACCGGTGCATATAAATAAAATTGGCATCGATGCTATCAGCAATTCGAGGGCGTTTCTTACAAAAACTATACAACAGGAAGTACTGGAATTGTCTCAGGTCATTACAATGGTAAATCGATCTTAGTGTCGAAAAGAATCCTGATGTTCCAGAAACCAGGCATAGGTGTCGGCAATACCCTCCCGCAACTTAATATTGGCATGCCAGCCAAGGGTCTGTAGATACGATACATCGAGCAATTTCCTTGGAGTGCCATCGGGCATGGAGGGATTAAAACGGATTGCACCTTTATAGTCCACGGTATCTACCACAAGTTCAGCCAACTCCCTGATGGTGACTTCCTGCCCGGATCCTACATTCACAATTTCTGGAGCAGAATAGTTTTCCATGAGATAGATACTGGCGGCAGCCAGGTCGTTAACATGAAGAAATTCTCTATGAGGTGTCCCAGTTCCCCACACCTCCACTTCTGACAAGTTATCAAGTTTTGCCTGATGGAATTTTCTAATTAGGGCTGGCATAACGTGAGACGATTCGAGATCAAAATTATCACCAGGTCCGTATAGGTTTGTCGGCATCAGGCTAATGGCTCTAAAACCATACTGTTTATTATACGCCTGACACATTTTAATGCCTGCAATTTTAGCAACCGCATACCATTCATTAGTCGGCTCAAGAGTATCTGTCAGCAGATATTCTTCCTTCATCGGTTGTGGACAAAACTTTGGGTAAATACAGGAAGAGCCAAGAAAAAGAAGTTTTTTACATCTTTGCTGATAAGCAGCATCGATTATGTTCGTCTGAATCAACAAATTATCACGGATAAAATCTGCAGGATAGGTATCATTGGCATGAATGCCACCAACTTTTGCAGCCGACAGAAACACGTAAGCCGGCTGTTCCTCTGCAAAAAACTCACGAACTGCAGCCTGACTGGTCAGATCCAGTTCAGCATGTGTTCTGGTTATGATATTCGTAAAGCCATCCGTAGCCAAAGCCCTGCATATTGCAGCCCCAACCAAACCACGATGGCCTGCCACATATATTGAGTCAGTATGTTTCATTCAAAATAATTATAGGCCTTGTACCCTTTCTCACGTATAACCTGATCACGCTCGGCAATCTTCATGTCTTCAACGATCATTTCCTTTACCAGCTCTTCAAAGGTGATCTCAGGAACCCAACCGAGTTTTTCCTTTGCTTTTGTCGGATCCCCCAGCAAAGTCTCTACTTCAGTGGGCCGAAAATAGCGGGAATCAACACGGACTATGGTTTTGCCACTGTTTTTTTCAATACCTATTTCATCCAGACCTTCACCCTGCCATTCCATTTCCATGCCAAGCTCAGCAGCTGCAATCTCAACAAATTCACGCACCGAATGCTGAACACCTGTTGCGATAACAAAATCTTCTGGGGTTTCCTGCTGCAGCATGAGCCACTGCATCTTCACATAATCTTTAGCATGGCCCCAGTCACGTTTTGCACTCATATTTCCAAGAAACATGTTCTCCTGCAAACCAAGTTTAATTCTGGCCAGGGCACGAGTAATTTTCCTGGTAACAAAGGTTTCGCCACGAACAGGAGATTCATGATTAAAAAGAATCCCATTACAGGTATACATATTATATGCTTCGCGATAATTGACCGTAATCCAGTAGGAATATAATTTAGCAACGGCATATGGAGAACGTGGATAAAAGGGTGTTTTCTCAGTCTGTGGAATTTCCTGTACTTTACCAAACAACTCTGAAGTTGAAGCCTGATAGAATTTGGTCTTATTCTCAAGCCCGAGAATACGAATTGCTTCGAGGAGACGCAGTGTACCGAGAGCATCAGAGTTTGCCGTATATTCAGGAGTTTCAAATGACACCGCAACATGACTTTGTGCAGCCAAGTTGTACAATTCATCTGGCTGTATTTCCTGGATAATCCGAATCAAGTTTGTAGAATCGGTAAGATCACCATAGTGCAGTTTAAATCTCACATCATTTTCATGGGGATCCTGGTAGAGGTGATCCACTCTATCAGTATTAAAAGATGATGCTCTTCGCTTCAGCCCATGGACATGGTATCCTTTTTTTAACAAAAACTCTGCCAAATACGCACCATCCTGCCCTGTAACACCTGTAATAAAAGCCGTTTTCATATTTGTTTATCCTTTTTCCAATCTGCAAAGCAAAACTCATGAGTACCAATGAGCAACCACCTGCTGACACCATTCGGCTCATGACATTTACCAAATGTATTATGGTTGTGCAAGGCAGCGCTCCTGCCCTTAGTTTTCATCGGTACCGGAAAACATCCAGGAACGAAACATCTGATCACTTAATGGTTGTGCAGATATCTTCCTCTTTTTTCCTGCCTCGTAAATTTCAACTTCGGCACCTTTATCACCGTCTTTCACCTTTTTTCCGTAGCGAACGACCAGACCGGCAGCATCCTGCAGCACCTTCGCCATCATGTCTGACTCGAAAGACTGTTTTCTCAAACTACGTAATGCTGCAGTAGGCCCTGGGCGATCAGGCATGTGTAAAAGGATATCATATTTTTCTGCAAGAGATTCAATCTTTACATTTTCCTCTTCCTTTCGTCCAAGAATAAGCCATCCACCATCGGGCAACAGAAATTGCCGTCCAAGAAGCAGAAAACGAATATCTGTCACCGTTATGTCTTCAGCTTTAATAACAAAATCGCCCTTATAAATCTTCTCTATCCGTGTGCTGAGAATAGGATCGGCAAGAATACAGCCACCAGCCGGTGTGGGAAAATCAGCTATACCATATTCTTTTGCCAGTTGTATCTGTCGTGATCGTCCTCGGCCACTGAAGTTAAGAAGCTGTTCACGATCAATCCAGCCTTCTGTTTCCGCTGTCGTCGGATCCATAAGTTTTGCAGAAAGAGGTCGCAGCAAAAGTCCATCATTATCAGAATCCCGTTCAATGACACGCAGGGTATCACGTCGCTGGGACATGGGCCGTTGTCCCAGAACTTCACCGCTTATCAGAAAAGATGCCCCGTATTCGGCCATCAATTCTTTTGCCCGACTACACATCAGAATTTTACAATCAACACAGGGATTAAAATTTTTTCCAAAGCCGTGTGACGGATTATACAACAGATCAAGATAGTTTTCACTAAGATCATAGAGGATCACTTCGATCCCATATTTATCCATGACCTCCTGCTTATATTCTTCAGGGGCATCGAGTAATTCATAGTCGAAAAACGGGGTAACAAATTTGACAGCCAGAACCCGTACACCCAGAGATGCCACCAGTTTGGCAGCAAGGATGGAATCCAGGCCACCTGAAAAAAGAGCAAGTGCTGTTACCTGTTTCATGCTGCTGCCCTTCCTTTTGTCAATAATTCTTCCGCCCAAGCACGTGTTTGCTCAGACACTGAGTCACCGGCCAGCATTCTACTTACCTCATCAACACGCTGCTCCGGAGCCAGCAGATGTATTCCTGACTGGGTACGTCCGTCTTCCACACCTTTTTCCACAAGAAAATGACTATTTCCCCGGGCAGCAATCTGTGGCAAATGGGTAATACAAAAGACCTGATGGTGGGTGGAGAGTTCCTGGATTTTCCTGGCCACAGCCTCTGCTGCCTCTCCGCCAATTCCGGCATCCACCTCATCAAAAATCACCGTTTCCACCATATCCTTCTTTGCAAGCAGACATTTAAAGGCCAGCATCAAGCGGGACAATTCACCACCGGATGCTACTTTTACAAGGGGCCTTACCGGTTCGCCCGGATTTGCTGAGAAAAAGAACTCCACTTTATCCCAGCCACCCTGCCGCAGATTATCCACGGTATCATCATTTTCCTGAAAACGCACTTCAAGACCTGATTGATTAAATGCAAGGGATGCCAGCTCTTTCCCCATGGATTGTTCAAAGGCTGTCGCTGTTTTCTTTCTCTTTTTGCTCAGATTTCCAGCATACAGACAAAGTTCTTTCTCAAATACCAAGACCTCAGCGTCACATTCCTCCACAGCCTTATCAAGATTCTTTATCTGCTGTAATTCATTCTGGGCATCTTCGGCAAAAGCTATTACAGCCTCAAGGCTGTTCCCATATTTTCGTTTCAGCGCCTGTAGCTCGTTTAAACGCTCATTTACAGTATCCAGTCGATAGGGATCATTGTTCAGGGAATCTCTGTATTCACGTAGTTTCACAACCAGATCTTCAGCCTGATAGCTGAACCCTGCAAGCTCAGTTGCCAGTTCCCTGGCATCGGCGTCAAGTTCGGCCACCTGGCTCATATCCATACGAATCTGAATCAGGCCATCAAGCAGAGAATGTTCCATAAGTTTATGGGATTTCCTGCTGATTTTTATCAGAGTATCGGCACTTTTCAACCGTTTTTTCTCTTCACTAAGTGTTTCGTCTTCCCCGGGAACCGGTTCAATATCCTGAATTTCTTTTAACTGATATTTAAGGAAATCTTTGCGCTGCTCCTTGTCCTGTTCCTGCTTTTGAAGCTGTTCCAGTTCTCGCCGTTTTTCCTGCCACTTTCCAAACAGCTGATCAAATTGTTTTCTTAGGGGCCATGTTTCTCCCATGGTATCAAGAAAATCCAGATGAAACCATGGCTGCAGGAGTTGTTGATGATCATGCTGACTGGCGACATTCAACAGACTCACCGCAAGTTCTGCGGCCATTTTTGTGGTGGCTGGAGAACCGTTAATATACATGCGACTCCGGCCCTTATTGTTCACCACCCTTTTCATAACAAGGGTTTCTTCAGCATCTATGCCCTGTTTGGTAAATATTTCCTGTAACAGGCTATTCTCAGAGGAAACCTCAAAAAGTGCCTCCACCGTGCAATTTTCAGCTCCATTGCGAATCCAGTCGGCTGATGCCCTGCCACCGGTGAGGAGATGAATGGCACGAAGCATGATCGATTTCCCGGCACCGGTCTCTCCTGTCATCACAACCAGTCCACTGCCGGTTTTTCCACAGAGATCCAGATGAAGGCTCTCGATCAGAGCCAGGTTATCAATTTTTAATTCACAGAGCATGCTAAATAATAGATTCCGGGTTCACTCCGGAGTGAATGTATCGGCAATTCATGCCTTTTTACAAGTTTAACAAACTTGACGATGTTGGTAAACAAGGGTACTTTGATTGGAATTCTGTTGGGTTTCCCTCGCCGACTCAACCTTCTTTTATCATTTACTACATAAATTGACTATGCCTAAGCAAACGATTCCGCTCAGTGCCAGCCTGGAAGACTATATTGAGGCAATATATCATATTATTACCAAGAAAAATGTTGCCAGAAGTAAGGATATTGCAACCAGCCTGAGTGTCAGCAGAGCTTCGGTAACAGAGGCCCTGCGTACCCTTTCCAAAAAAAAGTTAATCCATTACGAACCCTACGAGCCCATCACTCTCACGGCCATTGGTAAGAAAACAGCGGAAGATGTCATTTTTCGCCATAATGCCTTAAAACGTTTTTTCATCGAAGTTCTTGGCATCGATTCCAAAACCGCAGAAGAAGGTGCCTGTAAAGTGGAACACGCTGCCCCTCCTGAAGTTATTGAACGAATGATTTCCTTTATCGATTTTCTACAAGTCTGCCCCCGTGGCGGTGATGACCTGCTGGAAGGTTTTGCTGATTACTGCAAACGCGGTAAAACCAGAAACAATTGCGACGAATGTGTATCTTCCTGTAACCTGAACACGAACAGTTAATTAACGTTCTTCCAAACTCTCAATCTTGAATCAAACTGATAATCTCACCCTCTTCAGGGAAACGATTCAGTGCTTTCTTAGAAAATACTGTCTTTCCATCAACCACAATCTCAAAAACACCACCTTCCGATGCAATTAGCTCAACATCTGCATCAAATTGTGTAGCAAGTTCCTCTCCCAGACCGGAAGCACGAGGTTTATAGTTTCACTTCGTGCAATATTCAATGGAAATCTTCACGCAAATTCTCCTGTTTCATTCATAATCAACAATCAATACTTCCATGGAATCTAACACACTCTCATGGGAAACAAACCATTTTTAACGGAACTTACACGCCAAACCGTGCTTTTTCCATTCAGTCTGGTATAATATTTTCCTTTGGCCTGAAGCAACGGCCTTTTTTATTTTACAAAATTATCTACGTTCACTCTTTGCAAGAGCCACAATGCAGGCACCCAACCCACATAACAGCCTCCTTCCGATGCTTGATCACTTAAACATGATCGAAAAGGAAATACTCTCCCCGGCGGCCACCCGTTCAACGGATGCCGTACGCCGGAAAAAGGAAGAACGCACCGGTTACCGCCAGGCATTCAGCCTGGATGCTGACAGAATCATCCATTCCCGGGCTTACACTCGTTATATAGACAAAACCCAAGTGTTCTGTCTGGTTTCCAATGACCATATAACCCACCGGGTACTCCACGTTCAACTGGTCTCACGAATTGCCAGAACCATCGGTCGCTTTCTCAAGCTAAATGAAGACCTCATTGAAGCCATCGCCCTTGGACATGATATTGGCCACGCCCCATTTGGACATGACGGTGAAAACTTTCTTGCTGACCTCTGCCTGCAGCATGGTTTGCCACCTTTTCAGCATAATATTCAGTCGGTTCGTTTTTTAAACCACCTGGAACGTAAAGGACGGGGCTGGAATCTGAGCCTACAGACCCTTGATGGTATCCTTTGTCATGACGGTGAAATCCACGCCAACAGGATAACCCCTGGCACAGTCAAAGATTTCGATTCACTCGATTATAAGCTTGGACAAAAAACGAAAGACCTTAAATACAAACTTGCACCGATGACTTTTGAAGGCTGCGTAGTTCGCATGGCTGACACCGTTGCCTATATTGGAAGAGACATTGAAGATGCCATCCTGCTAAAACTCATACAACGCGAAGATATTCCAAAAACCTGTCGCGAAAAGCTTGGCAGTACCAACGGAGAAATCGTATATACTCTGGTCACAGACCTTATTAGAAATAGCTTTATCCCAACTGACAGTAATAGTAGAGACGGACATATTGGCTTCTCTCAGGAAATAGCCGATTACCTGCAGGAACTTAAAAAATTTAATTACAAAAACATCTATCTCCACCCCACAACCAAAACAAATCTCCCTCTTATTCAAAACTGTTACGAAACACTCTTTGCCCACTACCTCACGCAACTGAAAAATGGCCAGACAACAAAACCCGTAGACATCATGACCGACATGGATGCAAACTACCTGGCATCCCACAAACCTGCTGCCATGGTTTGCGACTATATAGCAGGAATGACGGACGATTTCTTCCTCAAACAGGCTGCAAGCGTTGGCTGCAAGGTGCCTGAAAAACAATGAAGTATAACCTTCAAAAATTCATGCCCGGGGAAAACACCGGCATGATGATTATTGCCTCTGTTATTGGTCTTTTGGCCGGTCTCTGTAATATCATTTTTCGTACCATTGTGCATTGGGTCGATACGATATTCATGGTCGGTGGAAAAGACCTCCTCGGCATTGACCAGGGTGGCTGGCACCTGCTGTTACTCCCTCTGATTCCCATGGCCGGTATGGTGCTCCTGATTCCTCTCTCACTCCTTTTTCCGGGAGAGGTCAACGGTTATGGATTCACAAAGTTCCTCCGCAAAGTCAATCTCGAGGGTGGATATATCAAGGCACGAACCATTGTGCTTAAAATTGTTGCCACTGCACTCACCATCGGCACGGGAAACTCAGCAGGTGTTGAGGGCCCCATTGCAGCAATTGGAGGCGCAGCAGGATCCCAGGTAGGACAATTCTTCAGAGTGTCCGGCAGCAGGATGAAAGTCTATATTGCAGCAGGTGCAGCAGGCGGCATTGCCGGAATGTTTAATGCCCCCATTGCCGGGATATTTTTTGCTTCTGAAATTGTTTTACTCGGCACCTTTGAAATATCCTCTTTTGCCGCCCTTGTTATCGCCTCTGCAATTTCCACCGTTGTGACGCGAGCATATTATGGCGAGATTCCAGCATTTCCAATACCCCACTATGTTATGGTTAACCCCTTTGTGGAGATCCCACTCTACGTTCTACTAGCAGTCATCATTGGACTGATTGCCGTATTTTATATTCGTATCTTTTACTGGATTCGCGACAAATACGAGGCATTGCCCCTGCATCCACAGCTTAAACCCATAACCGGTGCCTTTCTTGTTGGCTGTATGGCAATGGCCTATCCTCAAATTATGGGCGACGGATATCACTTTATCGAAAGCGTACTCAATGGTGAGGGGACGATGTTCATTCTCCTCATCCTTGTTTTTATGAAGATTTTTGCAACATCCATAACCCTTGGATCCGGTGGTGCCGGAGGAGTATTTGCCCCCGCTCTCTTTATTGGTGCCATGATTGGAGGCTGTTTTGGGCACGTTGCCAATTTGGCACTCCCCTCCTTCACAGCCGACCCCGGAGCCTACGCAACGGTTGGTATCGGTGCCTTTCTCGCTGCATCCACCCACGCTCCGATGACAGCCATCTTTCTACTCTTTGAAATGACAGGCAATTACCTTATCATCATCCCCATCATGCTGACCTCTATCATTGGCGTTATGGTATCCAAAAAATTCAACCACGACTCCATCGACACCGTTGATTTCACCCGTGAAGGGATCAATATCCATGAGGGACGAGAAGCTGCCATTATGAAATCCGTCCGTGTGGGAAAGGCCATCACCGAGGATGTAGATTTTATTTCGGAAAGGGCCAATATTAACCATCTGCTTGAAATATTCCGAATGGCAAAAAGTAGTTTTTATTTTCCTGTTGTCGATGACTCCGGGAGAATGACTGGCATTATCTCCATGCAGGATGTCAAGAATATCCTACATAGAGCCGAAGAAGAACGGGTCTGTTATCTGGTGGGTGGTATCTGCAGTAGAGATGTGATTATGCTGACGCCGGATGATTCATTGTACACTGCCATGCAGCTCTTTGATGTGAAAGGAATTGAAGAGATCCCTGTTGTGGAAGATCTGGAAAACAAATGGGTAGTGGGTATGTTGAAACGCCGTGATGTGATTGCCGCATATAACCATGAAGTTTTAAAGAAAGGAATTGCCGAAAAAGCGGAGACTATCCGAATCACCTGTGGCGGGTAGGAATTGACAATCTCACAAGAGTAGATTATTTATTTTCGTGGTTTCCTCAAAATTGCATCCGATTATTGAAAGTTGTCACAGGTGCTGCAGGTTTTCCGGTACGTAACGATACGTAATAGCCTAGCCTATACGAATTGTTACGAACCGTAAAAGATGTAGTGCCTGTGGCAGCTCACACAGGCACCCATAGCTCAGCTGGATAGAGCACCGGACTTCGAATCCGGGAGTCGTAGGTTCGAATCCTACTGGGTGTACCATACAACGGTTTTTCTTTGGGGCACAAACAAATGTGCCCCAAAGGAACTCCTGCTATCAAACACCACGGTCATTAACTTAGATCCTTAAGAGACTTTACTGCCGAAGAAACAGTCTTTTTCAAAATCTGCATTTCCGAAAACAACTCACAATCCAGAAGAGCATTCAGAGAAACTGTTGCAGGGTGCAGATACTGTTTAAAAAACAGCTTATTACGCTGTTTGGTCAAAAAAGCGAATGCCCCGACAATCTGAAGATTTCGCTGCACAGCCAGAAGGAGATACTCTTCTACAAACGTTCTCCGATCAATATCCAACAACTCTTCCACCTTATCCAGATACAATTCAAGCAACTCTTCCTGGAAATCAAAGGGAAGCGCAACATAGGGATCGATCAAAAGCGATGCCAGATCATAGGCAAGGGGTCCCAGCCGTCCCCCCTGAAAATCAATAAAACAGGGCTCACCATCATAAAGCATAATATTGCGGGATTGAAAATCCCGATGAAGAAAATAATCTGACGGTATAGCTGCCGCCTTTTCCGCAAGAAATGTAAATTCGCGAGCAAGACCTGCCGGTTCTTTCTCTCCAAGTAATTCCTGCCAGAATGCGCGAAGAAAATAACCGGATTCCCGTTCCAGCATAAGTGTCTTATCATATTTTGGAGTATCCCAGCACCACTGGATATCAAAGTCCCTGGCACCCTGTATCTGCATCAGAACCAGACTCTTCACAACCTCTTGATAGTCGCTGCGAATTGCACCGAGATAATCATCTGTCTCCCGGCATGTGACAACATGGTCGTGGAGCTTCACATCTCCCAGGTCTTCAAAAAGAAGCAGACCTGTTTCTCCATGCCACCCATACTGCTCAGGCACCCGCACCCCCTGCTTCAGGAGATGTAGCCCGATTTCCCGAGCAGCCCTTGCTTCAGCCAGATTGGGTTTATCGACAACGGGAGGGGCGACGGCTAGACACAGCCCTCTTGCACCCTCTTGAATACGCCAGAATTTTCTACTTGAGCCATCCCCTGCAAGAGGAATTATTGTCAGCTCAACATCTCCTCCCCGAATCATGCCATTTTTTTGCAGGAGCGAGCGAATACGAATCAGATTTTGGTTTTCATTTTTCATCAATCCGGGTGTTCTCCTGAAGATATGTTGATCCGTAATTTTCCAAAGGAAACACGGTTCCTTTTTCAGTAGAGGGGAGAGGCAAGACGCGCCAAACCCATTTTTAGCCGCTGCCCTACGCCACAGGAAGAGGCAGTGGCATGACGGGCATTGGCCATCAATTCGTCCAGGCACTGTTCCAGTTTCACAAGACAGGCAGATTCATAAAGGATCGTGGTGATTTCAAAGTTAAGACGAAAACTTCTCTGATCCATATTAGCAGAACCGACCATACCCCAGAGTTTATCTATGGTCACCACCTTGGAATGAAGAAAAGCCGAACTCATTTCATAAACTTCAACACCACTCTTTGTCAATTCCCGATAATAACTGCGTCCTGCCCAAAGCGCCATCCTCTGGTCGGATTTCTCCGGCAGCAACAGGCGAACCTGCACACCGCGCAGGGCAGCAGCCTCCAGGGTCAAGACCATAGCCTGGTCCGGGACAAAATAAGGTGTCGCAATAACTACAGAGAATTCAGCGGCCGAAATAGCCGCAAGCAACAGATGATGCATGGTTCCGGTATCAGAATCGGGACCGGAAGGGACCACCTGTACAATCTGGCGGGAAACAAGTTCCCGATTATCAAAAGAAGGAAAATGTTTCTCCTCAAAGATATCTTCCCCTGTGGCACAGTACCAGTCTTCGATAAACGTTTCCTGCAGCTCATAAACGGCTGGACCGGTAATACAGAGATTGGTATCAATCCAAGGACCAGAAGGACTGTCAGCACGAAAATACTCATCCGCAATATTCTGACTGCCGGTAAAAGAAATCCTTCCGTCAACAACAACAATTTTCCGATGATTTCGAAAATTGACATGAACACGCCAATGGGGCCCTTTCCAGGGAAGAACGGGCATAAACCAGGCGACCCTGACTCCTGCTTTGCGCAAACGGACAACAAGGGCTGAAGGGAGTCTCCAGGATCCGAGGTGATCAAGTAACAAGCGACATGAAACACCACTCTTCGCTTTTTCTATCAGGAGTTCCGCAAGCTCTGTTCCACTCCGATCAGCATGAAAAATATAATACTCCAGATGGATGTGATGGGAGGCTCCCGCCACGGTCTCCAGCAACGCCTGCCAGGAATCACCACCGCGATTGTGGAAGATCTCGACACTATTGCCTCCTGTGGGAGGGCGTTGATCATTGATCCGTGTCGCCAGTGTGACAAATTTTCGCAGGGAGGGAGGAAAGCCTCTTGCTTCCAGTTCCGGAACATGGGGAATTCGAAAGGAGTGAAGAGTTTGCTCCAGCTCCGGATTCAGCCCTCTGCGCTGTCTTGCGAGACGACGCCTTGCCCTGTTCCGACGAGGCTCACTGAGTAGAAAGAAAAGAGCAACCCCCAGAACAGGAAGGAGGAAGAAGGTAAGAATCCACGCCAGCATACTCTTCGTCTCACGGGGGTGAAGCAAAATATAGGAGGCCCCCAGTCCTATGCTGAAAACATCAAGGACTGTCCACAAAAAACCGGACGGTAAGGAATAGATCTCAGACATTTCGACTCAACTTTCTGACTTGTGATAATGGATTGGTTTGTTAGGTGCTTTTTTAGACTTTTCAGCAAACATGTGAGGATAAAGTCGGCTTACTTCAGGTCGGCCAGAGAACTGTTTGACTCTTCCCGGCTGCCCTCAATCTCGTAACAGAGTGATTGAAATTAAATACTGCCGGCTCAGCTAAGCCCATCCGGAAACAAGTACAAAATCACATGCAAAAAGTCAAGATTTGCGACCAAAACACCCCATACAGAGAAGTCATATGTTTAATCCAGACTTAGGCAAACGGCATGAGACCTTGCTGGTTTTCTCGTTGTAATTACTCTTACCGATGGCAAAAGGGCCAGAGATACTATATTGTGTTAGAGAGTTATTTATCCGTCCAGAGTGGTACAGACTGACTTATTGACACCAAAATCAGAGCTACAATGTCATTTCAGAGTTTACACTCAGGCCAAATCACCGTAATTCAAAGGCATGTGGCGTACACTTCAGCCGCGTGAAGGAATATGCTGTAGAATATGCTACAACACCCCGACAGCTTTCGCGACTCGCTACTGAACCAACAGGAGTTTACTCTCACCTACGAACTGGTTCCAGGCCGCGGTTCAGGAGGAAAACGACTCGAAAAGATTCTGCTTCTGGCTGAAGAAGCAAAAAAAGACGGTCGTATCAAAGCCCTGTCCATCACCGACAATCCCGGAGGTCACCCTGCTCTCTCCCCCACTTCTCTAGGGATCGATATTCAGGCCATGGGCATTTCCCCACTTCTCCACTTCTCTCTAAAAGATAAAAACCGCAACATGGCCGAAAGCCAGTTGTTTGAATGCCATCGCCATGAGCTGCTCAATCTTCTTGTCCTTGGAGGAGATTTTCCACGTTACGGATTTCATGGACAGGCAATGCCTGTTTTTGATCTTGATACCACTCAGCTACTCAGTCTTATTGAGCGATTACGCCATAATTTTACGGTCAAAAAAGGGGCTCCGGGGCAGGCCATGGATCTCCCCAAAATGGACTTTTTCGCAGGATGCGTGGTCTCTCCATTTAAAACTCTGAAGTCGGAGCAGATATGGCAATACGTAAAGCTCCTTACAAAAATCCAATGTGGGGCCCAGTTTGTTATCAGCCAGCTTGGCTACGATATTGATAAATATAAAGAGCTTATACAGTTTATCAGGGAGCAGCATTTACAGATTCCGGTTATAGCCAATGTTTTTATACCAAGCCTCACCGTTGCCCGCATTATGAATAAAGGACGTGTTCCCGGTGTTATTCTTCCAGATATTCTTCTGCGCAGGATGGAAGAAGAGGCAAAGGCTAGTGACAAGGGAGAAGAAGCCCGACTGCTACGAGCGGCCAAAATGCTGGCAGCTCTGAAGAGAATAGGATATTCAGGAATCCACCTAGGGGGAAACAACCTCAGCTTTGAATCAATATCATTTCTTCTTGATAAATCCGAAGAGTTCACAGGTGAATCCTTCAAAGAAGAAGAAATCCACTTTCCGGAACCCAACACCTGGTATTTATACAAAGACTGTCCACAAACACCCGAAAAACGAAATTTGCCATTTCTCTTCACCAGTAATGATTTTGTCCATAAACAAGTATTCAGTGAAAATGGTTTCTTTTTTCCAGTCGCCAAAAAAATCAGCACAAAAGCCCTCAACAACAGCTTTCTCCTTCGTCTCTACACTCTGTTGGAACACCTGATAAAAAAAATCCTCTTTCATTGCCGAATGTGCGGAGACTGCACCCTGGCCAAATCATCCTACCTTTGTCCCCAGTCCGGATGCCCAAAACGAATGGTCAATGGTCCCTGTGGCGGATCTAACAATGGCTACTGTGAAGTGTACCCAAAAGAAAGACTCTGTTTCTGGGTTCGCAGTTATCACCGGGGCCCGAAACCCGACTGTCATAATCTGCACAGTTTAGAGTCGATTCCTCCTAAGGATTGGTCGCTAAATGGAACCTCTTCCTGGTTGAATTACTTTTCGGGAAAGGATCACTGTAGACTGAAAACCCGGAAGGCAAAAGGGGTAAAGGCTGAAGACTGAAGGAAAGGCCTGTACATCCCCACTCCAGCCTTCAGCCTTCAACCTTTTTTTTCCTTTCTTTCTCTGCTAGAATAGCAAATCATGCATACCCTCAAAGTTCAATTGGGACTCACCCTCTCCGCGCTCCTCTTTATAAGCATGTTCCTCTTCGGATTTGTTATGCTGATGCTCTGGCAACGCAACGGTATCCACCAGGAAGCTCAGATCAGCGAAAAGATACTCCATATCGCTGCGGCATCCATTGCCCCCGGAGAATCTTCTGGGGATCGATCGGTTTTCACCAAAGAAATCAACAACTTTTTTGATGAGAGTGGCATTCTCTGTCTCCAGTGGCAAGACACCCCAAACGGTCCAATCCATTCCCAGGGGGTATGCCCAAATGACCTGTCACTTGCCCCTTTAATTTCAAGCGCAACCACCAGTGCTGAGACAAACACAAGCTACTCCGGCATGTCATGGAATGGCTTTTTTCTCTCAAAACAGTATCTACTCATGGCCACGCCCCTGGTTCCAGGTCAAAAAGATCAGGGGGCAATTGCTCTTATCCGGTCACTGGAGAGTGTTTCAACATCCATCCGTAAGGCGCAAAAAATATTCTTTGCCTATCTCTTTATCAATGTTCTTATCTTCACAACCATAGGCTTCACGCGCCTAGTTCACCTGGTGATAAAACCAATTGAACGACTTTCCCGCCTGGCTGATTCCCGTACAGGAATTGACGATGCTCCTTTCCTGTCAGGTGAGGGCCTAGGAGAGTTCACCAAGCTTTCTCTCAGTCTCAATCGTCTGGTAACACGAATAGATGGTGACAAACAAGAACTCCGCCTCAGCGTCGAATCTCTCAAAAAAGCCAATGCCGAACTGCAAAAAAATCGGGATGAGATGATCAGGGCCGAAAAGCTGGCATCAATCGGCAGACTTTCAGCAGGCCTTGCCCATGAAATTGGGAACCCACTGGGTATTATCCAGGGCTATATCGATCTTCTCACAGAGGAAACGCTTAACACTACAGATCGGAAAGCTTTCAGCAAACGTGCCACTCACGAACTCGACCGCATCAATACCCTAATCAGAAATCTTCTTGACCTCTCCAGATCTCCCGTGGCATCTTCAGTCGAGACTATTGATATCCACCGGCTCCTTGAAGACTTAATAAAAACTGTTCGCGTAAGAAAGACCACGCTTCCAATTCGCTATAACACTGATCTTCAGGCGACAATACGTGAAGTGGTCATTGACAGTGATGGACTGCGTCAGGTCTTCTTAAACTGCATTCTTAATTCCATTGATGCCATTGAAGAAACTGAAGGGAGTATTGCTGAGGGAAGGATCAGTCTAAGTACGAAAAATAAGATGTTGGAAAGCATGGAAAATTGTATCATTATCACCCTTAAAGACAATGGTGCAGGTATCAGCCCCGAACACAGTGATGCCATTTTTGATCCTTTTTTTACCACCAAAGAAGTTGGTAAAGGAACAGGGCTGGGACTCGCCGTTGCCCATAATATGATAAAAAAATCTGGTGGAACTATCCGTCTATCTTCAAACACAGACCAGGGAACATCCGTTAGTATCACACTCCCCCTGCCCACATCAAACAAAGAGTCACAGACCACAAGGACCTGAGGCATGACAGATCACAATAAAAGGCGTCTTCTCATTATTGATGACGAGGAAAACATGCGCCACATGCTCTCTGTGGTCACCACTAAGGCCGGATTCCAGGTCACCATGGCAGAAAATGGTGAACAGGCGCTTGCAATTCAAAAAAAAGGACCCTTCCCCCTGATTCTCTGTGATTTAAAAATGCCCAGAATGGATGGACTCCATTTTTTGAAAGAACTTGAAGGTGCCCCCCACCAACCCATCGTCATAATGATGTCCGCCTATGCGACCATTGATGATGCGGTGGAAGCCATGAAGACTGGGGCCTATGATTTTATTACCAAGCCATTTAAGACAGCCGAGGTACTCCTTGTTCTTGAAAAAGCCATTGATCATCTCGAATTACTTGAAGAAAACATCAGTCTGAAGGCAAAGGTGCAAGAGTTACAGGGAAGTGGTACCTTTGGCGATATCATTGCCCATTCCAAAAAAATGCGCTCCCTGCTGCAACTTACTGAGAAAGTAGCGCGTTATGATACAAGTATTCTTATCACTGGCGAATCAGGTACTGGTAAGGAACTGATTGCCCAGGGAATTCATCAGAAATCAAAGCGCAGCAAGAAACCTTTTGTCGCCGTGAACTGCGGTTCCATTCCAGAGAACCTTCTGGAAAGTGAATTCTTTGGCTATGCCAGGGGAGCGTTCACTGGTGCAGATAAAGATCACAAGGGCCTGTTTGAAGAGGCAAACACGGGAACCCTTTTTCTTGATGAAATTGGAGAACTCCCCCTAAGCCTGCAGGTAAAATTATTACGTGTCCTTCAGGAGCAGGAAATTCGCCCCGTTGGCAGCGTTAAAACAAAAGCCATCGATGTTCGAGTAATCACGGCCACTGCAAAAGATATGGACCAGGAAGTTGAAGACGGGAGATTTCGTGAAGATCTTTTCTACCGCCTCAATGTGCTCCCCCTGAAACTTCCCCCACTGCGTGAACGAAAAGAAGATATTCAGCATCTTTGTGTCCACTTTTTAGCCATCCTCAACAAAAAGATGAATCTTGCAATCGAGGATATCTCTCCTGAAGCCATGGGGGTTCTTCTTGGCAGAGAATGGAAGGGAAATATAAGAGAGCTGAAAAACTGCCTGGAACGGGCAGCTATTGTTGCCGAAACGAACCATATTCTGCCTGCTGACCTCAGCACTTCACATACAAAAAATTCCTGCAATGAACAGATCAATGAAATGCTGGGTACGTTCTCTCTGAAACAGGCAAAAAAAATCATCGAGAAAAAACTGATCAGCGGAGCATTAGAGGCGAGCAAGGGCAATAAGAGTATGGCAGCCAGAATGCTTGAAATAAGTTACCCCTCACTTCTTGCCAAAATAAAAGAATATCTGTAGACGAACTTTCCCATGAAAGAAACATTTCTGATTAAATCCCTTTTTTTTGTCTACAGAGTCCTGTGGATCTGCGCAACGCCATTCCTTCTTCGTTCGCCACGTCTCAAAGAAGGGGCCGATGAACGTACTCTAAAAACAATTAACTTCTCAGAAGTTGATATATGGATGCATGCCGCATCCGTGGGAGAGGCCTATATTGCAAGGCAACTCCTCAAAAGTTTTGAGAGAGCTCAAAAGCTGGACATCCTTATCACAACGAACACCTCCCAGGGCAGAGGCATCCTCGAAAGAGACCTTGCGACTGACCAGAGCCATAAAGTCAGTATTGCCTATATGGTCTTTGATAACCCGGCTCTGGTGAAAAAAGCTGTTCGCATTGCCAATCCAAAACTTTTGATCCTTATTGAACTGGAAATATGGCCCGCCCTTATGGCTGAGATGAAACGACAAAAGAAACGAATGATGATCGTCAATGGACGAATGACTGAGAAAAGCTATAAGGGCTATAAAAAAATTGCCTTTCTCTGGAGAATGCTCACACCGGATATAATTTTAGCAAATTCTGAGGAAAACAAAAATCGGCTTCAGGATCTTTTCCAGCAAAAGGAAAGTTATTATGTTTCAAATATAAAATTTGATCAGATAGAAACTGGTTCACTCCATAAGCGGGCAGCGACCAGGAGCAAAACGCTCATTCTTGCCTCAATCCGCAAGGAGGAAGAAAGCGAAGTTCTCTATCTTGTAACGGAAATACTGAAAAGCTTTCCGGATCTGCATATAGATCTCTTTCCCCGCCATCTTCATCGGGTCAAAAACTGGGAAGCACTGCTTGCATATAATAACATCAGCTACGCACGGAAAACCACTTCTCCCGATGACGATCTGTCTTCAGTAATGATTTGGGATGTTTTTGGAGAGTTAATCAATGCATATCAACGCGCAGATGCAGCTTTTGTCGGTGGGAGCCTGGCACCCCTTGGCGGACAGAATTTCATTGAAGCATTTATGAATGGAGTCGTTCCTGTTACAGGTCCCTCGATATCAAACTTCCTCTGGACAGGAGATGAGGTCTTTGAGAGCGGTTTGGCCCAAAAAGGCAATAACAAAGAAGAAGTACTGCAATTACTCGAAAAAATGCTCGAAAACCCTGGTGACCAGACCATCATTCAGCAAAAAGCAGATAAATATATTCGATTAAAGCAAGGAGGGAGTAGAAAAACCTGCCTACATATTGTAGGTTTGCTGCAAAACCATCAGGATGCAAATTGAATCTATCTTATAAATGCTGAAAATATACATATATGAAAGTTACTGCAATTATCCCCGCACGCTTTGAATCGAAACGATTTCCCGGGAAAGCACTCACTGATATCCAGGGAAAGACAATGATCCAACGTGTCTATAAACAGGTTCAAAAAAGCGATCTCATTGACTCCGTCCATGTGGCAACGGACAGTGATGCCATTCGAACCTCAATTGAAGAAATTGATGGCAATGTCATCATGACATCTGAAAAATGCAGTTCAGGAACGGACCGGGTTGCTGAAGCTGCCAGAACACTGCACCTTGCAGCAGATGACGTGGTGATCAATATCCAGGGTGACCAACCTTTTCTGGATCCGGAATGTCTTAACGATCTGGTACGTGCTTTTGTAAAAACACCTGGTCTTAAAATGGGTACCCTTGCCCATGGCATCACGGACGACGAAGAGATTACTAATCCCAACAATGTAAAAGTGATTTTTGATAGTGACAATTTTGCCATCTATTTTTCACGGGCCAAAATTCCATTCAACCGGGACAACACCCAAGACACCCTCTACTATAAGCATATTGGGATCTACGCCTATTCCAACTCTTTTCTTCAAGAATTTACCGACCTGCCCTATTCCTCACTTGAAAACATTGAGAAACTTGAGCAGTTACGGGTTATTGAGTCTGGTCATTCAATACAGGTAACTGTTACAGATTTTGACTCTCCCAGTGTGGATGACCCGGCCGATATCGAAAAAATTGTTGCGACACCGTAGATCAATTATTCCTGTCTCCACAATTGAAACAAACAGGTAACTATTCACCGAAATTGAGTTTGAGTCGGAATTGCATAACGAATACACTGATAGGAAACTGGGGACATGACCCAATTCGTCTTTGTCTTTTGAATTGAGATCGTGTC
>CAZIDU010000059.1:0-26837 GCA_964538055.1 uncultured Desulfocapsa sp. | reverse complement strand
GGCCTATATACCCGTTTTCAGACTATAATGAGACTTGCTTCGGGAATTGCTGATAATTGATAGACTTCTAATATAGGGAAGTAGATATACAAATTATTTGTAATGAGTCTATAACTAAAGCGTGTCGCTAACGGCTAATTTAAAACCAAGAGGACGTAAATGAGTAAAGAAACAATAAAATGTGAAGTATGTGGTAAAGAAACAGATACAGAAAAAATCACCGTCTGTATCGGGTGCGATAAAAAATTCTGTGAGGATTGTCACAGTCCGGAAACGATGGAAGAGTACTGCATTGAGTGTGTAGGAATGGGTGGTGTTGTTCCCCAATCATAACAGATAGTGATCCAAACATGATCTGACAGGGACCTACTTCATAGAGGTGCCTGTCAGATTAAATCCAGTCTACCTGTTTTTCCCCCACCAAAGAGTCTCTGATTGATCTGGAAATACCTCCGGACCATGGAGGCGTTCGTCTCACCCGTGTCAACGCAGAATTTCATTTTCCTCCTCAGCTGATAGGCTTAAAATAGTTCGGTTCAATTCGGCTTCATTTTCAACAATGGATGCATTCTTATTGTTTGATTTTTCCCCGGACAACCTTAGCAGATTTTCTGTGAAGATCTTTGTCTTTAATCAAAGACAGTAGTAACCAGCGTGCCGGCAAAAATTACCAAGACAGAGATAATCTTTATTGTTGTGATACGCTCTGAAAGAAGGAATCGGGAAAAGAACAGGACGAAGATTATAGAGGTCTGACCAAGCATGCTAACCAAGGCGACGCTTTCGCTCTGCATCGAAGTAGCCCAGTAATAGGTGCCGAGAAAATCGCTAAAAAAAGCTCCGCTTAACAGATACCTGTACCCTTGGGATGGTGCTCGAAATATTTCTACTAAGACGCAGCCATTACGCAACCTTGAAATTAGCATAAGAAAAGGGAGAGCAATAGCGATACGTAGAACGAGGAGTCCCAAAAGATCAGTTTCAGCCAGTAAAGGTTTCATTGTCACGGCACCTATAGCAGCAGCGACAACCGACAGGACAGCATATAAATACCCACGTCGGTGTTGCTGGATGTCAGCAAAAAGGGCAAAACGTGGAAATGCGAGAAGGGAACCGCTGATAATGAAAAGTCCGCCGAACATTTCAAACGGGGTGAGAATTTCTTTACAAAAAAGAACTGATATAATAACGACTATCGGTGTGTACAGCATGCCGGTAATGGTTATAGTCGTAGTTTCAGTTTCTGATAAAGCCTTCATGAAAAAGGTTTCGGAAACGACAATGCCGAATAGAGAACTGATTAACAACAATGGGATAGAGAGTGTTGCAAAAGAAGGCATCATTTCTTGCTGAAATACCATAAGGAGAATAAACAGCAGGGTAACAAAAAAATGACGGCAAAAATTTCTTGCCATTATTGAAAGACCTCCACCACCTTTCTTCATCAGCACGATGCCAAACGCCCAAAAAAATGCTGAGAAGAGTGCGGCAGACTCACCATAATTAATGATCATTGGGGAAAACAATACACCTGAGACCGTGTTTCCTTAGTCGTTAAATGACGGATGGTGATGAATATTGACCAGACGTTCATAAGGGATGCTTTATTTTTCAGGCACCGGCATTGTTTCATATCTCATTTATACATGGTCGGATCTATGATGTATTTTTCATCATGGTGACCAAGTTCCCTTTCAGTTGCAGCATTTTCTTTACTATAAACGATATCTATAGATGGGAGATAGGGCTTGATATCTAGCACTGGTGTACCTTCAAAGGCATCGATTCCGCTTAGCGTAAGGATCCCCTTTTCCAAATCGACACTTTCTAATTTTACCACAGAGAATCCGATAGGATTAGGTCGCTTGGGTGAACGTGTGGCAAAGACACCAAAGTGATGATCGGATTGAGGAGGATTAACCGTAGGTGACCACGTCTTGGTGATATTGAAATAATAAAGCACAATAATATATTCAAATTTCTCAAGATCAGCTAATCCCTTTCTATAGATGCTATCAATCTCGATTATAGCTTTGGTTTCCGGTTCCAGAATACCCTGGCGGGGTGCCCTTGTGTTTTGATTGTAAGGGGTATGGAAAACACCGATTTGCCGGAATTGGATGGCCTCTTGGCCTTTGATTTCTGGATGAACAGGATAAATTTCTTGTCGAATACCGGAACTTTCACCGGTCTCAATCAGTTTCATTTTGCGTCCCTCATATGCCCAAACCGTTGTGGCTGTGAACAGCACTATTATTACCGCCCAAACTTTCATAATAATTGCCCTCTAAGTGTATTCGCATCAGCCATAAAATATGTATTATGACCGCATTATTTATTTTCTGCATTTTTACACAATCCAATTTGTCTAATCTGTTTATGCACTGTTTTTTATCTGAACGTGTAAATATGTAAGCAATACTATTTGCAAGGTGGTTTTCACACTACTCACAGTAATACGAAAATAATATTCGTATTACTATATCGAGACATGAAAGCTGCTGTCAAGCATTATTCCAAATTAACAACATCAAACTTGCTAAGAAATCACCACGTTGTGCTGTTTTTTTTAGATATCTGACGGGCAGGTTGTCGAATTCATGGGGACAAATCGGATATTACTGAAAGAAAAAAGATTGAAAATGGAAGGGAAAAGCTGATGGTAGAACTCCAAGGGGAATAGATGTCTCCTAATTCCCTCTACTGTTAATGGCAAGTGTTATGAATTGGTTATTATCGTGAAATATCAATCTTTTAGCGTGGAGATCCAGCAAGAAAACTCTCAGTGCCGCCACTTTGATGAATGGAAATTCCTGGATGATTTCTTCCATGCTACGAATCTTTCGGCAGAAGAGATAAATTTTTCTGGATGTACCCTGTAATCTGTGCTGCAGGGTGGGGCCGCTTAGCTGTTCCTGTCGTATCAGGAGAAAACTGTTACCATCCCGATAGCTCAGGGGAGGCTGTAATGGGTTGCGCCGGCTATGGAATTCGTTCCAGGATTCGATCTTTGTTGCCACTTCCTTCCACTGTTTCCGTTGCCGGTTACGATCACCCCGATATCCTTTAATAAGCATATTGAGGTTTTGCAGGAGCTCCGGGGGAAAGAGTTTTGTATTTTTGGGATGTTGAGTCACAGCAAGAACACCAAAGCTACCTGGAGCTTTTGCCACGGGTGAGCCGTGACCGAGGAAAAAAGAGGCGGTACTCAGGGGTGTATAGGGTAGGACAAAATCCAGGTTGTTCAGGGTTTCTTGCACTTCCTCCGCACTGCTTCCCGGGAATTCAATGATAAGGTTTCCATCAAGCTGTATTCCAGCTTCACTACTTTGACGCATGGCGGCAATATTCTCAATGGCTGTGGTTCCCTTTTTCATCTTTTTAAGCAGACTGGTGGAGAGTGATTCGATACCCACCTGGATTGTCGAGAGCCCGCTTTTACGATAGCGCCGCAGTGTGTCCGGATCTGTGATAACACGGACTTCAGCAAAGAAATCGTAGTCTGTCTCCTTTCCGGCCAGGGTGCCGAAAAACCTATCAGCCTCTTTTGGTGGCAGGGCGTTGTCGGTAAAACAAAAATCAAGGCATTTGTGATGCTCAGCCTGCCCGTGTACTTCTGCAAGCATGGTATCCGACGTTTTCCAGCGATATCCACGCCACTGGAGGTTCAGGTTGCAGAATGTACATTTGTTCCACCAACATCCCCTTGAAAATTCGATTGGGAGTACGGGAACAAAGGGTTGGGCAGGAAAGATATGTTTCATTTCCTGAAAGTAGGGATCGTAGTCTGGTACCGGCAGATTGTTCAGATCTGCAATACCCGCACAGCTGCTGCTGATTGCACCCGTTGTTTTCAGGCTGAGGATCTGGGGCGGCAGAGTGCTGGTACTTTCCGAGGAGTGCAGCGAACGACAGAGTTGTTCCAAGCCTTCTTCACCTTCTCCACTGATGACATAGTCGATTTGAGGGAAGTTCTGGAGAAGGGACATGCCGATTTCACCAACACATCCGGATCCGCCGATGATAATTGGCAGTTTTGGAAAGAGTTTTTTTATTCTGTCTGCTGCGGTGAGTGAAGAGATAAGCTGGTTAAAACAGACGGAAAACCCGATGAGATCAAAGGATGCAAAGTCAACGCTTTCAAGCCATTGCTCAAGGGCATGCTCCAGAAGCTGTCCACATTTGTCGAAATCAAGGTGTTTCAGGCCCTTTTCTTTGCGACAACTTTCATAAAAGAGTTTTTCAGCCTGCTCCCTTTGCACGGGAAAGAGCATGGGGCTGTATAGTGCCTCACCGACCCAACTGTTTTTTGCGAGGTAATGGTAGGTTTCAGTGCCAATGGCTGCAGCTGCTGCGAGGTAGGGATGAAAAAGAGTTGTTGTTATAAAACTGTTTTCCCTGGTGTCGAGCCAGGCCTTGAGTGCTGCAAGTTGGATGGAAGGACGATTGAATATCGACCATGGCATGGACACCAGACCCAGTCGAAAAGATTTTGGCTTATCCATTATTGATTGATGATCTCTGTACCTTCTGGTGGCGTATAATGAAAGAGGCTTTCCATAAGTTCAGCATCATCTCTATCGAGAGTGTTAACCAGAAGATTGCTGAAATTCAGGACTGTCAGAGTATCGAAGTGATCCAGTATTTCTATGCGTCGAATAAGAGAATCATCGGTCACCCAGAGATGAATCTCGGCGACTTGAGATTGCTTGGAATTGGGGATTAACTTTATACTATTCGTCTGACCCTGGGGACTGGTGACCTGATCCGGGGCAAGGATGGTAAAATCCTTGAGCAGGTTGCCGGATCCTGTAAAAAATGAATAGGTCAGATCCTGTTGCAGGGTTGAGGCCGGCGTAATTATCATCTGCGCCATGGAGGCAAAATACATGGTAAATGTGATGCCGTCACTAACCAGCACCTGTTTCTCAGGAGACAAATAATTCCAGCGCATTTTTCCGGATTTCATGTCCGCATTTCCGGTCTTAACAAAAAATGCCTGGCCACTTCCTTTTTTTGGACGGCCACTGAGCTGGCCTCTGGTGTCCTGATTAAAGTCAAAGGTGAATGAATATATGCTATCGTACCGCTTCTGTAGTCTTGTGGCTATTTCTTCAGGGGATTCAGCGGCTGTTGCCGGACAGGAAAGGAGCAGGCTAAGGAGTACAAGGAAGCTGCTGTAAACAAAGTTTTTTGCTGCCTGGAAAGTTTTCATGCAATAATTAACTCCATTGGACGGGAAAAAATATGTTCAGCTACCTGGCTAGCCGTTTCTGTGATATCAGAGACGTAATATTTATGACTGACGCTGCCATTCTTCGAAACAACATCTGGATTGCTTAGAAGGAATTGTTTTACATATTGAGCGGTTTCAATGGAAGAGTCAATGAGTTTAACCCGTTTCCCTATTCGTGCCTGAATCAGGTTTTTTAACAGGGGATAATGGGTACAGCCAAGCACCAGGGTGTCTATTTGTTTGTTTTTTAAAGGAGCGAGGTAGCGCCGCAGTATCATTTTTGTTTCCCGTCTGTTGAGCCAGCCCTCCTCAACAAGGGGAACCAGAAGGGGACATATTTCCTGGAAGACTTTACATTCTGATTGTTTCGCAAGGATTGTTTTTTGATAGATGTTGCTTCTGACCGTGGCCCTGGTACCGATAATTCCGATTCGGCCTGTCTGGCTTGCAGAGGTTGCACGATTCACCGCCGGAGTGATAACTTCAATTATGGGTACCTGAAATCTTTCCCGAAGTGTTTCCGTGGCAACGGAGGATGCTGAGTTGCAGGCAATAATAACTAATTCTGCTCCCTTATCGAGGAGAAATTCGGTGTTATGGATAGAGTAGTCGATGATGGTTTTAGGGCTTTTGGGGCCGTAGGGACTACGTGCAATATCACCGTAATAGACAAGTGAATAGTCAGGAAGGAGCTGTTCAACGGCATGAGCTACTGTCATGCCGCCGACACCGGAATCAAAAATGCCTATCATAAAGTATTCTATGGTTAGTTTTTTCTGCCTTTTCTCTTTAAGTGATTTTGCAAAAAGTACTCGGCATAAAGAAAAAATATTTTTATCTTATATTAACGTCTTATTAACCATGATTCAGGTATTCTCCGTCAAACGTCCTCGCTCATTCTTCGCTTGCGGAATGATTTGTCGGAAAACACCAGAATCACTTTCTCTCAGTCAGAAACACTATTACGGTTTTTACACATTCAGGACAAACAATCTTATATCGGCAAGTGTAAAAGTCAAGTGAAGAGAAGTGGTCATTGGATGATCTCCTGTTACTGCGTAACTCCTGCAAGAATTGTTGAGGGGGAGTTGACAGGCGTAAATCTGCGCATTACAGTACTCTGCACCTCAGGGCAGGGGCACGATTTTGAATTACTTCCTTGATATATGGTGGAAAGGTTCTTCAATAAAGCATGGTTTGGGTGTCACAGAATCCGACAATTACAGCCACCATGAATGTTAAAAGATCGCATCCCTTTGAATTGTAAAATAAGAGTTACAAATTTTTTACTAATAGTACGACGGAGTAGGAAAATGCCAGTATACGAATATGAATGTCCAGCGTGTGAAAAAGTTATTGAAGTTCAGCAACGAATGGCCGACGATCCTTTATCTCAGTGTCCCGACTGTGAAGGACCTGTGAAAAAAATTATGTCCATGAGTTCTTTTAAACTGAAGGGTGGCGGTTGGTATGCAGACGGATATGCCTCTCCTAAACCTGCGACAAAGGATGCACCAGTTACTCCCAAAGCCGCTCCTCCCTGCAAGACCAGCGGAACTTGTCCCTGCGCTGCAGCTAATTCCTAACTGATCGCCTTGAGTTAGCCGTGTATGGCCATGGCATCGCCGTATGAATAAAACCGATAGCCCATTGCGATGGCTTCCCGGTAACTCTTCATCAAGGGGTCACGGCCGCAGAGTGCTGAAACCAGAAACAGCAACGATGATTCCGGCAGGTGAAAGTTGGTGATAAGATTGTCCACTACTTTGAATGCATAACCGGGCATGATATAGAGCCCGCACCAGTCATCTCCTGCCTGTACTCTGCCGTTTGTATCGCTCATAAACTCCAGAGTTCGAACCGTGGTGGTTCCCACCGCCCATATTTTTCCCCCGGCCCTGCGTACTGCATTGATTTTATCAGCACTATCCTGTGACACCGAAACATATTCCTGATGTATCCTGTGATCCCGGATATCTTCACAGCGAACGGGCGCAAATGTACCATGTCCCACGTGGAGAGTGATTCCAGTAAAATCCACACCTTTGTCCTGAATGGCCTGTAACAGATCTTCTGAAAAATGAAGTCCTGCCGTAGGCGCAGCCACTGCACCTGGTGCTTTCGCGTAAACCGTCTGGTAGCGTTCCCTGTCCTCGTCGGTGGTTCCGTCTTTTCTGCTGATATAGGGAGGGAGTGGCACCTGGCCATAATTTTCAAGAATTGAGGAGAGGTCTTTATCACTGGAATACTTCAGTTCAATGGTGACTTTGCCACCGTCAAGTAGTTCCAGTACCCTGGCCTCAAGATCCGCTCCCAGGAAAAGAAGACTTCCGGGTTTAGGGCGTTTGGAACTTTTGATAAGTGTTGTAACTTCTGCCCGTTTTTCCCCATGGTTTCCTGCGGTTTCAACGGGATAGGAGAGGAGAAATACTTCAACCTTGCCGCCACTCTCCTTTTGTCCGTGAAGTCGTGCTGGAAAGACTTTTGTATTATTTACTACCAGTAGATCGCCGGGATTGAGAAGGTCGATGATTTGATGAAATCTCTGATGTTCCTGTTTGCCGCTATGGCGATTGAGAACAAGAAGGCGTGAGTTTTCCCGGGCATCGGCGGGATGCTGGGCAATATTTTCAGGTGGAAGTGTATAGTTGTAGGCTTGAAGCGAGAATTCCTGTTGCATGCGTAATTCGCTAAGTGTAAATTGAAAGAAATGTTTTACGATTGAACTTATCAACCATTATCCCGAAAAGACGTCTTCCTACCATGTTCCTTGTCGTTTGCGCAACAGAATTTGAACTCCAATCACTGCTGGACCAGGATGGTGCTGATCCAGATGGATGGATGCGTCTGGTCACAGGAGTTGGTATGGTGGAAACTGCATTTAACCTGACCCGCTTCCTTGAAGGGCAGAGTGCTAAAGGGGATAGTGAAATTCATGCCGTCCTGAATTTTGGAGTCGGTGGCGCTTATCTGGGGGACGGGAAAGAGAACGCAGCCCTTCTGGACATTTGTCTTGCAGAGAGAGAAGTTTTTGGAGATATGGGGATCTGTTATCCAAATCGTATGGAAGCCCTTGCCGAAAACCTGCTCCACAGATCACACTATACTCTGGATTCTGATTTGCTGAACAGGGCGGAAAATTTGCTTCAGGTGAATGATTTCCCTGTTTGGCTCGGAAACTTTGTCACCGTCTGCGGGGTGAGCGCAACTGCGAGTCGTGGTGCAATGCTTATGAATCAGTATGATGCTCTCTGTGAGAATATGGAAGGGGGCGCGGTTGCCAGGGTTTGTGAAGCATATAATCTGCCCCTTCTTGAAATGCGTGCAATTTCCAACTATGTGGAAGATCGGGATCTTGGGCGCTGGAAGTTGCATGAAGCCTGTGATGAGGCAGGAAGAGCGGCTGCCATCCTTCTGAAAGGATTGAAAAACGAATGATAACACCAGTAACTCTTGGCTATTCGCCCTGTCCCAACGATACCTATATCTTTTACGCTTTGACCCATGGTCTGCTGACAATACCGGATGTGCAGCTGGCATCCCCCATGCTTGAAGATGTGGAAACGCTAAATTCCTGGGCGGTGCAGAAAAAACTCGATATCACCAAGCTCTCCTTTCATGCTCTGGGGCATGTGCTCGATGAGTATTGTGTACTTTCTGCCGGCTCTGCACTCGGCCGTGGCTGCGGGCCACTTCTTGTGACAAGGCCCGGCTTTGATGCAGCCTCTCTGGATAATGCAAGCATTGCAATCCCCGGCAAACTGACCACTGCTAATCTGCTGTTTCGCATGTATTCACCAGTTTCTTCAAATCTGATTGAAATGAGTTTTGATGAAATTATGAAACGGGTGGCAGGTGGAGAGGTGGATGCAGGAGTGATTATCCATGAGAGCCGTTTCACCTATGCAGATCATGGCCTGATTTGCCTGCAGGATCTTGGCGCGTGGTGGGAAGAAAGCTCCGGGCATCCCATTCCTCTGGGCTGTATCGCCGCCAGACGTTCCCTCGGGAAAGATCGGATTCACCAGATAGATAGGGCTATCTATGACTCCATTGTCTGGGCCGATGAACATCCTGATCAGTGTCTCCCCTATATTCAAAAATATGCACAGGAGATGGATCAGCAGGTGATGCAAAACCATATCGGCCTCTATGTGAATGACTATTCTAAAGATCTTGGGACGGAAGGTATGGCAGCTGTAGAGAGCTTTCTTCATCTTGGGTGTAAGGCAGGTATTCTGCCAGTTCTTCCAGACACAATCAGTCTCCAGATATGAAAAAATTAACAAGCGTACAGCAGGAAATTCCCATTCGAGCCTGTCTTCTGATCGGTGGCCGTAGTTCACGGATGGGTCGACCAAAGCATCTGATTAGAGGGGGAAATGGCAGGACATGGGTTGAAAATACGGTGGATCTGCTGCGACCCTTTACCAAAGAGATCGTACTCTCAGGAAAGGGGGATGTTCCGGGAAACCTGGCCGCACTGACACGTATTCCAGATGTCCCGGATGTCCAGGGCCCACTAACCGGAATTCTTGCAGCAATGCGCTGGCGGCCAGACTCCTGCTGGTTGCTGCTGGCCTGTGATATGCCAAATATCACGACGGAATCTCTGGAATGGCTGCTAGCAAGCAGAAGCCCCGATTCCTTTGGGACTGTACCACGTTTAAAAGAGGATGGTTTTGTTGAACCTCTTCTTGCCCTCTATGAACCGCAGGCCAAACAGTATTTCGAGGAACTCAGTTCCTCAGGGATCTTACGGATTTCTATGGTGGCCAGACGTTCAAAAATCGCAACACCTGTTATTCCCCATTCGCTTTGCGGAGCATGGCGCAATATTAATACTCCTGATGAGTTATCCCAGTCGCTTCTATGATGCTGGGTAGAACCACTGTAAATTCCCTGGACTCAAACAATATGCAGCCAGCTAAAATACAAAATATTCAGGCGCTGCGTGGGATTGCTGTTTTCTTTGTCGTGTTTCTACACATTTTGAGTGTTGAGAAGAAATACGGTGGGATGGAGACGATCCTTCCGGATATCTTAAACTTCGGGCTGTTTGGGGTGGATATGTTTTTTGTGATCAGTGGTTTTGTAATGGTCACTGTGACAAGAGGGAAATTCAGGGATTTTAGAAAGGCAGCAATTTTTATGTATCGTCGTCTTTCAAGAATCTATCCCCTGTATTGGTTTTATACATTGCTGGTGTTGGCTGTTTTTCTGATCCATCCATCCTGGGTTAACAGTAAACAGGGGAGTAATACTAATATTCTCGAATCATTTTTACTGATTCCGTCCCATTATTTACCATTGGTGATGGTTGGATGGACCCTTATCCATGAGATATATTTTTATATTATTTTCTCATTTGTTCTGTTGTTTTCATCAGAAAAGAAGATGCCCGCTGTATTAGTTTTCTGGGGACTAATTGTTGTTTGTGGGGATGTTTTCTTTACAGTAACGATCCCGACTTTCAGAATACTCTTTCATCCACTGACCCTGGAATTTATCGGGGGATGTTTTCTTGCCATTGTGTACCACAGGCAGGTTTTAACTCTAAAGCCTACCATCTTTGTTTTTCTCGCACTATTTGCTCTTACGGCTTCAGTTACCGGATACTACGCATTTACTGTTGTAACGGGAGAAATCGAACCAATGTACTGGTGGAGGATACTTATTTTTGGTGTCCCTGCCCTGGTAATTGTGTATTGCCTGATCAACGCAGAGAGGAATGGCTACGTTGCAAACCGATATTTGATCAAAACTGGAGACGCTTCCTATTCAATATATCTCTCACATATACTGAGTTTAGGTGTTGTCGGGAGAGTATGGGGACTTTTTTCTGTGAATGGTCTTCTTGATAATATAATTGTACTTCCGCTTGCCCTGGCATTTGTTATTACTGTTGGAGTTGCCAGTTATTCTATGGTTGAAAAACCACTTTTAGGACTCAGTCGTAAGCTGGTATAATGTATAACTGCATCCCTTTGGTCCTTAAGAGGATGCTATTCCGAGGTGATGTAAGTGACCATTGAATCATGGATAATATATTTGGTACTTGTCGTTGCGGCCACTGCAACACCAGGTCCTGCGGTTTTGTTCGCTATCAGTACCTCAACTCTGTACGGATGGGAAAAAGCTCTTTTTGCAGCATCCGGAAATATTGTTGGACTTTTTTTCCTGGCGATTATTGCTGTCCTGGGTCTGGGGACATTACTGAATACCTCGGTAGTATTTTTTAATATTCTCAAGTATGCCGGTTCTGCATATCTGGTCTATCTTGGTCTGAAGTTGCTCTTCCAGAAACCTTCTGCTTTATCTTCCCCTGAAGATATGAGTGTCTCAAGGAATATCTCTCCCAGAAAGATATTTTTCCAGGCCTTCACCGTCGCAATAAGTAATCCAAAGGCAATTGTGTTTTTAACAGCTTTGTTTCCTCAGTTTATTTCTGTCAACGAAGCCTTAATTTCACAGTTTTTAGTACTGATTGCCACATTGATGGGCTTCTCTTTTCTCTTTTTAATGGCCTATGCTCTGTTGGCTCAGAGAATGAAAGGATGGTTGAATCAATCGGCAAGAATAGCCAATTTCAACCGGGCAACCGGTTCTGTTTTTATCGGTTTTGGTTTTTTGCTGGCAACATCTTCCAGATAAAAAAGAGAGCTCACGACCAATACTCTGAATCGCTCTACCTTGTTGTAACTGTAACTATTCACCGAAATTGAGCTTGAGTCGGAATTGCATAACGAATACGCTGGTAGGAAATTGGGGACATGACCCAATTCGTCTTTGTCTCTTGAATTGGGATCGTGTCCCCCGATTCCCTTGTGCATTGCTTATCTTGACAAAGCTTTGATTGAGGCAAAGAGTAACGAATGAAGCATTGTGGATATGAAAAAAGTGGTCTGTCTGTATGGGTGGATAGTCTAACGAATTCGGTTGAGAGTCTTGAACTCTTATTAATGAGTAGGTGGAGACAATGATTAAACATATTCAATTTGACTCGCTCTTCCTTGCAGAACATGGATGGCTGACTAGTCGCTTCCACTTTTCCTTTGCCGAATACCAGAACCCGAAGAACATGCATTATGGTGTGTTGAGGGTGATGAACGATGATCGTGTACAGGCCCAAACCGGATTTGGAACGCATCCCCATCAGGACATGGAAATTGTCACCTATATCATAACCGGAGAGCTCACTCACAAGGATAGCATGGGCAATAGAGAGAGTCTCGGTCGAGGTGCCTGTCAGTATATGAGTGCCGGAACCGGGATAACCCACTCTGAGATGAATGATGGTAGTGAAGAGGTGCACTTTATCCAGACCTGGATTCTGCCAGAGGCCAATGGACTCACTCCCCGCTACGGCTCAAAGATCTTTGCCACTGAGGAACGGCACAACCGGTGGTTGCATATTGCAGGCCCTGAAAAAAGCGATGCGGCAATTCAGCTTTACCAGGATGCAAATATGTTCACAGCTGAGATTGATGGCGGGAAGAGTCTTGCTTTTACGCTGGACCCAGATCGTCAGCTCTATGTAAAAATCATGGAAGGTAATGGCGATATAAATAGGATAGGCTTTGATTCAGGGGATGCCGCAGAAGTTGAGAGTGAAGACCTGAATGTTCAGGCCAGGACTGATATGCATCTACTCCTGATTGAAATGTCAAATACAACGCATACCAGAGGGGAGGGGCTGTGACAAATTGTAAAGGCTTAAAATTTCAGTTGGGAAAGGTCTTTCTTGGTAGGTAGCTCGTTACCTCTGATGCTTCTCTCAATAATTCGACACCAGAGGAAATTTAAAGCCATAAAATAAAAGTGGCAGCTTGAATTGCATATCTTTGCCTTCTTCCATTCTTATTTCTCAGGGTTTTCATAAAAAATATAACTGGTTGAATAGTCGCTAAATTCAAAATAAACTTTGTTTTCTCCCGGGTCTTTTGCAAGGTTCTGATTCGCATCCAAAATACCATAGCCATAACGATATGCTCTGGCTTCACTGCCACTCGTACTGGTCGCCGTGGAGATTTTATCTATCTTGATAAACCGCTTAACGAGTTTTTCTCCGGCATAGATATCCAGCACACCGTTGGTACCCGTATAATTTTGCACGGCTCTGCTTAACTTGTTTTGAGTTTCCTGAGTGCAACCCGATGTCATCACCAGTACCAGCAAAGTAGTTATTACAATAAAATATTTTTCATTCCAACACCTTTTGATATGCAGATTGTTGTCAGGCCGTACCTTCCTGGAGTAATCGCTTGTTTAATTTCCAGTTTACCATGATTGTTTTAATAAGGACAAAAAGCAAGGGCAGTAATAAAATAAAATATGACAGGGAAAAAAGATTCAGCAACCCGGATTGAATGAGTGCTTTATCGATAAAAAACATCCCAAAAACCCAGAAGGCTACACCCGGGCAGATAAGAGCATAGCTTGCAGGAGTTCGTGCTGCATCCATGGTTGTGTCGTTTTTGATACCATGGATGAATTCCGGGAAATAGTTATTGTGGCGCATGATTACAAATCCCAGAATGCCAATAAAAATCTGTATGGAAAGAATAGAACTGCACCAGATAAAATAAAATGACGGGCTGCCACCTCCCTGAAAAAGAAAGTGAAAGCCGTGATGGAGGCGAATGGCCGTAATACCAAGTAGGGTTAGGATAGGGATGAGGATCCACAGGCTTGCGCTGGCCTCACGACTGACACCTTTATCCATCATAGCCTGAAAACCTAAAATCAGATTTTTTATCGCAAGCAGTGTCGCTATAGCAAAGAAGAAAATGGCACAGAACGCAGCAATAGTTATCATGGTACGATTTTCACTCATGGCTGCGGGTGCAGCAAAACCTACGGCATTCATGGCAAAGGTAAATGAGGAAAGCATTTGGCTCAGTGAATTGTTCTTAGACTGTTGAAAGTGGCCCTTGATAAGTACCTTACTGTAATAGTTGTAAAACAGAATGAGACTATAGATTCCCGTGGCCAGAAATGCGAGAAAGGCAAAGGGGAAAAGGTACTCAACGATATTCCATAGGCCGGGTACCAGCATTGCTCCGAGTACGAACATAACATTGATCGTCATGGTCAAGGTGAGCGGTATTGTCATAAGAGTTATTTCATTATGGCTCTGCACAAGTTCTTGATAGCCCTCGGTTTGCTTGAATAAACGATATTCCCGAATATTCCAGATCAGCATCCGAATATGGTTGAATGCGAAGTAAAGCATCAGGGCGTAACACACGCCTGCAAGTACTTTGATAAACAGTGATGTGGCTGCAAGATCAGTCCATACTGAGTCAAAGGTTGCAATGGGTGTGTCCAGATGAGGTGTCATAAACATAAAAAAGATAAAAAAACCTACTGTTATTCCACCGTTTCCAAGGGCTGACAGGAAAAAGAGTGGAGAGTAGCTTTTACCGATATTCCGTTTCATGATGTGGTTCCTTTGTGAGTTTGTAGGTACTGATTTAGTTGTTTTTTAATTGTAACACATGTTCATGCCAGAAAACAGCTGCGAAAGCAAACAATTAAATAGGGGTTGCAAAATTGTAATAGTCAAAGCTGATCTGATAATCTCCCTCAGGTAATGCCACTACTTTACGTGGGGACAATAACGGTTTACCGGCTCCTGAAAAATAAAGAAGCCTCTTTACTGTATTCTTGTAACAGCCTGCATTTTTTAAGTTCCAGGCTGTTAGCGTTTCTTTTTGGAGGAAAGAAAAAATTCCATTGTCTAGGCAATGATTAATTGACAGAAACCGGTCAAATATCCTATATGCCTGTAGATATGGTATGTCAGTGGTCTCTGTCTTTATTGAGGGACTGCTTTGTGGAGAAACACTCATGTAGAAGGAAGAATCACATGGAAGTTCGCCGGGAACGTATGCAAAACAATAAAAAAATAATACTACTTGACGGTGGTTTCGGGCGTGAACTGCATTTTCGAGGTGTTGATGTTCCCTCAAGTATCTGGTCAGCAGGTGCTTTGATAAGTGATCCGGATGTTGTACGACAGATTCATGCAGATTATATTGCTGCAGGTGCTGATGTTATAACAACTAATACCTACGGTCTTATTCGCAGTGATCTAGTTAAAGAAGGAATTGAAGAGCGTTTTTCAGAATTGAATCTTCTTGCCTGCAGGCTTGCTGTGCAGGCCCGTGAGCAGTCCTCACGGGATGTGGAAATTGCCGGTTCCCTTCCGCCGCTCAGCGGCAGCTTTCGTCCCGATCGGGTTGGCCCCTTGGCAGAGATAGAGGCTCTGTACCGGGAGCAGGCCGAATTGCTTGCACCCCATGTAGACCTGTTGCTTTGTGAGACCATGTCCACTGCTGCCGAAGGGTATGCCGCGGCTGCAGCAGCCTGTTGTACAGGGAAGCCGGTATGGGTTGCGTGGACTTTGCACGAGGACCGATCTGGCAACCTGAGAAGCGGAGAGTCCATAGGTGAAGCTCTGGCAGCAGTGAATGGACTCCCTGTCAACGGTTTTTTAGTTAACTGCTGCGCCCCCGAGAGTATCACCGCCGCTCTTCCGCATATGGTTCGATCTGGAGTACAATGGGTTGGTGGATATGCCAATACATTCACGCCTATTCCTCACGATTGGGTTCTTGATGGCGGCAAGGTGACAGATGGTCTGTTATCTTTGCGATCAGATCTGGATCCGGACAGCTATGCCGGTTATGTGTCCGACTGGCTGGTGGCAGGTGCCACGGTGGTTGGCGGCTGTTGCGGTACACGGCCGGCACATATAGCAGCCATGCGGGCTGTTATAGATGGGGAGTGAATTCCAGTAAAATTCCTGCCAGATTTGATTGAGTTTTGTGTCTGTAGCTAATTGGTAACTATTCACCGAAATTGTATTTGAGTCGGAGTTGCATAACGAATGCGCTGGTAGGAAACTGGGGACATGACCCAATTTGTCTTTGTCTTTTGAATTGGGATCGTGTCCCCCGATTCCGGATAAATATTGTGCCGTTCAATAGCATGGTGAATAGTTACGCTAATTGTTTTCTTGGGAGTGCATTATATGTCCCGAAGAGAAAGGGCAATCCGCTTTCTTTCTTTATCAACTTCAACTATTCGTACCAGCACCTGTTGCCCGGCTTTTACCACTTCTGCAGGATCACGGACAAATTTATCGGCTAACTGGCTGATATGGATAAGTCCGTCCTGATGCACCCCAATATCCACAAAGGCACCAAAGCGGGTTACGTTACTTACTATCCCAGGCAGTCTCATTTCGGCAATCAGGTCATCAATTGTATTCACATCTTTTGCAAAGGCAAAGCTTACAAAAGCTTCACGTGGATCCCGACCGGGTTTGGCGAGCTCATCCAGTATGTCATTTAGACTTACCATTCCCAGGGTGTCTGACACATAGAGCTTCAGATTGATGGCATCTCTTTGCTCCTGACTGCCCATAAGGTCACCGATACTGCAGTTACTGTCCGAGGCCATCTTGGCCACGGTTTTGTACTGTTCCGGATGGACCGCTGAATCGTCGAGGGGGTTTTCAGCACCATTGATACGGAGAAAACCTGCACACTGCTCGTAGGCTTTGTTTCCAAGCCTGGGCACTTTTTTGAGATGTTTCCGGCTTAGAAACGGCCCATGTTCATTGCGATACGCTATGATATTGTCGGCCAGCACCGGGCCAAGGCCCGAAACATAGGTGAGCAGCTCACGGGAGGCACTGTTGACCTCCACTCCCACGCTGTTCACACAACTTACTACCACGTCTTCCAGGCCATTCTTCAGTTCGGTCTGGTTTACATCGTGCTGATACTGACCAACTCCTATGGATTTAGGGTCGAGTTTGACAAGTTCTGCCAGAGGATCTTGAAGACGCCTGCCAATGGAAACCGCTCCCCGAACGGTGAGGTCGTGGTCAGGAAATTCCCTGCGGGCAACGTCGGATGCTGAATAGATAGAAGCACCGCTCTCATTGACTAAAGTGACCAGGATATCATCCTTTATATGAAGACTGTTGGTAAATTGCTCAGTCTCTCTGCCGGCTGTGCCATTGCCGATAGCAATGGCCTGAATTTTGTGTTCCCGGCAGAGTTTTCGTATTATTTCACCTGCCTCCTGTTCTTTTCTGCCGCCGTGGGTTGGAAAAATTGTGGAATAATGGAGTAACTGTCCCTGTCCATCAAGACAGACCAGTTTCGCCCCGGTTCGAAAACCCGGATCGAGGGCTATGACCCGCTTTTGTCCAAGAGCAGGAGCTAACAGCAGCTCTCGAAGATTGTCTCCGAAGACCTGAATGGCTTCTTTATCTGCTTTTTCTTTGAGGTCCCTGCGAAGCTCCGTTTCAAGGCTTGGACACAGTAATCGTTTATAACTTTCTGTAATGGCAAGTGTCATCTGCTGTGACAGTTTTCTTTGCGTTGAATACCGCGTATGTAAAATAGTGAGTGCCAGTTCTTCGTCAGGTTTGAGTGACAGTCGTAAGATCTTCTCATTTTCACCACGAAACATGGCGAGGATACGGTGGCCCGGTGTTCTGCGGGCATCTTCCTCCCACTCAAAGTAATCTCGAAATTTGGCCCCGGATTCTTTGTTCTTCTTTACCACCGTGGAAGTAAACACAGCTTTTTCCAGAAAGAGTTTGCGCAGACGTGACCGTATCGCCTGGTCCTCACTGATCCATTCGGCGATGATGTCCCTTGCTCCTGCATAGGCATCCTCCTCGGAAGAAATGTCCTTGTCGGGATTGATAAACACTGAAATCTGTATGGAGCCTTCAGTACCATCAAAGATTGCTCTGGCCAGGGGCTCCAGGCCCCGTTCTCTTGCCATCTTGGCTCGGGTCTTTCGTTTCTGTTTGAAGGGCAGGTAGATATCTTCCAGACTTACCATATTGTCAGCATTTGCTATGCTGCTCTTCAGCTCAGCGCTGAGAAGTTGTCTTTCGCTGAGTGAGGCTAAGATTGTTTGGCGGCGTTTATCAAGTTCAGTGAATTTTGCCACTAGCTCTCTTACGGCTGTCACCTGAGTCTCGTCCAGTGACCCTGTTATTTCTTTACGGTACCTGGATATGAATGGCACCGTGGCCCCCTCTGCTAACAGTTTGGAAGTGGCTGTGACCTGAGGGATGGAAATATCCAGAGTTGTAGCGATGCTTTTATAATGTTGGGTGCTGGGCATGGAAAGCTCTTTTTTTTAATTTGTTTTAAATGAAGCTGGAGTTTGGAGTTTCAGCCAACAACATGAATGAAATCATACGTAAAAAAAATAAAAAATATACTAAAAAACTATTGACATTTTGGCTGAGAAAACGGCCTACCAGAAGATAAATTTTCACCTAATCTTCTGGAGGCCGCTATGGATAACAAGGGGTACGGCAATATCCCCAGCACCCTGTATGAATGTATCACATTCATTGTACATGCACTACCAATTCGTTCCGTTCCAACGTTCATTGAATTACTTATCGTAGCGATGATAACCCGGGCAGGATTTGTAACCGAGGCCACCCTCAAGATCCATGGTGAGCTGGAGCAGAGTCCGGAACACCAGCGCCTTTGCCTGACCAGGGCCGCCTTGCGTGAAGGCAAGACCCAACTCGGTAACAATCTACAGGCAGCTCGTGAGTGTTCTCTCGAGCCCTTGCGCAAAGTGGGAGTAGAGGCAATCCTTTGCCTGCCGGTACTGTACAATGGCGATTCCTACGGGGTGCTCTCTATTTTTTCCCCGACCCCGTACTCCTTTGTCGAAGATGAAGTCAAGCTCATGGAGGAACTGGCCCGCGACCTCGCCTTTGGCATCACCAACTTGCGCACCGGCAGCGAGCGCGACCGTACTGGCGGTGGCCATTGCCGGTGAACTGAAGATGCCGCCGCTCCAGGTGGAGGGGATCCATTTCGGCGCCCTGATCCACGATATCGGCAAGGATATCCCCTTTCCCTGGCCGGTGGCGCAGATGGTACATCAACATCACGAACGGCAGGACGGCTCGGGTTACCCACAGGGGCTGAAGGACGGGGGTGAATATGTTCAGGCGGAGCAGGTCTGTCGCCGGGCGCTGGCTGCACCCCCCCCCTGGCCGCCGAACCCTATTTCCTGCTGGCTCAGTTGGCGGCCCTGTACGAGCGTGCTGAGGGGATGCTGCGGGCCCAGAACCTGCGGCGTGCAGCCCTGGCTATAATCCGTTCGCTGCCAGGCGATGTGGGTAATCGAGCCCTATGAAACGACGGTGAAAGAGATGGTCCTCTGGCTTGCTCAGTGGACATGAGATGGTTGTAAGAGAAAGCAGGTGCCTTCTATTAATCATTGTGCGGTGAAAAAATGATGCACTGGGGTAACAATGACGGCCTATACAGCCATACTCGGAAAACTTGCTCAAGCTATTCTCGGATAAGCTCCTAACTTGATTTTGTATCACTTTTAGAATAAATTCCGGAATCTTCACTCCGGTTACTTTGTTAAAGAGTAACCAACAAATCAAACCTGTTGCATTTTCTTCATAAATTCAGCATGTATGTGTCGTATTGTTGTCGTATTGTTGTTGTATTGATTAACATCAATCTGTTCATAGATTGATGTTTTGTGTTTATAAGTAAACCAGCATGGCTGGACCAAAAGTGTCAGTCACAACGAATCATGAAGGTTCTTCGCTTCCCGTAACAGAAATAGGGGGGCTGGGACGTATCATGAATGGAGAATATAATGAAAGTACTCGGTGTTTCCGGCTCACCTATAAAAAATAGCAATACAGATCGTGCCTTAAAAATGGTTTTGGAGGCTACCTGTATGAAAAGTGAATTTATTAAATTAAGTGATTACAATTTTGGGCCGTGCGATGCTTGCCTGGGATGTGTCAAAACCAATCAGTGTATCAAGAAAGACGATGGGGTGATGCTGGCTGAAAAAACCTATAAGGCTGATGCCTTAATAATTGCTGGATTTACTCCTTATTCTTCTTTAGATAGTCGTACTAAGGCCTATATGGAACGGCTCTATCCCTTGCGTCATCGCAATGGTTTGATGGTTGGCAAACCTGGCGGGGCGATTGTCACCAGCGCGATTCCTCCCGGACAGGAAAAAATGCCCCCTGCTGCAGATATTGGCATAAATGCCATTAAGCATTACATGGTCGAAGAGGGGGTGATTTTTTTCGGTGGAGTGTCGTTGCTTGGTAATGTCCCATGCGTGCGCTGCGAGCAGGATAGACAATGCCAGATGTCTGGCATTAAAATGATTCATGGCAAAGATGCTACCCCGGAAAGCGTGGGCATAAATGATTTTGAAAATGACCCGGAAAAGGTTGCTGAGCTGAAAAAATTGGGCGAAGCAATTGGTGATTCTTTTTTTAAGTAGGGGCGATACCTTCAAAGAGGTGAGCACAGACTCCGAATATTCTCGGAGTCAAAAAAAAGGTCACGTCTGCCGTTGGCCTTTTTTGGTGAATGTGTGATATCGTAAAGCATGGGAAGTGGCTGTGACCTGAGGGATGGAAATATCCAGAGTTGTGGCTATGCTTTTAAAATGTTGGGTACTGGGCATGAAATACTCTTTTGTTTTTAATTTGTTTTACATGAAGTACTCCTGCGGTATAATATAAGATATCAATATTATTTTTTACAGGAGATAAAAGTTACATTTTGTATCGGTTGGGCGGGGGAAGTGTACTCCCTGAAAGAGACCCGGCAAAGCTATTAAACTTCATGACCAGACAAGGAGAATAGTATGGGAGAGAAAGTAGCAACATTATGTGTGCATTCTGCAAAAGATTTTAAAGCTCAGGGGAAGATTATTACGAAACTGGCTAAGAGAAATGGCCTTATTGCCATTACAAACCGGTTGGCACTCTTTATCGATGGTAAGCCCTGCCGTCGCTGGTGGTTTGCTGATAAGGAGAATGGAGTTCTTCTCTCCGTTGAGTATGGTTTGGTGGATCATGAGGCGATAAACTTTCTTACAAACGCCATTTGAACCCAAACTCATCATGATGTGTTCGGCACGATTTTTCTCGTCCTGAGATGAATCGTGCCTTTTTTATTTCTACACATTTGTTTGTCATAATTCCATTTCCCCAACCTTCCATTAAGAGTTGATTATTACTAAAGCTCTCACCCATTTTTCTTTCATATAATACTCCTTGTGCTACACTGTTTTTATCTGAGTTTAGTTTCGTTATCTAAAGGCACCCTAAATATATTGCTAAGGAAGGCTCGGCATGCGTTTTGAATCTGGAAAAATGATCTCTGATTTTGATCCTCACTTTAAGATCTTCCATGAACTCATGCCCTTCAAGGTCGAGGAAATTCTTCTGGTTTCCAGTCCCTATGATGCATTTATTATGGAAGAGGATGGCTCCCTTGCCACCCGTATTATCAACGAATATCAGGGCTTGAATCTCAGTGGTGCTCCCCGCATCACCCTGGTGTCTTCCGGCAAAGAAGCTCTTGAAATCCTGCGGCGCCAATCCTTTGATCTGGTTATTACCATGCCCAATGTCGGGGGTATGGATGCCTTTGCCCTCGGTTCTGAAATAAAGAGGTTTCATCCCGTTCAGCAGGTTGTTCTCATCTCTCATAGTCTTCGAGGGATATATCCTCTACCTGAAAATGTTGACTGCCAATCCATAGATGATATCTATCTCTGGTGCTGTGAAGCGGATCTGCTCCTCTCTTTGATCAAGAATTTTGAAGATCATGTCAATGTGGATGCTGACACGGCTCGAGCCATGGTGCGAGTGATCATCATGGTTGAGGATTCCCCGGTATACCGATCTACCTTTCTGCCGATTTTGTATCATGAGGTGGTGCGCCAGACTCAGGCAGTGCTCGACGAAAGTCTCAATGAACCCCATCGTCTACTGCGGATGCGGGCAAGGCCCAAAATTCTGACTGCTATTAATTATGAAGAGGCCATGGTCCTGTACGAGGCCTACAAGCCCTATGTCTTTGGGATAATATCAGATGTCCGCTATCCCAGGCGTGGAAAAATGGATGGTGAAGCAGGTATTCGCCTTCTTGAAAAGATACGTGAAGAGGTTCCCGACCTGCCTATGTTGATGCTCTCCTCGGAGCCTGAAAACAGAGAGCGTGCCGAGGCAATCCCTGCCGTTTTCCTTGATAAGGAATCGCCTTTTATTAAAGATGAAATCCATTCATTTTTTTTGGATTATCTCGGTTTTGGGGATTTTGTTTTTCGCCATCCCGATGGAACACCCATTGGCCGTGCCTCGAATCTCTATGAATTTGAACAGCAACTTCGAACCCTTCCTAGTGACTCATTGCGCTATCATGCCGAGTGCAACCATTTTTCCAACTGGGTTATGGCGCGGGCTGAAGTTGCCCTGGCAACCCGCCTCCATCGTGATCATGTGAGTGGTATCAGCAGTTGCTCTGATCTGCGAGATGATCTGGTTTTTAAAGTACATTCTCTTCGTAAACTGCGACAGCTTGGTGTTGTGGTGAAATTTTCCCGTGAGTACTTTGATCCCGAAGTGATGGACTTTGTTAAAATTGGACATGGTTCTCTTGGCGGAAAGGCACGGGGGCTGGCCTTTATGTGGATGCAGCTGCAGCAGTCCCGTGAATCTCACCCAACCCTGTTTCAGCAAAATGTGAGTCTTCCCAAAACCTGTGTTGTCACTGCGGATGGTTTTGATGATTTTATCAGCAAAAACCAGCTCCGGCTGGATAAGAAGGCGAGCGATGAGGAGATTGCTGAAACCTTTCTTGCAGCAGATCTTCCCGGTTGGTTGCAGGAAGATTTGCGGGCCTTTCTTTCAAAAATCACATTTCCCCTTTCCGTTCGTTCTTCGAGCCTTCTTGAGGATGCCCATTTCAAACCCTATGCAGGTCTTTATGCTACGTATTTCCTAGCCAATAACCACCCATCCTTCAGCCTTCGTTGCCAGCAACTCGAAGAGGCTATTAAGCTGGTGTACGCCTCAACCTGGTTTGAGAGCCCAAGGGCCTATTCCAAATTGTCGGAGCAGGGACGTGAGGACTCCATGGCTGTCATTATTCAACAGGTGGTAGGGCAGGAGTATGATGGCTATTTTTATCCCCATATTTCCGGTGTTGCCCAATCGCACAACTACTATCCGGTTATGAAGATGAAGGCAGAGGAGGGGATTTCTCATATAGCCCTTGGTATAGGTAAGACAGTGGTTGAAGGGGAGCGTTCCCTGCGGTTTTCTCCGGCACATCCGAAACGGCTTGTCCAGTTTTCCACCGTTAATGATATTCTTGAAAACTCCCAACGTCATTTCTATGCCCTTGATATGAGCAATTCCACTAAGCTCGATCGTGATGGGTCAAATCTGGTTAAGCGCGTTGTTCAGGATGCAGAACATGAAGATCCGGTGCAGATTCTTGCCTCCACTTACATCCCGGATGAGAACCGAATACGTGATACTGCAATGCCTGGGGTCAAGGTTGTTACTTTTGCCCGGATTCTCAAACACAAACTCTATCCATTGCCTGAAATTCTAACGGAATTGCTAAATCTTGGTAGGCGCGGCATGGGTTGTGAGGTGGAGATTGAATTTGCCGTACGTCTGGATCCTAAAATCAAAAAGAGTGAATTCTTTTTCCTTCAGATGCGACCCATGGTAACCGGTGGTGAAAATGTTGATGTTGCAATATGTTCCCAGGAGATCGATAAGGCATTCTGCTTCTCAAGATCCTGTCTAGGGCATGGACGGCTGGAGACCATGGCCGATATCATTCTTGTTAGGCCTGAGAGTTTTGATGCCGGTGCCACCAGAACCATTGCCGGAGAAATTAATGCATTGAATGCAAGACTCCAGGCTGAAGAACGGCCCTATTTGCTGGTGGGGCCAGGCCGCTGGGGATCTGCAGACCCATGGCTTGGTATTCCTGTGCAGTGGCGTGATATCTCAGGAGTAGGGGCCATTATCGAGCTGCAGAATGCGCAACTCCATGCTGATCCTTCTCAAGGCTCTCATTTCTTTCAGAATATTACATCGCTTGGTATTCCTTATCTCACGGTTATGGAGGTAACGGATGGATCTTCGAAAATCTGCAACAGTAAGAGTGCAGGCAGTTGTCTGGATTGGGACTGGCTCATGGGACAGGAAGGGTACGATGACACCACCTATGTGCGCCATATTCGTTTGCCAGTCCCCTTTGTAATGAAGTGTAACGGAAAAGAGGAACTGGCTGTCTTGTATCAGAAAGATGGAGAGAGTCTTCCCACGAGTGCCTGTGCTGAGGTGCGAAGAAATTGATAAATTGAATGTAATTGTAAGACTTTTTAAGTTTTAGATTTAATAAATATTTATGGAGAATTGTATGAATGACATTATCGGCTTAATCAAGAATAAAGATCCGGAGCAACGTGAATTTCACCAGGCAGTCGAAGAGGTCGTGGCATCAGTACAGCCAGTACTTGAACGCAATCCCGAGTATCGTCAGCAAGCGGTTCTGGCACGGATTACAGAACCGGAGCGGGTTCTTATGTTTCGTGTCCCGTGGATGGATGATGATGCTCAGGTTCATGTGAATCGCGGTTTCCGGGTGGAGATGAACTCGGCCATTGGGCCCTACAAGGGTGGTTTACGTTTTCATCCTTCGGTGAATATCGGGATTATAAAGTTTCTGGCTTTTGAGCAGGTCTTTAAAAATTCACTGACTACATTGGCAATGGGCGGTGGTAAAGGCGGGTCCGATTTTGATCCAAAGGGGAAATCCGATGGCGAAGTGATGCGCTTTTGCCAGTCTTTTATGGCGGAGTTGTTTCGTCATATCGGGCCGAATACCGATGTGCCGGCAGGGGATATAGGGGTCGGAGCGCGTGAAATTGGTTTTCTCTTTGGGATGTACAAAAAACTCCGCAACGAGTTCACAGGAGTGCTCACTGGAAAAAGTTTGAATTGGGGCGGCAGCCTGATCCGACCGGAGGCAACGGGGTATGGAACAGTCTATTTTGCAGCAGAGATGCTGGCTACCCGAGGTGAAACCTTGGAGGGGAAGAGTTGTATCGTATCCGGCTCAGGAAATGTAGCACAATTTCTTACGGAAAAAGTAATTGATCTGGGAGGTAAGGTTATAACACTCTCCGATTCTTCCGGATATATTTACGATGAAGAAGGTATTGACCGTGACAAACTGGCCTTTGTTCAACAGTTGAAGAATATCAGGCGGGGTCGTATTGGTGAATATGTCGAAACTTATCCGAACGCTGTTTATACCCCTCTTGACCCCTTGCTGGATCATAATCCACTCTGGAATCATAAGGCGGATTGTGCATTTCCCTGTGCCACTCAGAATGAAATCAATGAGGTGGACGGTAAAAATCTAGTGGATAACGGTGTCGCCCTTATTAGTGAAGGTGCTAATATGCCGTCTGTTCCTGCAGCTGCTGACCTCTTCGTTGAGCATCGTCTCCTCTATGGTCCCGGTAAGGCGGCTAACGCCGGTGGCGTTGCAGTATCTGGACTGGAGATGGCTCAGAATTCCATGCGTCTTTCCTGGCCGAGAGAAGAGGTTGATGAACGCTTAAAGCAGATTATGAAATCCATCCATAGAACCTGTGTCGATGCCGGCGAGAGTTATGGTGTTCAGGGAAATTATGTTGCAGGGGCAAACATTGCAGGTTTTGTTAAAGTCGTGAATGCCATGTTGGATCAGGGACTGGTGTAATGGAGGCAATAGGATAGAAGAGTAAAAGGTTGAAGTGAAGTTTTCCTTCAACCTTTTATCTTCACTCTTAAGCCTTATTTTTTCATGAAAATGTCTTTGTACGATGAACAGTGTTCCATGGATTTCAAGCTACTGGAACCCAGGATTAATCATTTTTTTGCCGAAATGGCAGTGGAGTGTCCCTACCATCTGCCCCACGATGCCAGATTTTATCAGGCTCTGTTTTCTCCGCTTTCCGATCGCGCCATGGAGCTGTTTCTTGCTTCCGGCTACAGAAGAAACGGGAACTGTCTCTATACCATGCACTGTCCTGATTGCTCGGCCTGTGTTCCGATTCGTTTACAACCACAAGAAATGAAATTGAATCGGAATCAGCGCCGGGTACTCAAAAAGAACCAGGATATAGAGGTTGAATTTGCACCTCTTACACCAAGTGACGAAAATATCGATCTCTGTGAGAAATTCCTCCGCGACCGTTATCCCCAGAAAAACAACGATGGCAGATCCTACTATGAGGGCTTCTTTCTCAATCGGATCATTCAGAGTATGGAATTTCGTTTCCGTTTACAGGGAAGATTGGTGGGTACCGGTATTGTAGATGTCGGACAGAACTGGATGAATGCGGTCTATTTTTATTTTGATCCTGATTATGCCTCCCGCAGCCTTGGAACATTGAATATTCTAAGCATGATTGAAACCTGCCTCAAATTGGATATTTCCTATCTCTATCTTGGCTACTATATTGAAGAGGTGGCAGCTATGAATTATAAGCGTCATTTTAATCCCCATTACCTCTATTATGATGATGTGTGGCAGAAGATAGAAAAATTAAATTAATTGTTCAGGACCATTCTATCAAAAAGTAGTGTGAACTTTAGTGGTCTGTAAATATCTTAAGTTGTAGTTTTACTCAGTAGCGTCCGGTTAGAAAGTTGCATGTCCTTTTTTTAACCGCTTCCGGTGTT
>CAZIDU010000058.1:0-27087 GCA_964538055.1 uncultured Desulfocapsa sp. | reverse complement strand
GTGTTTTGGGCTCTGCTACCTACAGAGGCTATGCACTTATTATACGAATTCAGCAATCTCTGAACAGTTACAGCTCAGAAGTTAGGGTAATATCGTGCCCTGCTGAATAGCATCAATCAACTATGTGCACTATCCAATAAGAAATGCGACAGAAAATAAGCAGTTTTAATATACTGGCCCTGATTTTTTTTCTAAGTGTTCCCGTTCTCGCTCAGGCTCGTATTCCAGATAAGGGCTACAGCAAAACTCTGGAGGCTTTTAGCAGGGTGGCCTGTGAAGATGAATCTCTTTTTGAGTTTAACAAGGGTTTGATTCGTGCCCTGGATTACACCAATAAAAGAGCCCTCCGTGCTTTTGCCCAGCTTGATGAAATTTCTGCCGATGAGCTGGTTGCAGCTATTCGAAGGCTGGTTACGGAGGAGATTAGTTTTGATAATCTGCTTCTTTTGGAACAGTTTGTTACGCTTAATGAGGCAACTGCCGACATGTCCTGGCAATTCCTGGAGAAACTTGGAAAGCTTGACTATTCCAGGGGGCGCATCATGACTGCCTTTGAGCTGGTTAATGTGGTTACAGCCTCTGAGTTGCTGGCCTACATGGACCGGATAGAAGCGATGGATGAGCCGGCAGGGTGGGCTTTAAAGGCCTTCCTCCTACTACCGGGGCAAAGCGGAGGAAGTGTTGCCCATGGTATGGCCCTGATAGAGAAGATGAATGAAAAGCAGCAGTGGGCCGTAGAAGAATGCTGTAAAATCAAAGGAATGAATGCCTATAAGGCACTGGAAATTATAGAGTTACTGGGCAAGATTTCAAAAACCGATGTCTGGAATGCACGGGGGCTGTTTAAGCAGAATATCTCCCCGGAAGTGGCCCTGTATTGGGTTGAGTACTATTTCAGCGAAAGCCAGGAGGATAAGGAGTGGCTCTTTTTTGCCATGCCTGCAGCGGAGAAGGCCCTGTTGCTGAAGGGACTTGCTGAAGCCTCAGACTATTTGACATGGAAAATTAACGATCTCCATTCAGTGACTGATCTGCTGGGACGGGAAATTTCTGCAGCAGCATTAAATGGACGTTCTGTCGCAGGGCTTGAAACCCTTTGGAATCGTCTGGATTGGAAGGTTCGGGGAAAATATAAAGATTCTTTTTATGCTGCATTAAGTGGTGGAAAAAAACGAACGGCAATCACAGTGTTGCGAAAAGCAACGAGCAAGGCTCGTGTGCAGGCGGCATATGACACCACCACCGCGAATATCTATATTCTGCTTTCCAAGGGGAGTGAGTTGTACGATTCTTCATTTCGGGATGTTCTGGTACCGGTGCTCAAGGATCGGATGGATAAACGCTTTCGCGCTAATCTTCTTCAGTTTCTGCTCGATGCTGATCCCAAAAATAACCATGTGTCAGATTTTATTATCAGCCTCGCACAACGCGGAAAACTTGCCATGTTTTTCCCCGTTGACCCTAAAGAACAGAATAGAGTTCTTGATCTGGTGACAGAATCTGCTTTTCAGGATGAAAACAGTCTGATTCTTTTTTCTGCAACATTTATGACCTTGCTGGAAACCATCGAGCCGGATACCCGAACTTATCTTATAGGGAAGATGCTCTCGGCTATCCGTGAGCATAACACTGTGTTTACCACGCAGTTGCGAGTGATATTGCAATATTATCTGGAGTATTATTCAGAGTTTGTGGGTGAAGTTGACAAGATACGCATCAGAATGATGATGTATGAATATGGTGCCATTCCCCTGCAGTTATATGCCAAGACTGCCTTTGAAGAGTGGAAGTCCGATGGCAGACTTTCCAGTTTGTCAGTTTTCCATGATGATGATGACGGCAGGCAGTCCTATCTTTCCAATTGTCGTTTCTTGAGTAAAGAGGGCTACCAGCCCAGGCTTTCGACCTCTTTTCGACTGGGGGCATCTCCTGCGGTTGTGTCACAGGCTGCAGGACTGATTCGTGCCTATAGCGCAAAGCCGAGCAACACCTTGGCCGCACTGTTTCGATTACAATCGAGGAACCCTCTGGTGGTAGATTGGGTGAAAAGGGTGAATGGTATCGAAATATCCCATTCTGTCTTTTTGTTTCAGGGTGAGGCTTTGCAGGCTGAGCTTTTAAGACAGTATTTGATGGGTGGCCATGAAATGTTTGCTCAGCGTGGTCACAGCTACTGGCGAACCGAGCAGCTGATAGATCCCATTTCAAAACTTATTGAAGATGGTGCTGTGACCGAGGCGGATATTGGTGCTAAACAGCGTTTTATGAGCCTTGGCTCCTGTGGTGGGATTCGTGCCTATTCGGAGCTTGCCACCCTCTTTAACAATAATGTGGATATTCTGGCAACCGTTGGAATCGGAAAGGCCGTGGTGAATAATCCCTATAACGAATTTCTTTTTGAGGCGGTGGCTAAGGCAGATAAGGATTTAAGCTGGGATGATATCGCAGAACGCTCTGCCAGGATTTTTAAACAAGGGCTGGGAGAAGATTATTTGCAGCCGGGCTCCCTGCCGGCCATTTTACATAAGATAATGGATCAGAAATCAATGGATAAAAAAGCAGACGAAAATGGTACTGATTAAACGTGCAGAGCTCCCTGTTCTACTGAGAAGTATGGAGCAGGGCCAGGGGGGAGACTCCAACAAGATATTTCTTTTCTTTGGGGAACGCTTTCTCTGTCGTGAGGCTGCAGACAGTGTCCAAAAGAGTCTTTTGGCACATTCCGCAGGTGGGACAGTAAACAGTATTGATGGTGACAACGAGGATAGCAGCAGAACGTTTGGGCAGCTGATGAATTTTAGTCTTCTGCCGGGGAGGCAGATTTTTCGAGTTACCGATAGCAGGCTGTTTCATTCTAAAAGTGTGGCTTCCACGGTGTGGGCAAAAGTAGAACAGGCTAAATCAGCAAATAAAGAAGCAGCATGTCGCAGGCAACTGCTCTCTTTTCTTGCCCTGGCAGGCCTCAGTGTTGATGATCGTCTTACTGAAATAAGTAAGGAACAGTGGCAGGGACTTTTTGGTTTTGCCAGACCCGGTGGAGATCTTTCCTGGGCTGACGTACTCCTTGCAAACGCCACGGTATCAAAAAAAGAAGCCGGTGCCACTGATATTAGCGCCCGTTATATGGAAGCTTTTAAAAAGGGTGTTCCTCCCGATAACATTCTGTTGTTGAGTGCTGAAGCCGTTGACAAAAGGAAACAGCTATTTACCTTTATAAAGAAGGAAGGGCTGGTTGTGGATTGTTCTGTGGAGGCAGGTGCCAGTGCTGCTGCCCAAAAAGGACAAAAAGAAGTTTTACGGGAAATGGTCATGAAGAGCCTTAGCGCTTTTCAGAAGAAGATAGCACCCCAGGCACTGGAACTTCTCTTTGAACGGGTGGGGTTTCATCCCGTGGCCGTGGTTATGGAAACTGAAAAACTGGCTCTTTATATCGGGGATCGTGATGTGATTACCGTTGAAGATCTGAATGCCATGGTGGGGAGAACCCGGGAAGATGCTCTTTTCGAGTTGACTGATGCTTTTGGAAAGCATCAGTCAGCCCGCGCTCTGGTACTTCTCCACAGATTGCTTGAGCAGGGGATGCATGGCCTGGCAATACTTGCCACCATGCGGAACTATTTGCGGAAGATGCTGATATTTCGATCCCTGCAACTGGGGTCTGAACCGTCCTGGCATTCCGGGATGAACGCCGGACAGTTTCAGAAGGTCTACCTTCCGGCCTTGAAAGATCGAGGGCAATGGGGCGATGTGTTGAAGGGGCATCCCTATGCTCTTTTTATGTCATTCAGCAAAGCCCAGGAATTTTCCTGCGCAGTGTTGAAAAGCTGGCTTGCCTTGTTGCTGCAGGCGGAGTTTCGCCTAAAGGGGTCACCCATTCCTCAGGATCTTATCCTGGAGGAGCTTTTCTTGACCATGTTGAAACAAAAAAGACAGTAAAGTTGAAAAAAAAACGAATAGTCCGTATGATAAATATGGTGAAAAGAGAGTGTGTTACACAGAAATTTTTGAAAGTAAAAATAAATTATGGCTGATAAAAAAGGATCGGTGGCAACCAGAGACCGCAGTAAGGTCCAGGAGCCTTCTCTATATAAGGTATTGCTGCACAACGATGATTACACTTCCATGGAATTTGTGGTTGCCATCCTTGAGAGGGTTTTTCGGAAGAATACCTCGGAAGCGAGTAACGTAATGCTCAATGTGCATCAGGAAGGGGTTGGTATTGCCGGAGTGTATACTCTCGAAATATGTGAAACAAAAGTAGTTATCGTCCATGACCTGGCACGGCAGAGTGAGTTTCCGTTACGCTGCAGCATTGAAAAAGTCTAACTGGTATTATTATGATAAGTAAAACACTGGAAACAGCCCTGATACGGGCCATACGTGAAGCAAAAGAGTATCGTCATGAGTATGTCACCGTGGAGCATATGCTCTATGGTTTGCTCTACGATGAACTGGCGGATTATATTATTCAGGAGTGTGGTGGGTCCACCGAGAACCTGAAAAGTCGTCTGGAATCATTCTTTGCCGGCGAGCTTCCCATTCATAGCCCAGAAGTACAAGGTGAACCTGCTCAGACTGTCGCTTTTAACCGGGTTTTACAGAGAGCTGTTGCCCATGTCCAAAGCTGTGGTAAAAAAGAAGTGGACAGCGGTGATGTACTGGTTTCCATCTTCTCTGAAGCTGAGTCCCATGCAGTTTTTTTTCTAGGTTCTGAAGGCCTGGGAAGAATGTCCGTCGTGGAGTTTATTTCCCACGCTCTGCCAGAAGGTCTGCAAAAAGAGCCATTGCCAAGGATGCCCGATAATGCGGGAAGTGATACAAAGGCTGATAAGGATGAAAAGATCCTTCAGGAGTTTACGGTTAATTATGCCCATGCTGCGGCAGAGGGGAAACTCGATCCTCTGATTGGTCGTAAAACTGAAGTGCACCGAATGATGCAAGTGCTTTGCCGCCGTAAAAAAAATAATCCCTTACTGGTAGGTGAGCCGGGCGTTGGTAAAACTGCCATTGCTGAAGGATTAGCTCTTCTTATCCATGCAGATGCCGAGGCACGGGAGTCAGGACATAAGGCACTGGTTCCGGATCTGCTTCAAGATGTGGAAATATTTCTCCTTGATATGGGCAGTATGGTGGCAGGGACAAAGTACCGTGGAGATTTTGAGAAACGGATTAAGGGTGTTATTTCGGCTATTGAACGCAGAGATAACGCCGTCCTCTTTATTGATGAAATGCACACGATAGTCGGTGCAGGTGCAACCAGTGGCGGTTCCATGGATGCCTCCAATCTCTTGAAGCCTGCTCTGCAGTCGGGAAGTCTTCGCTGCATCGGTTCCACTACCTATGAGGAATATAAGAATCATATAGAAAAGGATCGTGCTCTGTCGCGCAGGTTTCAAAAGATTGATATTGAAGAGCCGACGGTTGACGAGACAAAGCGTATCCTGCAGGGATTGCTGTCCCGCTATGAAGAACATCATCTTGTAAAGTATTCAAAACCCGCAGTCTATGCCACGGCTGAGCTTGCCGACAGGTACATCAACGACAGATTCCTGCCCGATAAAGCCATTGATATTCTGGACGAGGTTGGTTCTGCCTTCCGTATGGCCGGCAAGATGGGTAAGGTGGTCAAAGTTCGGGATGTTGAACAGGTGGTTTCCCGTATGGCGCGGGTTCCGGCAAAAAGTGGAACGAGCGCCGAGCTCTCTTCTTTAAAAGAACTTACCGCCTCCATGAGGGAAGTGATTTTTGGTCAGGATACGGCAATTGACGCCGTGGTTACAGCCGTGAAACGATCACGGGCAGGTCTTGGCAATCCCGATAGTCCCACCGGCAGCTTTCTCTTTGCCGGTCCTACGGGAGTTGGCAAGACAGAAGTTGCACGGCAGCTAGCAGCACAGCTTTCCATTCATTTTGAACGCTTCGATATGAGTGAGTACATGGAGAAGCATGCCGTGGCCCGACTTATTGGGGCGCCTCCTGGATATGTGGGCTTTGATCAGGGCGGATTGCTCACCGAAGCTATCCGTAAACATCCCTACTCGGTACTGTTGCTTGATGAGATTGAAAAGGCGCATCCTGATATCTTTTCCATCCTTTTACAAGTGATGGATCACTCCACTCTCACCGATAATTCCGGCAGGAAGGCGGATTTTCGAAATGTCATTATTATTATGACCACCAATGCGGGGGCAAGGGAGATGTCAGCCGCTCCCATTGGCTTTGTCGCTGAGACCAAGGGCCGTGAACAAAAGGCTCTGAAGAATCTTTTTGCTCCGGAATTTCGTAATCGACTGGATGCCAGTATCTCCTTTGCTGCGCTCGATTCAAAGGCCGTTGAGAAGGTGGTTGATAAGCTGATGGCTGAGTTACAGGTTCAGCTTGCTGAGCGGAAGGTTGTAATCAACCTGACCAGCGCGGCGCGAAGTTGGATCGCCAAAACCGGCTATGAACCGGCATATGGAGCACGCCCTCTGCGGAGACTAATCTTAAAAGAGATCGGCGATGTGCTCACCGATGAAATTCTTTTTGGGGAGCTTATCTCGGGCGGCCAGGTCTCAGTTGGACTGCGTAATAAGAAACTGACCTTTACCTACAAGCTTAAAAAATAGTTCTGTGTATGTTTTCCGAGATGGTTACGAAATTAAAGGAGGGGGAGCTGCCCGATCCCGCTCTTTTGCGCGGAAGGTGTCATGCTGCAGTGACCAAAAAACTGGCTTTTGTTCGTCTCCCTCCGGTCTATTGGGAGAGTGATCCCAAGCGTAATCCCGATTCCAGCCACCTTCTGTGGGCAGTTCTCCTGCTACACGATCCTGATATGCTTGATATTGTAAAGGGGGTTATTCTTATGGAGCAGGCTGAAAGAGAGGGCCTTTCGCTGGAGGAATTTGTGCAACGGAGTTTGAATGATCTCTATGCTCTTGCTCCTTGCCCCCAGTTCCTGGCATTGCTGAAAACACAGGTTGCCAGGTCCACTCTTTGCTCGTGATCCAGAACATTCCTTCGGTCATCCTTGAATTGTAGAAATCTTGTAACTATTCACCGAAATTGAATTTGAGTCGGAATTGCATAACGAATACGCTGGTAGGAAACTGGGGACATGACCCAATTCGTCTTTGTTTTTTTGAATTGGGATCGTGTCCCCCGATTCCGGATAAATATTGTGCCGTTCAATAGCGTGGTGAATAGTTATGAAATCTTTTCTTTGTCCTTGGTAGGATTTTCCTTACTGCCTGCTAGCTTTGTAGTCGTATACAGGTATTTTTTTTCGGTTTTTGAGATGAGAGAAGAAAAACCTTGTTCATCCGCCAAGGATAGTAGTAATGTACTGTAACTAATATAAATATGGAACTTGAGAGTGGTTTTACGCAAATCCTTCGGTTCACCTTCATCAGGGTATTAATGTACAGGAACTATTTCGGACTTAAAGAAAAACCCTTTTCCATTACTCCTGACCCGCGCTATCTCTATATGAGTGAGTCGCATCGGGGGGCTTTGGATCACCTGTTATACGGGGTCAGCAGTGACGGTTGTTTTATTCTTCTCACTGGTGATGTGGGAACTGGAAAGACCACCGTATCTCGTTTCCTTCTGACACAACTTCCTGATAATACAGATATTGCTTTGATTGCTGATCCGCGTTTGACTGTTCCTGAATTGCTGGGAGCCATCTGCAATGAATTGAGCATTGCACTCGATGATGCGGAGAAAGACGTTGGTTCGTATCTTGACAAGATCAATCACTTTCTTGTCGACGCCCATGGCCGGGGTAGAAATATCACCCTTCTTATCGACGAGGCACAAAATTTAAGTCTCGATCTGCTTGAGCAACTTCGTCTTTTGACAGATTTTGAGGCTGATAATAAAAAATTGTTGAAGGTTATCCTTCTTGGACAGACCGAATTGAGACGGATCCTGAATCAGGAGGGGGCCACAGAGATTAATCAACGTATTACTTCCAGATATCACCTGCTGCCTCTTGATAGAGAAAATAGTTTTGCCTATATCAAACATCGTCTCGCCGTGGCTGGAGAACCTGATGAAATTTTTTCCCAGAAAGCTCTGGCTCGGGTTTTTGAGCTCAGCGGTGGTATTCCCCGTCTTATGAATGTTTTGTGTGATCGGGCTCTGCTTGGCACCTATGAAGAAAAAAAGTATCTTGTCACTGCTGATATCGTTGAGCAGGCCTCCCAGGAGGTTCTTGGCGATATTGCAGGAGCAAGAAAACAAACAATTCGGATAAAACTGTGGCAGAAGCTGGTTCTTGTTACCGGTGTTATTGCGCTTGGTGCTGGCGCTGCTTTCTATTATTCAGGCAATCGAGCCTCAGTTATGGACTTGTCTGAGGGCAAAAAACTGCCAGCAGAGGTGAAGAGTGTTAAAGCGGTGACTAAAGCAACTAAGGATGAGACCGCCGCCGAAAAACAACAGCAGGCAGAGCAAAAGGAAAATCCTGCTAAGGTAAGCATCCGAATAGTCCCGCTTGAGATCAACGATTAGGAAAAAATGAAATGTCCCGTAGCCTGAAAGTTCTCAAAAATTACTTCCAATCTTTTTTCAAGCGTTATTGTACCTGCAAGGACGGTCGTCATTGCCAATGATCTCTCTGTTTGATCCACTTGTTCTTTGGTTTCAACAGCAATCCCAGTTCACTCAGCTGTTAGCAGTTGGAGTGTGGAGTTTTCTGTGCGGCCTGCTGCCCGCCTCTTTTGCCCTAGGGCTTATTTTTCAGAATCAGAAAAGGAGACTTCTTGGCAGACAGAAAGTCATGGCCGGTTTTGAAAAACAGGCCCTGGAGAATCGTATTGCAGCTGGAGAACTTGTATGTGACATTGTTCGTCAACAGTGCCAGCAACTTGTTGAAGAGAAGCGGCAACAGGCAAAGAGTATTGATGAACTCCGGGAGCGGGAAGCGCAGCAGCGAAGTGACAATGCCAGGCTGCAGACACAGATTGAACAGGAAAAACTTCATGCACAGGAGAAACTTAATCTGCTGGATGGTGCCCGGGAGCAATTACGTCTCCAGTTTGCCGAGCTTGCCACGGCTATCCTGGAAGAAAAGAGTGCTCATTTTTCCCGAGAGAGTCAGGAAAAACTTTCAGGTTTACTGGCTCCCTTCCATGAAGAGTTAACATTGTTTCGGCGCAAGGTAGATACTGTTCATCACAGTGAAACCAGGGACAGGGCAGCCCTGCAGCGTGAGATTGTTTCCCTGAGATCCCTGAACCAGCGGATGAGCGAAGAGGCCGTTAATCTGACCAGAGCTTTAAAGGGTGATAAGCGGATTCAGGGAACTTGGGGAGAGCTTGTGCTTGAGAGAGTTCTTGAGCAATCGGGGTTGCGTAAAGGGGTTGAATATGAGACCCAGGCAGTATTCCGGGATAAAGAAAACCGTTTTCAACGGCCGGATGTTATCATTCACTTACCCGAAGGGCGTGATATTATCATTGATTCCAAGGTATCTTTTGTCTCCTGGGAAAAGTATATCAACTGTGAAGAAGAACAGAAACGAGATGCTTTTCTTCGCCTCCACGTAAAGGCCATAAAGGAGCATGTGAGGCTTTTGGGAGAAAAGGACTATGCCTCAATTGCAGAAATTCGAACCCTTGATTTTGTCCTGATGTTTATGCCGGTGGAATCCGCTTTTCTCGCTGCCTTTCAGGCCGACGCATCGTTGTTTTCTGAGGCAATGAGCAGGAAAGTGATTCTTGTTAGCCCCACAACTCTCCTCACCACCCTTCGGACCATAGAGAGTATCTGGCACTATGAGAAGCAGAGCAGGAATGCCAGAGAAATAGCAGAACGGGCAGCAGCACTTTATGATAAATTCTGTTCGTTTACCGAAGATATGGAACGAATGGGAAAACAGATGCATGCTCTGCAGAACAGTTACGAGAGTGCCATGACCCGCTTGAGTCGGGGGCGCGGTAACCTGATCTCAAAAGTGGAAAACTTTCCGCAAATGGGGGTCAAAGTAAAAAAAATAATCCCGGAATCCATGAGCAACAATACAGAAAGTGTCACCGTGACCTGATACAGAGATCATTTCGGGATAACAGTTATCATTATTGTCTTTACAAATTGTTTAAAATTGTGCATAGTATTGGTTATAAATATGTCTCAGGGGTAATCCTGAATGTCTATAGCTAGAACAATGGAGAATAATTATGTGCCAGGAAGTAAGAAAAACATGCAATTGCGGTCAAAAAGATGCCACATTCCATCTGCGTGATAACGTAATGGGGCAGGAAGTAATTGATCGGCTGTTTTGTCCAGAGTGTTCAAAAGACCAGAAACCTGACAGGGAAACAATGGTCAGTGATAATAACTGGATTATTGAATATGATATGGATCTGGTTCGAATGTTTGCCATCACCAAGTTGAGCATGGATCCGTCTCATGTGAATCCTGAGTTTGTTTTTGATGAAGGCTATGCGACGTGGCGTGAAATGTATCCTGGCGAGACGGCAGATATTACCGAGGAGCGTAATAAGATCATTGCCATGAAGGATAGTGATCCCAAAGAGTATCTTTCTGCAATCAATGCCTGGGCCGTAGAAAGGATTCAACGCCTGAAGGATGATGGCTGGCGTAAGGCCGTAAGAGCTTGCTGATTGGTTTTGATCCAATAATGCGCCCGAACTGGTAACTGTTCGGGCATTTTGTGTTTTAGGGGGGGGGGATGAAAAAAGAGAGCCATATATGCTGTTGGTCAGGAGTACGGTGTGTCCTTATCACTACACTCCTGATTCTCGGTCTTGCATCGTCTGTATGGGCCCTTATTACAGAGGATATCTTAATCGAGAATAAGCAGTGGAAAGGTGATTATGATCAGATGTTGAAGGAAAGGAGTCTCCGTGTTCTCACGCCCTATAATAAAACATTCTATTTCCTCGATGGGGCCACTGAAAAAGGTTTATCCTATGAGGCCATCAAACACTTTGAAAAGTTTATTAATGAGCAGCAGAAAACAAAACATTTAAAATTCCATATTGTTATTATCCCAACGGAACGTCATCTTTTGTTATCCCGACTCAGTGAAGGCTTGGGAGATATTGCCATAGGAAACCTGACGATCACCGATGAACGGCTGGAGACGGTGGATTTTTCGGCACCTTTTGTCACGAACGTGAAAGAAATAGTTGTAACCGGGAAAAATGGACCAGAGCTGAAAAACAGTTTTGATCTGGCAGGGAAAGAAATATATGTCCGTAAGTCGAGTAGCTACTATGAGAATATCTTGAAATTGAATGAGGTCTTGAGCGCAACCGGAAAAAAACCGGTAAAAATAACTCTTGCCGATGAACATCTGGAGGATGAGGACCTTCTGGAAATGTTGGATGCGGGAGTGCTTTCCATGTTGGTTGTGGATAACCATAAAGCCGAGTTCTGGGCAAAGATCTTACCAAATATACGCTTGCATCCAGATGTGGCGGTGCACAGTGAAGGAAAAATTGCCTGGGCATTCAGAAAAAACAGTCCGAAATTTAAGAAAGTTATTGATAGCTTTGTTGAGAAAAACAAGAAAGGAACTCTTCACGGCAATATGGCAATTAATAAATATTTAAAGAACACCAAGTATATGACTAATCCTGCTGCTGCTAAAGAACGGGAGAAATTTAAAAATATGGTGGACTATTTTAAAGTCTATGCCAAGAAGTATAAATTTGATTATCTGATGCTTACAGCCCTTGCCTATCAGGAATCGCGTCTGAATCAGGGGGCCAAAAGTCATGTTGGGGCTGTGGGCGTTATGCAGATTTTGCCATCCACCGCTAAGGATAAGAATGTAAATATCCCAAATATCCAGGATACAGAGGCAAATATCCATGCTGGTACAAAATACCTGCGTTTTATGATCGATCGTTATTTTGCCGATGAAGAAATAGACAAATTGAACAGAGGGTTGCTTGCTTTTGCCTCCTACAATGCGGGGCCTGCAAAAGTTGCAAAATTACGCAAAGAGGCACAGTCAATGGGACTGAATCCCAACGTCTGGTTTGGGAATGTGGAAGTGGTTGCAGCCAAAAGGATTGGCAGGGAAACTGTTCAGTATGTGAGCAATATTTATAAATACTACGTGGTGTACGCTCTTCTCGCTAAACAGGGAAAACTTTAGGCATCAGAGAATGCCCTCATCGGGATTATAAACGAAAGCTTTGCTGAGTTGCCACTTCGATGGCGAGTTCAGCTCTTGCGTTGGAATCCATTTCCCTGCCTTTTTCTTTGCACCAAGCAGGAAATGTTTCCGGATCGATAAAAACTTTCATAACTACGTCACCACTCCCCTCAACCTTTTTGAGCATTTCTTCTGCCCTTACCAGCCAGTCACCAAAGCTTCTGGGGAGGAGATGTCTGTCGCTGAAGAGGGTCATAAGGGTGTCCCAGTCTTCTTCTTTGTACCAGACCATGGCCTGAATTGCGGGTTCTTGAGCGTCGGCAGTGGTATTGTCTGTCATATTTATATCTCTTGAGTTGCTGATGTTTGATAAGTGATAGAGCGTGTCAATCATACCAGATTAAACCATTCGTTTCCAGGCTATCTTTTGGATTAGTAGTTTCTGGAGCTGTTGCGTATATTTTCTATAAATGCCTGATAAGCTTTCTGTCCCTTTTGGTAACTCCGGTAGCATTCGTCCAGGTGTATTGCCTGTAAATTTGTGGCTTCAAGCCAATCTGTATTGCTCCCTGTACTTCCTCTCGTCATCATAACAATTGTTCCTGGGTCCATTTTTGAGAGAATACCAAATCGAATCAGGAGTTTTTCAGGAAGCATTTGAATCAGTTTTGTTACAAATTGTGCGAGGGATAGCGGTACAGAGTAACTGCAAAAGAAATCTCTTTCGAGGGCTTTTGCTGCCGTTGTGAAGATTTCCTTCCAACTCATTGGGATGGGGCCACTGGCGCGTAGTACGGTTTTTGTCGATCCTGTTTCTTCTCTGAGTAAGCGAGCAACACCTATACCAATTTCTCGACTGTGGATCGGTTGGATCTGGGCTTTTCCAACGAAAAAATTAATGGGCATCCTGGCGATCTGTTCAAGTAGTAGATGACCTCTTTCCGGTTCGTAGATAACGTTTGGGCGAATAATTTTGTGGTTGAGGTGAGTAAAAGAGGAAAGGTGCTGATCCACTTTAGCCTTACTTGCAGGATATGGAAATTTTTCACAATCCGGCCATTCTACTCCGGTGGTTGAGATCTGAATAACTCTTGGCAGATTGAGGAGGGGTACAGACTGTTCCAGTGTTTGCAGGTGCTGTTGCATGGCTTTAAACAGGGCAAGTGGTGCCAGCACATTCACATTGTCAAGCGATTGGCCTCCAAAAGAATTTGCGATTCCGACATTGTTTATGACTCTGGCGATGTTGTGTTTCTGAAGACGGCTGAGCCATATTTTCGGGTCAAGGTCAGCGTTGAGGTCGACTTTGAGTAATGTCACGCCGGGGAAGGGGAGTTGCCTGGCTGCTTTTTCTAAATTGCGTACTCCGCAGGTAACCTGAAATCCGGCAAGAGATAGCTCTTCAACAAGTACTGGTCCCAGAAACCCGGTGGCTCCTACAACAAAAATGTTTTCTTGTGGCATTTCAGTCATGTCTTTTCTGCCTCCATTTAAAAAAATCAGGGAGAAACAGGGGGGAGGATGTCAGGTACTCTTTATATTCTTTTCCAAAGCGCAGGCTAAGTTCGCGCTCTTCGATAATTTTAATATAGCCATATCCCAGTAGCATTCCAAAAATCATACAGAGAATTCCTGTGTTCAAACTATCCAGCCAGGTGCCAAGGGTAAAAAAGTAGAGATTGGTTCCAAGTTCGATGGGATTTCGGCAAAATCCATATGCCCCGGTGGTAACAACGTTTCTGGTTGGAGCGATGGGGGCAGGAGTCCCTTTGCCATGGATCCACAGAGAGAGCGTTCCCCACATCATAAAAAGTATGGCAAGGAAGAGGGCCATGCCAGCAAAGGTGGTTTCAACGGCTTTTGGCCATGTGATAGGGACAAACTGGCTGAGATACCGAGAGAAAAAAAACAGAAAGAGAGGTGTGATTATCAAAAATACAACAGTTCCAGGGAAAAAGGATACTATCTTATAGCTGGTGGAGTGGTTTTTTTGTGTGAAGCTGAGGAATAAATCCATGAGTCGTTTCATATGCATCCTTGCTGATCCAGCATTTGGAGAGGGGAAGGGTATATAGGTCGAAGGTGTTTAGGCTGAAGCTAAGGCAGCATTGCGATAACCTTCAGCCTCAAAACCTGGGTTGCGGGCAGAACTCGCTTTACTCTCTTGTGGGAACGTTGTTACTTATTTGAGTCCGACTTCCTTGAAATATCTTAGTGCACCCGGATGAATTGGCGCAGAAAGACCTGTGAGCATGCTCTCTTTTGTGAGCGTTGCAAAAGCCGGGTGCAGCTTTTTAAAGACTTCCAGATTGTCAAAGACTTCCTTGGTGATGGCATAGACGACATCGTCGGGTGCTTTTGTTGAGGTAACCAGGGTCGCTTTTACGGCAAATGTCTCTATGTCTTTCTTGTTTTGAGCTCCGGGGTAGAGCTTTATAGGGATAGTGGCCCTAGTATAGTAGGGGAAGTCCTCAAGGAGACTTTCAACACCGGTGATATCAGCGATAACAACCTTACGAGCACCGGAGGTCGCTTCTTTGATGGACCCGGATGGGTGTCCAACGGTATAGAAAAAGGCATCAATGTGATTGTCCTGAAGCAGACCAGCTGCTTCTGAAGCTTTAAAGGCTTCGGCTTTGAGGTCAGTCTCATAGTTAATACCAACAGTATTAAGAGCATCGATGGCGTTATGGCGTTGTCCAGAGCCGATATTGCCGATGTTCACCTTTTTCCCCTTAAGGTCAATGATATTTTTAATCCTGGAATCAGAGGCTGCAACAAGGGTAACCGCTTCTGGGTGAATGGAAAAGACCGCTCGTAACTCCGTCTGGGGCCCGTTATTTTTCCATGCGGCCATGCCATTCATGGCCTGATATTGGCTGTCGGATTGGACCACAGCAAAATCAAGATCTCCTGCCATAATTGCATTTATATTGGATATTGATCCATCGGTAGATTCGACGGTTACACGAATACCATATTCAGTTCTCTTTTTGTTGACCATTTTGGCAATAGCCCCGCCGGTTGGGTAGTAGACTCCCGTTATTCCACCTGTCCCAATGCTTACAAAGATGGATCTTGCCTGGGCTATTCCAGCACTTAAGGTTACAGCAAGGGAGAATGCGGCAAGTGAAGCAGCTAATTGTTTCATTTAGGTCTCCATGTATAATAAAGGAATCAATGGTCTACGGGAATTGCTAAACTGGCAGTGATTGCTCAATACTATGTGACATCGATATTTTCTTCAAGGCCCTTAGTGGGAATGCCTGAAGTTTTGTTCTTTAGCTTTCTTTTTGTTTTTAGAGTGATATCATGGACAAAGGTACCCTTTGTAATCATTCAAATTGGATTGTCGGATATGGCCTCTTGTATCTGTTTCCTGCGATATATTTCTCGCATTGTAGTATTTACGTGTCTTGTTCTGTCACTATTGGTGACCGTTGTTACGGATAGATCATGGGCAGTATTGCCTGTTCATGCCCTGATGGCGGGTGGTAATAGTGCTGCAGTGAGCACATCTACAGATGCAGAGGAGTCACCGTCACCTGCTCAAGAACAACAAACAGGCATTGTTAGCGGACATAGCATCGGTGATTTGCAGGTATTGCTGGAAGGCTTTATTAATGTTTTGTATTGGCGCTTTGATATTTTGCTTACTGCAAACTCGGCCAAGGTGCCCTACGATGTTGCCCAGGATATGGATCGTCTCAGCCTGGGAAAAGGAACTGGTGGCTTTGTTCGAATGCTTGGTCTGTTGGGGATCGTCTTTTCCCTTATTCCGTCGTCTTGTCCTTTCACGGCTCCGGGTGGTGATACCGGAAGATGACACCTTGTAGCCACAATTCAGCGCCTTTGCACGCTCCTCCTGGAAATTGTTCCAAAGCTGATTCTGCTCGCCATATTTGCAACGGTGTCATATCTCTTTTATGTATTAATAGGAAACAAAAATCTTTTGAAAAAAATAGACAATTGCCGAATTGAAAATCGGGGAATGAAGGATGGAATGGGGAGTTTATGCTGGCACGGATAGGTCAATTCTGATTAGCGCTGAGGGGCTTGTTGTGTAAAAGAGAGCTATCCGCCTGGAAGTACACTAAAGTTGTGGATGAGTCACTGGGATTATGCTATAGGTAGTTTAATTTTGTATGAAAAATGAAATATGGCTGGGAAAGCCGGCCGTTTTTTATCTTTTAAAGTTTTTCTTATCTCATTCACTCAACCTATTTAAGGGAGTAATCTTGCAGGATAACAAACAAAAACAAAGTGGTACGGCTGACCATCCCCAAAACCAGAACAGGCGAAAAGTAATAAAAAAAATGGCCGTAGGCATAGGTGCTCTTGCGGGCTGCGCCGTTGTACCGGAAAAATGGATTCGACCCATTGTGGGCCAGGTTGTCCTCCCCGCGCATGCAGAGACAAGCGGAGTTGCAGAAGCAAGCGTCACTGAGATTGCAGCGACAGGCGACTACAATACAAGCGAAGTGTACACTTTGAGGACTCTTTCCGGAAACAACAAACGTTTCACCTGGTTAAACCAGACTGGTGCAAGCTATGGTGGGCCAGTAAAGTTTGTCTTTAGTGATAATTGTGGAGAATTGCACGTCCCTGACGCAGCAGTTACATTTGGGGCTGATGGTGACAGTAGCAATTATAATCAGGCCTTCTACTTTTGTGGAACAGATTTTCCTGCAGGATCCAAGGAAAATAACGGAGGCAAAGCTTCAGTCTTTGGCCCTCCTGGTTGCCCTGCTGCCACAGTGACCATGTACTATAACAAATAAACACGTTAATATTCGAGTATCCGGCATAGCAACAAAGATATCTCTGCCGGATACTCCACTGTAGGTTTCCCATACCAGAGCATCCGTATCCCCGTTTTCTTCGCCATCAGTCCTCATCCGTAGCTCTTTTCTTTCCCCTCAAGAGGCCCATGCCATACATCTTCACCCACCGTAAAATATGGAGGGGGTGAAGAATTAACCGGCACCAAAGGATGGAAAATATGCTCTCTCCGGTGCTGTAATAAAGCATTAGCCACCAACGACTCGGGAGGATCGTATTCTGCAAAGTTTTCACCAATCCCTTATCTTCCTGTCTCCCAAACCTTGACCGTGGCCATCCTTTGTATGAATCACCCGCCCCGGAAGGTGTGCTCCTCCGCCTTCTTTTTTCGTTTGGGATCTTTCTTAGTACAGCGTCATGCCATGGCGTCAGATGGTGGAAAAGAGGTAATGCCCTGAAGAGTTGTGGGTAAACCTTCCTGATTTTCTCCCAATCAAGGGTGTCTACCTGGGATTCGACAAGGCCAACGATATCAGCTGCTGATATCAATTTGTACGGCTCGTAGGTCAAAGGAGCATGAAAGCCATGTTGAAAGAGGTGCCAGAGCATTTCTTCATTTGCCAGGGCATAGGCCTCTCTTCCGTCTACCTCAAAGGATTGGGCGTGCCTATGTAATTCTGCAAAAGACAGGGCCTTGTAATATGGGGGCTCTTTCGGGAAAAGGCCATGGTGCAGTTCGAGACACACTTCCAATCCATCAATATTTTGAAAGAGTGGTGGCAAGTGGAAATAATGATCGGGAAGAAGATCATCGGCAACTCGGAACCCTTTCTGTTGTAGCAGGAGGTGAACGTGCTCCACATCTTCCTGGGCAAGAAACAGGTCTATATCACGCATGGGGCGCAAACCAATCTTTGGATACAGCGTCTGACAGAGAGCAGCTCCCTTGAGAACAAGACTTGGAATACCTTTCGTTTCAAGTAGAGACAATACAGAACCAAGACTTTTGGTGAGAAGTTCATTGGCTCGCTGATGACGGAGGCATAAAAATCTGAGTCCGCGAAGAAATGTATCAGGAAGGTCTTCTCGTTCTGCGGTGAGATGCATGTGAAGGAGGGGGGCCATTCCCTGTTTTTCGGCCAAGTGCAGCAGATCATCCCACTGCTGAAAGTTATGAGAGGCTGTGAGAAGCTGACTGCGCTGAAGAGAATGGGACTTTATCCGGGCGCACAGAGTAAGGATGGAAGGGGGCATCCGCTCTTCTAGGAGAAAAGTTCTGAAAAGGAATCATTCAGTAGCTCATACAAACCCGTAAAACTGCTATACGTCAGTTGATATGCTGGTGTGTTTCTTGTGAAATCTGCTAGCTGACCAATGCCATGGTCTTGGAAATTCCTGGCATTTACATAACATTCCATGAGCTGTGCACATCCAAGAGCCGACGGTAATGGGATGAGCGACGTTGGAGCGCCAGCCTCATACTTAGGGAACAGAATAAGTGAAAAAGCAGGAGAGACGGCTGAAAAATGAGGATTGACCAGACGATGGGGCAGCATGAAGCCATTTACACCGGAGAGGATTTCGCTTGGGGCATACTTTAGTAATGAAGACAGAACAGCGGCAGAGCCGCTTTTGATGGAAAAGGGACGGGTGAAAGGATATAGGCGTTGCTCACCTTCTCCAAGAAGCACCAGTTCATCGGTCAGATAATTGCAGCCTTTAGAGACGAGCCATGTGGTCAGGGTGCTTTTCCCGGAGCCACTTTTCCCGGGGAGGAGGACAGCTCCAGCAGTAGAGCTAATGGCTGCCGCATGGATGGCCTGGCCGGCACTGTTGTCTACAATGCATTGATAGATAATTTCATTAATGAGGGCGTAGGCAAGATCGTACTTGCAATTGCCTGAATAAATACACGTTCCCTCCAGCCACAATGACAACATCGGTTCGTCACCGGTACACATGAGGTCGTAACTTGCCTGTACTCTCGCGTCGCTGTCTGCTGGGAGATCGCAACAGAGGAAATCGATCATGGCCTCCGCTCCTGCCCCATAGGCATTAATAGTGACAGCGTGGCCACAAAATCCCACGACACGACTCCCTGATTTAATCACTGCTGTCAATCAAGGCTCCACACTCTACAAAGGAGGTGAGGGCAGCACAAACATCTTTACGAATTGTTGCCTTTTGGAGGGGGTACCTCTCTTCAAGAAGGTCGATGATTTCCTCACCTGTTTGCTCCTGGGCACACAGTTGCCATACCAGATAAGCGGTTTCGTTGAGATACACGCCAGTGGTGTTTGACATGGCATACAACAAGATTTCCGTATCAAATTTTTCAACTGCAAATTCTGGATTCAAGAGAAACTTTTGAAAAAATTCCATGGTTACCATAAAGTGTTAGGGGGGTAGGAGAAAACGGAAATGATTATACCACGACAGTGAGATTCAGGAAAGTAGTTTTCCAGGTGATCTACTCGATAACGCTGCCAGAACCGAAATCACTTGATGGTGGGTTGGTCTTCTTAGAAATAAATTGCCGGTTTGGTTGGCAGTAAAAGGGTGTCTGGGGTAAAAACAAAAAAAAGGACTTAAAGCAAATGCCTTAAGTCCTTTTTGTATTTGGTAGCGGGGAGAGGATTTGAACCTCTGACCTTCGGGTTATGAGCCCGACGAGCTACCAGACTGCTCCACCCCGCGTTGCGAGGGCCAATATAGACTGTTGTTTACTTTCTGTCAAGAAAAAATCACCATCATTGTTGTGATGTGTGTGATTTACTTTCTGGCGGTGGAAGAAGTGCCAGAAGGCGAGGGACTATCTCAGCGGGTAGAGGGCTAAGTTTTCCTTCCCTGTTTACGGCGGCATGGACGGTATAGCCTTTGGCTATCAGCGTTTCTTTTCCCGATTCGGTTTCTTTACGCAGAAGTCTATAGGAGAATTTGCAGCTGACTTTTTTGATCCAGACAAGTTTTGTTTCAATCTGCAGTAGATCATCATAGCAAGCAAAGGCTTTGTAGCGAACAAAGCATTCGGTGACCGGAAGAAGGAGTCCAAGTGCTTCGATCTCACGGTAACTGCAGACCTTTTCCCGCATAAGTTCGGTACGTCCGATTTCGAAAAAACGAAGGTAGTTGGCGTTGTAAACCACAGCAGCTGCGTCGGTATCACCATAGATAACACGATAGGGGGTGCGATGGATTGCCTCGGTCATCACTGGGTCTGGAGCAGTCTTTTCAGCATGGTTTCACCATCCGGTAGGGTGCCACCTGCTGTTTTTCCTGCTGCATTTCCGGTCTCCTCTGAAAACTTTCGCCCACTTCCTGGATTCAGTTCTCTGGAATCATAGAGGATAGTGGGAACGGGAGTGTCAATATGAGTACGGAGTGACAACGGTGTGTAGTGGTCCATGGTAGCAATCACTCGAAAATCTTCGTCACGATCCCGGAGCCCTTGAACTATAGGGGCCACGATTTTTCCATCAAAATCTTCAATGGCCTGGCATTTGTCAGCAAGTAGTCCCTGGTGTCCTGCTTCGTCGGGCGCCTCGACGTGGACAAAGACAAAATCCTGAGTTTCCAGGCACTTTAGTGCTGCATCGGCCTTGCCTTTATAGTTTGTGTCTATATAGCCTGTGGCACCTGGGATGTTAAGGATGTCAAGCCCAGCCATGACTCCCAATCCTTTGAGGAGGTCCACGGCGGAAATAAGACTCCCTGTCAGGTTAAAGCGTTCGTGGAAGGTGGGCATTGATGGTAGCTTGCCTTCGCCCCAGAGCCATATCCCATTTGCTGGATTCTGTCCTGCGGCTACCCTTTTTTTGTTAACGGGGTGCCGTGCAAGAACTGTAGAGGCATTTGTCAGCAACCCCTCCCAGTTTGGGTCGGCCATGTAGCGCTGCCAGGGCGCTGTGACATCTTTTTCAATGAAATCATGGGGTGGTACGGGGTTAAAATTTGGGTAATCGCCTTTTACAACAAGGATATGACGATAACTGATACCTGCTTTGAAGTGGAATCTGTCACTGCTGCATTCAGTTTCAAGTGCTTCCAGCAGCTGTCGTGATTCTTCAGTGCTGATATGTCCGGCGGAGTAGTCAATCATCCGTACACCGTCTTCTGTTTCCCGGTCCAGGGTGACGAGATTACAGCGAAAGGCCGTTTCGTCCGATGCAAGACTGATATTCATGGCGGCAGCTTCAAGGGGGGCTCGTCCGGTGTAGTATTTTTCGGGTTTGTACCCAAGAAGGGAGAGGTTTGCCACATCGGATCCCGGGGGGTACCCAACAGGTACTGTACAGGTCAGAAAGAGTTCTCCCTTCCGGCAGAGGGTATCTAGCGCGGGCGTTGAGGTAGCATCCAGCGGAGTACGGTTGTCAAGTTCCGGTAATGGCAGGTCTCCCATGCCATCACCGACGAGAATGAGGTATTTCATCTGTGATTTTACGGAAAAGTTTATTCGTTATCCATCAGGATCCGGATTTTTACTGTTTTTTCGATACACATATCAAGGGCATCAATCTCTGCGATACATTTTTGGACGGCATCTTCATTTGCAACATGGCTGTGAATGACAATGGCCACAGGATCATGCTCATGTCGACTTTTCTGGATAACTGATTTGATTGAGATGCCGTGTTTGCTGAAAATTCCGGAAATGGTTGATAGGACTCCTGGTTTGTCGAGGGCCGTGATTCTAAAATAATAGGGACCGCTTAGTTCTGACATGGGGGTAATTGCGGGTTTCCCAATATTTTGCGGCAGGTAGGAGAGGGCGGGGACCCGGTTGACTGAGTTGCAGAGGATGTTGCGTCCAATATCCACAACGTCGGCTGCAACTGCACTTCCCGTTGGCATCATTCCGGCACCGAGACCGTAGAGGAGAACATTGCCCACGGTATCGCCCGTAAAGTGGATGGCGTTATAAGCGCCATTGATATTGGCAAGCATGTGTGAATTGGGAACCATGGTTGGATGAACACGCGCTTCTACGTGACTCCCGTGGTGACGGCTGATGGCAAGCAGTTTGATGCGGCATCCGAACTCTTTGGCAAACTCAATATCAATGGGTTTGATATTGGAAATTCCTTCGGTGTTGATATCATCGAGATGGACATGTTTGCCATAGGCAATAGTCATAAGAATGGCGAGTTTATGGGCAGTGTCGATACCTTCCACGTCATAGGTGGGGTCTGCTTCGGCAAAGCCCTGTTCCTGAGCATCTTTCAGGACTTCGTCAAAGGGTACGCCTTCATCGGTCATTCTGGTGAGTATATAGTTGGCTGTCCCGTTCATGATTCCCATGATGGATTCGATGCGATTGGCAACAAGCCCCTCTTTCAGGGATTTTATGACGGGTATTCCACCTCCCACACTTGCCTCAAACCCAACTTCAACATTGTTAGCAACTGCCGCTTCAAAAATTTCTTTCCCATGGACAGAAAGAAGAGCCTTGTTCGCTGTGACCACATGCTTTCCATGCCTGATTGCCTCAAGCATAAAGGTTCTAGCAGGCTCCATGCCGCCAATCAGTTCCACGACAATATCGATATCGGGATTGGTGAAGATATCCTTGGCGTCTTTGGTCAGCTTTACTCCTGCAAATTGTTCAGGCAGGGAATCGGTCATGATGTCTGCAACCTGAGCAAGGACAATCTCGGTACCGACTTTTCTCAGCAGCCGTTCTTTTTGTTCGTAGAGGGTTTGTGCAAGACCGCTGCCCACGGTGCCAAAGCCAATAAGGCCAACTTGAATTTTTTTCATAATATGGTTGTCGCGTTTATAGTTAGTGTGATGAGTTTGTGAAAACCGTAATACCTGACGGAAAATACTCTCTTTCCCACTGAAAGTCAAAACGTTAAGCACGGATATTTTAGTAGAAAGAATTTCATTTTTCGATTACGGTGACCATTGAATTTTTTGAGTGAGCATTCATTCACAACCACGTTCAGATTGGTATGGGCGGTATACGTGATTTCCGGCCTGTGCTAAAGCATATATAATTTGCCTAAAGGAGACAAACATGGCTGTAAACATTCTCGCATTTGGACCAAACGGAAGTGGTAAAGGAACTCAGGGCGCTATTGTAAAAGATAAATATGGTATGAACCACATTGAGTCCGGCGCTATCTTTCGTGAGCACATCAAGGGTGGAACCGAGCTTGGAATGAAAGCAAAGGCATTTATCGAAGCAGGTGATCTGGTTCCCGATGACATCACCATCCCCATGGTTCTTGAGACCTTGGCGAAATCCAAAGAAAAAGGCTGGTTACTTGACGGTTTTCCCCGTTCTCTGGCGCAGGCTGAGGCCCTTGACAGTGCTTTGAAAGAAGCTGGAATGAAAATAGATTATGTTATGGAGATTCTCCTCGACCGTGAGATCGCTAAAGAACGTATCATGGGCCGTCGTCTCTGTGCCAATGACAATAATCATCCTAATCACATCGCTTTTGATGCTATCAAGCCCGTTGAAAAAGATGGAAAACTGGTTTGTCGTGTCTGTGGCGGTGAGCTGAGTGCCCGTGCTGATGATCAGGACGAAGATGCTATCAACAAGCGTCACGATATCTACTATGATACCAACACCGGTACCATGGCAGCAGTAAATTATTTCAAAGGCACCGACAGCAAAGTGGTATCTGTTGACGGATCCATGGCTATTAAAGAAGTAACAGCAGCAATTCTTGCACAATTGGATTGATGTTTTGGGTGTGAATAAGCCGTCTGCTTGATAGGCTTTTTCTCTATGGGTATTTCCGCAGCAGATTGCGGGATACCCATTTTTTTTGCTTTTTTGTCCAGGATAATTTACATATTAGGAACAAATTTATCATAATTGTTCACTTCTACTGATTTTATGGGACCTATTTTATGGAACAGATTGTTTCTGAAGCGCTGATCAATTCGGTGATGGCTCAAGAGGCCTTTGTAAAGGAAAGCCGTAAGAAACTTATTGACCTGGCGTGTCTGATGGTAATAACTCTTCGCCAGGGGGGAAAGATTCTGATTTTCGGAAATGGCGGAAGTGCAGCGGACGCTCAACATATGGCGGCTGAGTTTGTGAATCGTTTCCTGATCAACAGAAGACCTCTTGCGGCCATTGCCCTGACCACGGATACCTCTATTATTACATCCATTGGCAATGATTTTTCCTTTGATGAGATTTTTTCCAAACAGATGCAGGCATTGGGGAAGTCTGAAGATCTGGCACTTGGGATTTCCACATCCGGCTCTTCTGTTAATGTTATCAAGGCCATTGAAGTCGCAATAGAAATTGGTATGCGAACAGCTGTTCTTACCGGCGGTCTGGCAGGAGATGGCGGAGAGCTCGGGAGCCTTGCAGATATCACTCTCAATGTTCCCACTGTTAAGACACAACATATTCAAGAAGTACATTTGTGGGTAGAGCACCTGCTCTGCGAGCTTGTGGAAAGGGAGATTTTTGGTGAAGAATAAACCCCTTAATTTTGATGGACTGAAAACCTATTCTCTTCATGATCGTTATTCCAAGGTTACCGTGGAGCATTTTGCAACTCCTCTGAAGGAAGGTGCTACCCTCCGTAATTTTATTGCCTCTCTGCCAAAACAGCTTCTTGGTTCTGATTTTCCTGAACTTGTACATCGACTTGCCAAAGCCCATCGTGCAGGACGGCCAATTATTGTAGGTATGGGCGCTCATGTGATTAAGGTCGGTTTAAATCCGGTGATTATCGATCTTATGGAGCGTTCTATTATTACTGGGCTAGCCATGAATGGTGCCTGCATTATTCATGATGCTGAAATTGCCATGGCAGGATCCACATCCGAAGAAGTAGGTGATGTCCTCGGAGATGGTGCCTTTGGCGCTGCCAAAGAGACTGGTGAGATTTTAAACGGCGCGATATCACTTGGAGCAAGGGAAGATATTGGCATGGGCCAGGCCGTTGGTGAATATCTCCTTACCAGAGATTTTCCCCATAATGATAAAAGTCTCCTGGCAACTGCAGCAAGACTCGGGATCCATGTGACAGTCCATGTTGCCATGGGGACAGATATTATTCATATTCATCCTTCAGCCTCGGGTGCAGATATTGGAAAAACCTCGCACCATGATTTCCGGTTGTTTTGTTCAGAGGTCTCCGAGTTGCAGGGCGGAGCATATTTGAATGTCGGATCTGCTGTATTGCTGCCGGAGGTATTTCTGAAGGCCCTGACTCTGGTGAGAAATCTTGGTCACCATGTTAATGACTTCACAACGGCTAATTTTGATTTTATGAAACATTACCGCACCCTGACGAACGTGGTCAACAGGCCAACTGCAACGGGCGGACGTGGCTATAATATTATAGGGCATCACGAGTTGATGATTCCCCTGTTAGCTGCATCATTACTTGATGAATTAAGTGAAAACTGCTAAAAAGGCACATCGTGAGTGAATGCTTAAGGTGTTGTTGCAATTGCCCGTTTTTAGTTGTTGCCGGTACTGTAGGTAGTGGAAAAAACGATTGAATAAGAAATAAATCTCTACAAATAAGACGTTTTTTGTCTTTTCTGGATACGTTATGAGTAAAAAAAGAAATGGTAAAGTGTACCTTGTAGGTGCAGGCCCCGGTGATCCTGGTCTGATTACTGTGAGAGGGAAGTTCCTTCTCGAGAGGGCCGAGGTCGTGGTGTATGACTATCTTGCAAGCCCTAAACTTCTAAAGCATGTTCCCAAAGAAGCAGAACTTATCTATGCCGGGAAAAAGGGTGGAGTAAAGCATACCCATACTCAGGAAGAGATAAATCAGATGTTGGTTGATTGGGCTCAAATGGGGAAAACCGTTGTTCGTTTGAAAGGAGGCGATCCCTTCATTTTCGGGCGAGGTGGGGAAGAGGTCGAGGTTCTTGCCAAGTCAGGTGTTGATTTTGAGGTTGTGCCGGGTGTGACTTCGGCTACTGCTGCTGCCACATATGCCGGAATCCCCATTACTCATAGGGACTATACTGCCTCGGTTGCCTTTCTCACTGGTCATGAAGACCCCACAAAGCCTGATTCCAATATTGACTGGGCAAAACTTGCCACTGGTGCTGGTACCCTAGTCGTCTATATGGGAATTAAGAATCTTCCCGTTATTGTTGAAAATCTCGTCAGTCATGGCCGCGATCCCAAAACCCCCGTGGCAGTAGTGCGCTGGGCATCCACCCCCGAACAACGTACCGTTGTCGGTACCCTTGAGACCATCACCGATATCGTTCGTGAATCGGGAATAAAACCGCCGGCACTTATCATTGTCGGTGAAGTTGTCAAGCTGCGGGAGACCATTGACTGGTTCGAGAAACGGCCATTGTTTGGGAAGCGGATTGTGGTCACGAGAACCAGAGAACAGGCCTCGGAACTCATGGCCGGCCTTGAAGAGAATGGCGGCAACTGCCTTGAATATTCAACTATCAAGATAGAACCCATGGAATCCTATGAGGTTCTCGATGAAGAACTCGAGCGACTCGAGGAGTACCACTGGATTCTGTTTACTTCGTTGAATGGGGTGAAATACTTTTTTGAACGTCTCTATGCAAAAGGTATGGATGCAAGGGCTATGAGAGGGCCAGCCATTGCTGCTGTTGGCAAGGCAACTGCCGATCTTCTTCTTGAGTACGGGGTGCGGGCTGATTTGCTTCCCACGGTGTTTACCGGTGAGGGACTGGCTGAATCCTTGCTAGATCAGGGAGTTGAAGGACGAAATGTTTTAATTCCAAGGGCTGAAAAGGCACGGGAAATACTGCCTGAGACTCTACGTGGGGCCGGTGCCCAAGTGATGGTAGCTCCAGTGTATAAAAATGTTTCCCCCGAAGGTAAACGCGAACAGCTGCGTGAAGAGCTTGGATCCGGAAAAGTTGACATGGTTACGTTCACCAGTTCTTCGACGGTGCGAAATTTTCTTTCCATGGTCGATGCTGATAGTGACTCGGAATTAAAAAGATTGATGCATGAGGTGACAATTGCTGCAATTGGTCCAATTACGGCAAAGACAGTAACTGATAATGGGCTTAAGGTTGATATTCAGCCAGAATCCCATACGATTCCTGAACTGATCCATGAAATTGTGGAGTTTTATTCGAAATAGACGAAGATGCGGGGCCTCTGAACAGCTACAGCTCAGAAGTTAGGGTAATATTGTGCCCCGTTGAATAGCAACTATGTCGAAAATCAACTAAAAAATTGCCTTTCTATGTTTATT
>CAZIDU010000057.1:0-27463 GCA_964538055.1 uncultured Desulfocapsa sp. | reverse complement strand
AACTCAATTTCGGTGAATAGTTACCTGCTTTTAACTCCCGCAAACCCAAAACCCAAAACCGCTCTACTGTTCAACTCTCATGGCCTCAACCGGCTGCATCCTGGCAGCAATAATAGCAGGATACAAAACTCCCAGCAGGCTTAATACTATACCAGTTACTATGGAAAGAACGGATGAGAAAAGAATTGTCTGCCAGGGGAGAGTCGGTATAATATCGCTTCCAAAGCGAAGAAGTGCACCTGATAAAGCAGTGAGTACACCAAGTACTGCACCGCTTAGTGATCCAGCAAGGCCCTGGATTGCAGCCTCCATAACGAATATTCGTACAATAAATCTGTCCAGTGCCCCCAGACATTTCATGGTGCCAATTTCCCGGAAACGTTCAGTCACCGACATAAGCTGGGCATTAATGATTCCCACAACACAGACGAGAAGAGAGAGAATAACAATCCAGCGCTGTTTGGGAGAGGACGCAAGACTTGTGTCTCCCGGCGCAATATCGTAACCGGTCTGGAGCAGACTGCTGTGCAGGTCGGGGCCACCGCTAGCCAGCATTCCATCTGCAATATCAAGACTTATTTGGCTGAAGGCAAGAAAGGAGACGGCAAGAACCAGTGTCAGAGTCGTAATGAGGGAACGAAAAAAACGAGCCCGAATAGACTTATAAGACATCAAAAATGATTGTTTCCATGGCAATACTACCAGGTGTCTCATCGCTTCTCTGCTTGGTTAATTATTTTTTGTGGGACTATCCATTTATCAATGTTGTAAGCATATCGTTTTTCGGCCCTTTTGGCAATCTTTCCTAAATCAGTTCTTCAAAGAGCAATGGCTGAATGGCAGGGAACGATGAAACGGTTTCAAGAAACAGGTCCAGAAACTCAACTGCAGATTTGCTCATCCGTTGATGGTGGATCATGACTCCACCAGTTCCTGTACTGATTCCCTTCTCAAGTTCCAGAAGCAGGTTGGTGATGGAGTGGTCGGGATCAGCTTCTTTTCTGGTGTGTAGGTCAATATTGACCTGTAAGTCAGGAAGACTGGAAGGGGAAATCGGCTTGGCATTTGTACTTCTTGAAACGGCTTTAAAATTCAGGTTCCTGAGTGCGTACAGTGTGTCCATACTGCAGCGGTTCCATGGCGGAGTGAAAAAAGGTGAGAAAGCGTTTCCCATCAAACTGTTTAAACGACTTTTTCCATTCTCCAGGTCATGAGCCTGTTCCGTTGCAGGTCTTGCTGAACCAAATTCCTGTTTTTTCCCTTCTGCCTCATGGTTTCGGTGTAGCCATCCATGCTGGTGCCAGCACCATTGAGAGTTGCTGACTCCGGTCAAGGATTGCAGGGTTGTAAAACGTGTGGCGGTGAGCCAGGTAGGAACCACCGCCAGACAAAGGGGCATCCTGTGTTTTTTAAACAGTTCTATAAGCTGACTGACTTGGTTCCCAGGGGCACCGATGTCATCGGCTCGAAAAAACATTTTTGCCTCGCCTGCACCGTTTGCAAGACCTTTTTCGAGGCTACGTTTTAAGAGCTGTGCCGTATTGTCAGGAAGATCTGTATAGAGAGAGGCTATCATATTGTCTTTTTGCTCCATAGCGTCGTTTCACTTATCAGCCGACAGCTTTGGACGGCACCGTTAAGCCGCGCCAGGCTAGGCTTTTTGGGGAACCGAAGCTGCGAAGTGATATGTCCAGCCAGGCGGTCAGGGGCCAGGTCTTCAGGTTCCAGCAGTATAAAATCTGATGTTTTGGAAAAGGCGGAAATTCGCATGGCCTGTTCACGGTTTTGGCCAAAGGGGTAGAGAAGAGCTGGAATTCCTGCAGCAAGAAGATTCATGCAGGTGTTGTAACCAGCCATGGAAATGGAAATATCTGCAGCGTCGAGCCAGTCTGGAAAATTGGAACTGAAGCCGTGTACAACAATAGTATTGCTGATTTTCTTCAGTGTTTCCTGCAAATCGGGAGCACTATATACCCCTGTGAAGAGGTGGATATGGATGTTTGTTGTATCCTGCTCAAGAAGAAGGGCAGCCCGGGCAGTAGCCTGCAACAGTTCAGCTCCCACATTTCCTCCACCAATGGAGGCCACAACAAGTTTGTTTTGATCGGATAAACCAAGTTCCTGGCGTAGGGTCCTGCCTGCTTGCTGTCTGGTAGCTGTTGGTGCAATAAACCCTGTGTACCTGTATGGAATGGTAATGGACTCCATGCTCCCAAATGTCTCCTGTAATGGTATGAAATCAGGGTCGGAGTGGATCAGGAGGCCGTCAAAAGAGCTGTTTAACTGTTTCAGCACTCTGGTCTCATATTTATCTTTATCGGTTTTTTCAACAAGAATATCGCGAAGGCTGCAAAGGCGGAGACAGGGCTGTAATGTCCCGGACCCGATACCATTCAGAATCGGGTCAAGCTCAAAGCGAAAGGCTTTGCGTCCAAAGGGGTAGAGCTCAATTAAAAAAATATCCGGTTGAAAGGAGGAGAAGAAATCATAAAGCTGTTTTTGGCGTTCCGTTTTGACTTGTTCCAGGTTTGCATCTTCCTTGCATGGGAGGAGTTTTGAAAAATCTGCATCCATTTTCAGTCCGGGAAGCTGAAGGAAACGGACAGCAGATTTCGGCAAACTGACATCGGGCCCGCCCAGGATCATCATCGTTTCATGGTGTTGAGCCAATACCTTGCATATCTCAAGGCTGCGGTGAAAATGGCCTATACCCAGGACGTGTTGGCAATAGCAGGCGATTTTCATTGCTTTTGACTTTTTTCTGAAGTTGGCAGGATATTGAGCGGCCCTAACTGCAATGTATTATTCGTTCCCAGGAGGAGGTGCAGCTGTCTTTTCTGCAAGAGTTTTTTCTCTTCAGGGAGAAAGGCGCGGCCGGCCAGATGATAAATAAGTGACTTAACAATCCCTTCATGGGAAACTACAAGGATTCGCTTTCCTGGGAAGCTGCGTAAGGCCTCTTCAATGACAGGCAGGGCGCGCTGCAAGACCTCTTTTCTGCTCTCTCCACCAGGAGGTCGAAAATCCCAGCCAGCACGTATCTGGGTGGCGAGTTCGTCCGGTTGTTCGTTTTTGAGCTCTCGAAATGATTTTCCTTCCCAATCGCCCCATGCCTGTTCCCGAAGGCTTTGCTTCCATTCCACTGGGACAGAATTGCAGTATTGCTGGATAATGGCAACCGTTTCTTTGACTCTTCCCAGGTCACTGGCAATGATACAGTCAATGGTGTATTTCCCGATAAAGCGGCCCCAGTCGTGAACCTGCATGCTTCCTCTTTCGGAAAGGGGTGAATCCAGGCGTCCTTGTATTCGTCCCGCTTCGTTCCATATTGTCTTCCCATGACGCAGCAGGGCAAGCAGGGTTTGCTCTTGATTCTGAGTCTTGTCTTTAAGGAGTCTTTGCATGGCCTGTCAGGATGTCTTCAAATTGAAGGTAATTGGAATGGAGATCGTGATCTTGACGAATATATTTGGCTGCCGCCTGTCCCATTGTAGTACGTTGCTGTGTGTCTTGCAGTAACTGTTTGATACGTGTGCAAAAAGAATCTTCGTCAAAGGGTTTTGTGAGATATGCTGTTTTTCCCTGTTGGACAACCTCTGGAATTCCACCATTGTCAAAGGCAACGACGGGCAGCCCACAGGACTGGGCTTCAAGGTATACCATGCCAAGGGATTCTCTGATCCCAGGAAATACAAAGAGATCACCGCTGGAATAGAATTTGTACATCTTTTTTCTTTCAATTCGGCCAGCAAAAACTACCCGGTCGGGGAGGTATTCCTCAGCCAGTTTTATCAATTTTTCCCGCTCGCTGCCATCACCTGCAATAACCAGTTTGAATGGTATTTTCTCTTCTGGTAACCTGGCTAAAGCTTTGATCATCCAGGTTAGTCCCTGGGTCTTGACATCGGGACGAAACATGGCCGCGCAGAGAATGACAGGTTCATTTTTTATCTGCCACGAGTGGCGCATGCTTTTCCTTGAACTCTGATCAAAGTAGAATGATTCAGGAAAGATACCGGGTTTTATATAGCTGATCCGCTCCGGTTCAATAATCCTCCGGAGGTTCTCTATGTCAACTTTTCTGTTGCTGAAGAGGTGAGTCGCTTGCAGGAGACCATGCCGATTAAGATAGAATCCTGCCTTTCCTTTGAAACTACGCCTCTGTTTGGTGGAGTATATGCCCTGGAAGATACAATAGGGAATATGGAACTTTTTACACAGTGCAGGCCACAGGAGATCGGGGGCTTTATAATAACAGTGATAGGTCAGCCACAGATCGGGTGAAAATTTTCGGATTCGCTTTGCTGTAGCCAGGCGTTCTTTTAGTATTGTAAAAAAAAGCCAGGGTTTCAGGTATATCCACCTGGATCTGAGATTACTTGCGATCAGTATCTGGTGGCCCTGTGAGACAAGAAAGTCATAGAGACCCGTGGCAATAATAAGGTCGCCGGAAGGATTTGGGTGACCAAGGGGCTTGAAAGGGGCGTAGAAACAGATCCGCATGGGCACTCTTTACTGAGCAGTTTTTTGATTGGCTTTCAGTTGTTCCCGAAAAATATCACCCATTTTCGCAACGAGAACACGGTTATCGAAATGTTTCCGGGTGTGTTCCATGCCGCCCTGGATAACCCTGTTTCTTAAATTCTTGTTTTCAAGAATCTCCCGGATCTGGGTGGCCATTATTGCAGGATCCGATGGCGCAACGGTGATACCGCTCTTATTATGGAGGAGAATTTCGGGAATTGCGGAAACAGTGGTCGAAAGACCGGGAACTCCCATGGCCAGACTTTCCACGAGCACATTCGGGATACCGTCACGATCACCATTCCCGGCAATCTCACAGGCCAGTACAAAAAGATCACTCTCTTCAAACTGTTTGAGCACTTCTTTATGGGTTCGGGTGCCTAAACATTGACAGCAGTCGTCAAGTCCAAGCTCTGTGATAAGCATCAGGATCTTCTCCTTATCATCGCCGTCACCGATCAGAGTATGCTTGAATAGAAAATCTTGATCTTTCAGGATTCGCAGTGCCCTGTACAGGGTAGGCAGGCCCTTTTTCTCAGTCATCCGGGCCACCGTTAATAAGGCATATGGCGGGGTGCATTCCGTGTGGTCAGTCTTCGGTGAAAAGAGCTTCAGGTCAATGCCATGATAAATGCAATGGATTGGGGTAGGGAGTCCCTCGGCAATATTTTCAAGGTATTTACGATTGTAATCGGTGCAGGTTACGACAAACTTGGCCAACCTGATTTTTTCACGAAGCTGCTCAGGATTTGAGGTGTAGATATCCTTGGCATGGGCAGTAAAGCTGAAAGACCTTCCGGAAAGAAGCGCCGCGAACATGGTAACTGAGGTGGGTGAATGGGCAAAATGACCATGGAGATGGCTAAGTCTGCTATCTTTTAAGAGGTGGTGATTTGTAAGAAATCCCGCCTGTAAAAGGTGTTTGAATGTGGCCAGGTTAGCAGTTCGTCTGTAGCGCCTGTGGGCAAGTCCAAGTCCATGTCTGAAGAGTGCCGGACGTTTGATTGCCAGAAAAATATTCGGCAGCAGCAGTCGTGGAAACTCGAGTAATAGCTCGGTGGGAAGATAATCCACCTGTGCTTTGATTTGTTTGACGGAATCATGACAAAAATCTTCCCGTGGGTGACGCATGGGGAAGAGTCGCATATGAAAGCCAAGTTGTTCTAGAAGCAGTATTTCGTTTGAAATAAAAGTCTCTGAAATCCGTGGATAGCCCTTGAGGATGTATCCAAGTGTGGGGCCTGGCTGGGACGAACTCATGAGATTTCTCTGAAATGTTCAACTCGGTCCCGCATGGTGTCGAGCCCTGAGAGCTTAAATCTGGCCATATTGCTTTTATATTCAGCACTTTTGTTAAGAATAGTCATGATTTTATCACGAAGGAGCTGGGCGGAAATTTTTTTCCAGGGAAGGTGGTCAATGAGTCCCTCTTCGGTCAACTTTTCAGCACGGATTAATTGTTCTTTGCGTGGTGTTTCTCTTGGAACGATGAGGGCTGGGGTTTGCTGGCTGAGAATCTCACAGATGGTGTTGTATCCTCCCATGGAAATAACAAGATCTGCGGCACCAATCAATTGTTCCATTTGTGGATGAAATGGCTGTGATTTGATGCCATAGCGTTTTGCTTTCTTTTTGAGGTGTTCTCGGCTGGATTTGGGCATAAACGGTCCGGTGATCATCAGGGATTTAAACGGAAGAGAGGCTGGGAAAAAATCGTGCATGGAGAGGTAATGGTCAAGGAGTTCGCATCCATCTCCGCCGCCTCCCGCAGTGACAAGGATAAATATGTCTTCGTCAAGGATTCGGTACCGTTTTCTGAGTTTTTGACGGACGCTTTTTGTATTTTGTTTCCGGGGAATATATCCAGTGAAGCGGATCTTTGGCTTGAGTGATGATGGAATTTTATATTCGCTTATTGGATCATATATATTCTGGTTACCATAAACCCAAATTTCATCGTACAACTCTTCAAGATAGCGATACACATCCTTACTCTTCCAGTCGTTACAGACAACAGATGACTCATCGAGTATGTCCCGGAGGCCAAGAATCGTCTTGGTGGCGGGTAAATGTTTACGAAGCCATTGAAGTGTAGGCAGTACTTCTTTTTTGAGCCCCAGGGGCTCTTTGTCAACGATAAAGAGGTCGGGTTTAAAGGCTTTTGTTGTGGCACTGATAATACTTTTTCTGATATGGAGTGCCTGGTTGGGGTCAATACGAATGGAAAGTGACTGGTATTCGTCGTTGGTCCTTTTTATCATCCCTGGAATACGCACAAAATCAACCTGTTCGGGAAGGGTAAAGCGTCCGGCGATGGGGGAGCCGGTAAGAATAAGGATATTAACCTCTTTTCCTGAAAGGTGCCGGGCAATAGCCATGGAGCGCCTGATATGTCCAAGCCCATAGGTATCATGGGAGTACATCAGGATGTTATATGTGGGAGCCTGAGTCATGTTGATAATTTGTAGTCTATTAGCAACATTGGGGAAAGGAAAATCAGAACTTGGTATCTTTTAGTTCATCAAGATGAAGGTACTCTTTAAGGCTGAAAGCTGGTTTTTCAAAATAGGCCTTGATTTCAGATGGAGAAAGATCCTTTCTGTCAGCAATTTTTCTTGCAGGTACCCCGGCCCATATTTCGTAGGCGCCTGGGTTTTTGGTCAGTACAGAGCCGGCACCAAGAATAAAACCGTCCGGCAGAATGGAAGCCTGATAGAGGACAATGGCATTTTCATGGATCCACACATCTCGTCCAAGGTATTTGTCCTGCCAGACAACACCATGCCTTTCCTGAGTGGCGAGGAGCGGTTCTCTTCCCTGATGGCAATGGTCGTGAGTGTAAATCCTGGCTCGTGCTCCTATCATGCACCATGGTCCGATATGAATAGCGCCCGTATTGTCCAGAATTGAAAAACGACTGATAACAACATTGGTTTCACTCCCGGCAGTATTGAATATTTCCGGGGAAAGAATGAGCTTTCCTTTATGGATGTTGGAGTGTGGTCTTCTGCGGCATTCTTTGAGCGACGTTTCAAGTTCAAGCTTGGTTTGTGAGGCACTTTGGAATCGCACGGGGTTTTTTTCTAGATGCTGTGGAGTGTGTTTCAGAGAGGGATTAATGAATGGCCAGAATTCGGTGCTGGTATTTAAAAGCTCATCGTCAATTTATTGATAACGATAGTGATGTCATCAACATCGGTATAGCTGTTACTCTCTTTGAAGAGCTCACCGGTATCCATATAGCCAAAATGAACTTCGTATGCAAAATTATTTAAAAATTTGTAAGCAACTCCAAGATCAACTTCCCAGCCGAAACGATCTGTGTAGTCCATTTCCTGAGCATCCAGAGTGTCTGTTAAGCCGATGGAACTGTGAAAAGTGATATTGGATGTTGGAGCATAGGCCACCCTAAAGGCAAACCCCTGGTAATTGTTTTTTTCGTTTATGTTTATATAAGGATTGCTCAGAGAATAATCCTCTCTGTTGAGAACAGTATTCATCGTCTCGGATGAGATATAAAGACTATGGAAACTTATACTTTTAGATGAGCTACTATTAGAATAGGGACTTGAGTTACCATCACTGAGTGTATAGGCAAGAAGTTTATATTCTCCACGTTGCAATCCTTCGCCGTTGGCATGCGCAGGAAGGGCGATGCTTAAAACAAAAAGAGCTAAAATAATGGTGAATAGTCGTTTCATGTCAAATATGAGGTTAAGTGGTGTAGTACAATTTTTTTTACTCTATACTATTAATTAGGTTTTATTTTGCTATAAGTCAAGAGGAAAAATTTTGCGGTAACTCATTTTCTAGGAGATAGCGCCCTGTGATACTGGTTAACCTTTATCTTAAACTTTGTTGATTGCGATGAATGTGGAAGTACGGTAGAAGTGTTTTATTCTTCTTTCAATTGAATCCTGTATTGAAGCGGGTTCTGCCCGCAACTCAGGTCTCGAAGGCTGAAGGAACAGAAAGGCTGAAGGCTGCGTGTAATGCTGTCTTTCCTTCAGCCTTACTCCTTGTCGTAATAACGAAAGAAATTAAAGTTTATTTCGAAGTCTGCGCTTATCTCGTGTTTTTTACACCTCACAAGGGGGTACTGAACAGAGTACCAAGAGTTCAGGAATAAGTTACTAATATATAGAGGTAAATGATGTGTAGTTCCTTAAAACAATGCCTGGTGATTTCTCTTTTGTTTGTGATGTGTTGTGTGGTAACGACGGTTGCCCAGGCTGCTGAGGCAAAGCGGGTTGTTTTTTACCCGACGGATGTGAGAGAAGCAGGTGATTTTGCTTATCTCGGTGACAGTGTACGACTTATGCTGGCAAGCAGGCTCTCTTCCGTTGCCGGGGGAGAGGTGCTACTCGAAAATAAAATAAAAAAAACAAGGGATTTTACCTCCTATAGAGTGATGAGTAGTGTCACCAGTAGAGTAAATGGTATTGAACTCTCTGTAAAAGCTTTCAAACCCTCCGAGGAGAGTTCACTGCAGTTTCAGTCTCTGGCAAATGATAGTACGGAGATAATGAAGGCCCTGGATATGCTTGTGGTGGATGTCGGTCAATCACTCTTTCAGGTCGAGAATTCAAAAACGACAGCTAAGGAACCAGAGAAGATAGACAAGGAAGAGGTCGACTTCAGCGCGACTCACCCCGACAGGCTTTATAAAAGCACCAGTGGCTTTGGCCTTTCAATTGCTCAGGACGAATTTATCAGTCAAACAGAGTTGGAAGTAAAGGCAACTGAACGCTATAAAAGTGCGGTTTTGCCTACTCAATCCAAGGGAATGACTGCTGGGGATATCGATGGGGACTTGCTTGATGAAATCATAATTGCCACTAACACAAAACTGTATATTTATCAGCTGCGCGACAAAAAAATAGAACTTCTTGACACTGTTTCTCTGCCCGGTGGATTACAAGTTCATGCCGTAAATGTGGCGGATCTGGATAATAACGGTCTGATGGAAATTTATCTCAGTTGTACGAGAAAGAAAGAGCCCCGTTCCTTTGTCCTGGAATGGCATCCTGCTACGGGAGTGAAGTGGTTATATGAAAATGTGTATTGGTATTTGAGACCGCTTGAAATTCCGGGAGAAGGTTTGGTGCTTGCAGGACAACAGAGTGGCGTCTCGGGAATGACTGCGCCGGGAATTTATAGGATGAATGCTCAGCCGGGAGAAAAAATTTCAAGTGGTGAACGTTTCTCGCTTCCGGATTCAATAGATTTGTTCGATTTCGTCTTTGCAGATCTTGGTGGCGATAAGCTGGTGGAGGTTGTGACCATTAATAATAAGGAACAGCTACAGGTGTATAACTCTGACTTGAAGTTGCTCTATACCTCACCGGCTGGTTTTGGTGGCAGGGAGCTGCTTGAGGGATATACTGCTCCCATTCGGCTGGTTGTTACTGATTTTGATAACGATGGTCACCATGATATCCTTCTCGTCGATAATGAGCTCTATTCCCCGAAGATGATGAAGAAAACACGGTTATACAAAAATGGTCAGGTACGTGGACTGGGGTGGGATGGCGTGGGATTTATGGAGATATGGCATACAAACCTTTTCCCCAATTCCATCGTGGATTTCCAGTTTTTCACGGCCCCTGGAACGGATGGAGATATTCAAGGTCGTCTTTTTATAGTGGAACCCGAGAAGGGAGATCTGCTGGAGGGATTTTTGCTGGGAATGGGTGGCAGTCGTCTGTCTGTGTACGGAATGAACTTCACCTCAAAGAGAACGCAGGAGCAGCAGTAAGAAAAAGAGTATGAATATTTTAACTTTTTTGTGAAAAAAACTTGACAGCTGCTTGCGCTGTAGATATCATTCGGTAAATTGTTTAGTAGATATGGTTGTTTTGTCAGTCTTGGCGAGCAACTAAGATGACGCCTTTATTTTAGTGAAGGTGCAAATTTAAGGAGATAAAAGAGATGAAGAAAGTAATTTGCGTTGCTGCAGCTTTTTTGATGGTTGGTGGTGCAACTGCTGCTATGGCACAGGTTGACCTGAGTGGAAGTGCCCGTGTACGTGCTAAATATAATGACGCTGGTGTTGGTGATAGCGTAACTGCATGGGACTCCCGTGTACGTGTTAAAATCAATGCAACCACAGAAGGCGGCGGATATGTTAAAGCTCGCGTTCGTTTTCTTGATGGTACTTGGGGAACCGGTGGAGACTACACTGCGACTGCAAAGGGTGATTATAATGTATGGTCTGATTACGCCTATGTAGGTTTTAAATCAGGGAAATTCGATGTAGCTGGTGGTAAAATGCCTACTTCTTTTTCTCCTTGGTTCTCTGATGATGAGCGTGCCGATCGTTTTCGTGTACTGTACAAAGATGGCGGACTTGCTCTTGCCTTCACCTATGATAAAAAAGTTTATGAGTATACTAACACAGACTCAGAGGTAATTATATCTGGTGTCGATTCTGATGGTAATGTGGCTGCCCTTGTCGCTCAAATTGAAGGAACTCCTTACGATGGTGACAAAGATGTCTGGGGTGTTACTTACAGACAGAAATTCAGCGATGCTGTAAAAGCAAATGCTCGTCTTGTTTATGTTTCTGATAGTTCACTTGGCGACAACGTAATAACTGGCGCAGACATGAACAAAAGTGGTATGAAAGCGTCTGCCAATGTTATGATGAATTTTGGTGGCAACAATGTCATTATTGAGCAGTCTTATATAGAGGGTGACGTCGCAAGAGTTGATTCTGATGATAGATATGGTGGATATGCTGCGTGGAATGCTACCTTCGGTTCAATTACTCCTACTGCCACTCTTGGTTATGCCATGAATGGTTTTAGTGCTGATGAGACATTTGGTTGGTTGATGTTTGGTGGTGATGTGCCTACCAGTCAGGTTTCACGTGTTGGTACCGGTGGTGACACCATTTTTCTTGGTATGAGCTCTAAATTCCAGACCACTGAACAACTCAGCTTCACTGGAAACCTTGTGTTCATGGATATAGATCCTACCTCGAGTACTGACTTGAATTATAATGGCGTTGCAGCGTATGGCGAGAATCCTATTGAGGTCTCTGGTCAGGTCAAATATCAAGTTGGTAAAGGCGTTGAACTCCTCTGGAGAGCTGGTTGGATTGCTAGTGATAGTGATATCGTAGATGATGCTTTCTCTACATACGGACAGATGGAAGTTACTTTCTAGTCAGTAACTTTTCATAGTACGCGTTGATGTTAAAAAACGAGCTCTGATTTTTCAGAGCTCGTTTTTTTTTGTCTATTCCTCTACCTCCTATTCCCATCTTCCTTTGTCCTCTCTGACTAATAAAAATCCATGGAGTGTCTTTCTTGTCGTTGCAGTGGGGGTTTTTCTGTCCACCATGGACAGTTCTATGATCAATGTGGCTCTTCCTTCTATTATGCGAAGTTTTGGGACAAGCTTGCCGCAAACTGAATGGGTGGTTTTGGTTTATCTCCTTACAATTACAACTTTTCTGTTGTTTTGGGGGAGAATGGCAGACGAACTGGGCTTAGGTTCTGTCTATCTCAGTGGAATGGTTGTTTTTTCGATCGGCTCTGTGGCCTGTTATTTGTCAGCAACATTACTTCAACTGATTGCTTTTCGGTTCTTTCAGGCCATGGGTGCTTCAATGATGATGGCTACGGGACCGGCAATTATTAAACTGGTGTTTCCAGTGGAACAGTTGGGAAAAGCCCTGGGACTTATCGGCGTATCAACGTCCATTGGACTTATGGTGGGGCCGCTCATATCAGGTATTCTCGTTCACAGTTATTCCTGGCGTGGTATATTCCTGGTTACCCTTCCAGTCAGCTTGTTTGCAAGTTTTGCAGGGTGGATTTTTCTAAAACCTTTTTCATCGGAAAAAGGTTTTAAAAAAAAACGCTATTCATTCGATTGGGCTGGGATGGTATTTTGGACTGGAACGATAAGCCTGGCAGTGCTGATTTCCACACATTTTTCCAGTGTCTCCATGGGAACTCTTTTGGGTGAGGTTGTTGCGTGTCTGATCCTTTGTCTCTTGCTGGTGAGGACAGAATTAGGAAAAGACAATCCCCTTTTTCCCGTCTCGCTTTTTCGCAGACGTTCCTTTGCTATCGCCTTGTTTTGCGCTGCTCTTTCTTTTACGGTGCTCTTTGTCGTTCTTATCCTTATGCCCTTCTATCTGGATTATGTTCTAGCACTTTCCGCCAGGAGCATTGGTTTTGTAATGATGGCATTGCCAATCTCAGTATTTTTTGTCTCTCCACTCTCTGGTTTTTTGTATAATCGTTTGGGAGCCAGGTTCCTCACAACCAGTGGTCTGACAATTGCTGCCTCCGGTTTGATACTTCTTTGTCTTCTTACAACTGAGAGTTCACCATTTGATGTTGCCTGGCGCTTAGCTGTTCTTGGATGTGGTCAGGCTCTTTTCTTAACTCCTAATAGTGCAACGGTACTCGAAAATGCAGGGCCTGGGCAAACAGGAGTGAGCTCTGGGATGTTGGCCACTGCAAGAAATCTTGGAATGCTTGCAGGGGTGTCTTTAGCCGGACTGCTCTTTGGAATAATTTTTTCAAGACTTAGTGGCGGACTCGATCTCAAACACTACAGTCCTGTCCAAGTGCATAATTTTATGTATGCCTTAAAAATGACATTTAGTATTACCGCTGTTTTTTCAGTCTTTGGAGCGGTACTTTCGTCAATGCGAGGGGGAATTCGAGAAAAGATAATACCTGGAGTATCAGGAGGTTCTGCTGATTGAAGATGAGGGATGGAGAGTTTTTACACCGCCATCAATCATTGATTATTTTTAGGTAAGCTAATACGTGCAACAGTGCCACCTGACTCACCATGTTCCAATGAAAATTGTCCATGGTGTTCTGCAATAATTTTTTCTACCAGAGTGAGGCCCATTCCGGTTCCATACGTTTTGGTTGTAAAAAAAGGATCGGAGACCTGTTCCAGGCTGGCTGCACCTAAACCGACACCCGTGTCTTGTATGGTTATGGTGACGTAAGCGTTATCTTCTTCACATGTTACTGTTAAGATACCACCAGATGTCATGGCTTCTATCCCATTTCTGATCAGGTGGAGCAGCATCTGTCGTATCAACTTTGAATCTATAAAAAGTTCGGGGTCAGGAGATGGCAGATTCAGCTGGTAAAGAATAGATTGTTTTTTCATGGATCCATAAAAGAGAAGAATGCTTTTACGGATGAGGGGATAAAGCTGCTGTATTGATTTGTCTGGTTTGTCGTCGTCAACGAAATTGAAGAGATCGTCAAGAGTGGATTCAACTCTTGTCGACTCCATGATCATCATATCCAGGAATTTTTGAGTTTTTTCATCGGGACTTTTTTTGGCAAGCAACCTGGCAATCCCGCCAATGGAAGTTATGGGATTACGAATGGCGTGAACAAGCTGTGCGGACATGTGGCCAAGTGCTGAATAACGGTCTGCTTCAATAAGAAGATCCTTATTTTTCTCAAGTTCCTGTGTTACATCCTCAAGCTCTGTTATCTTGTTTTGCATGTCTTGGTAGAGGTGGCTATGCTCTATGGCTAGACTTGCCTGATTTGCAAATATTTCTAAAGAGTTGATGTCATTTGTTGAAATCGGGTGAGCTGTAACAAAATTGTCGGCAATGATTACACCCAATGATTTATTTGGCGAGAAAAGAGGAGTGATGATAAAGTTGTCTTCCTGGAGGCTGTTTAAAAGATGCTCTGATATTGCTTGTGTTCCAATGGCTCCATTTTGGATGTGAATACTTTGCCGACTGGTACATGCTTGAATGAGAACATGATTCTTATTGTCAGCAGGAATTTTAAGATTTTGAACGAGTGAATTGAGTTCGGCATCATTGTCCATGTAGGAAGTCTTGACCTTATCGAGGATATCAGTAAGGTGCAGGTTATCCTTTTTGATTCCATCCCAAACCCGGCTGGCATCAGCTCTGGATTGGGGGCCAATTGCCATTTTTCCCTGTAGTTCTGTATTGTCGTTATTGAAAAGGAGAAGGAAAGCCCTGTTGAATCGTAATCCTTCTTCGGCGGTGATACCGACCAGAATGGATTGTAGAACAGTGTTTAGCTCGATGCTGTTTAAATAGGCACTGTTCATCTTCAGATTAAGCTGATGAAGGAATCTGGTGCGGAAATTAGTGAGTTCAAGTTGTTTCTGATAGCGGCGGTTATCGATAGTCAGTTTTCGTTTTTGCAGTGTTCTTCTGACGGCAAGACTAAATTCGTCAAGGGTAACCGGTTTTGCAAGATAATCATCAGCCCCCTGTCGTAAACAGTTGAGGGCAACCTCTAAGTCTGTGGTGCCGGTCAACATGATTATGCTGAGGTCAGGGTAGAGAGGAACGAGTTCTTTAAGGATTTCAGTGCCGTCACGATCGGGGAGGCCGATGTCTAGAAGAACAAGTGCAACTGATTCCTGTTGAAGAATGTGATTTAGTTCGGCCGCATTGGATGCCGTGAAAACAGTAAAGCCCTCGCTGCGGAGAAGGGTTTCAAAGATAAGAATGATTTCTTTTGAGTCATCAACAATGACTATGGATTCGCAGGGATCAAGAAAATTTCTCGAGGGACCTGTTTCGTCATCAAGAACTGTCGTTGCAGAGTCAACCATTGGCAATCATATTGATTAAACTGAAGTTGAATGTTGGCAAGCTTATAGAATAACGCAAAGTTGATTGTACAGTGCTGGTGAAAAAAGAAAAGAAAAAATCGAATATATTCCTATTAAACCGGTTAAAATGGACGAAGATTTATGCTTACTGAAGAGTTTCTTGTTATAAAAGGTCAATTATTTTTTAACGACTTCTACATCTTTTGTGGGTCAAAAGTGGAGAACATGTGAAAAACGAAGTAAGTGATAAGGAGTTGAAAAAGGTCATCGCGGATTTCCTGGAGATGGGGCATGTTGATAATATCTTTGAAATGTTTAGACAGGATAGTAAATACTACCGTTGGACTGGAGAGTTACTTGATGATGAACGATTTGCTGTACGCCTGGGGATTGCTGTTCTCTTTGAAGAGTTGAAGGCTGTTCGCAAGGATGATATTCACCTCGCTGTTCCATCTCTTTGCAAAGTGCTGAGTGACGGTAAACCCCATGTTCGTGGTGAGGCGGTTAATGTTTTAGGGATAATAGGAAGTGAAGAGGCCCTCGTGTGTGTTCGCAAAGCACTGCAGGATGACTCACCGCAGGTACGTGAAGTTGCAAGAGATGTTTTGGAGGAATGCGGGTGAAAAAGATTTTTGGAGAAGGGGGTGAGCTCTCCCTGGGATTAAAAGGCTTCGAGCCAAGAGCCGGACAGCAGCTGATGGCAGAAGCCGTCGAGGAAATTTTGGCTGATGGCTGTGAGGGAACCGATGGCAGGGCCTCTATTCTACTGGTTGAGGCAGAAACCGGAATTGGGAAAACCCTTGCATATCTGGTTCCGGCAATTCTTTCGGGACAGCGGGTTGTGGTCTCAACGGCGACCATTAATCTCCAGGATCAGATTGTAAAAAAAGAAATCCCTCTGCTTGAAAAAGTTTTGGAAATGAAAATTCCTGCTCTCTGCATCAAAGGGCGTCAGAATTATCTTTGTCACTATCGCTGGTTTCAGTACTGTTCTACTCCTCAATTGCCTTTATTGGAAAAGAGTGATGTCGGGAGAATCGAGAAATGGCTTGCAAAGACAGAGACAGGCGATCGGGCGGAGCTTGACTGGCTACCCGATCGTTCACCACTCTGGCATAAAATATCGGCCCAGTCAAATCAATGTATGGGGAGTGATTGTCCGGAATTCAATCTCTGCTTTGTTAATCGTTTACGAAAACGTGCAGGCTCTGCTCGACTCCTCATTGTGAATCATCATCTGTTTTTCTCGGATCTGGCACTGCGTCAAGCTGGATTTGGCGAAATATTACCACGATATCAGGCTGTTATTTTTGATGAAGCACATCATTTGGAGAATGTGGCCACTAACTTCTTTGGCAAGCATTTCAGTCATTATCAATTACTTGATCTTATTGGCGATCTTGAACGACATGTAGAGGGTGATTTGGAGGCATCTGCTTTTGATCAAGTGATTACTTCTGCTAGTGGCCTCAAACAACGACTTGACAACTTTACTACGCTTTTCCCTGCAAAGAGGGGACGTTATCCACTGTCACCTTTTATCGATACGCTTGATGGTTGGCAGGAAAAGCTAGATACTTTAATTAGGGGTCTGGAAAAACTTGCCGGGCACTGTTCAGCACTGGCAAACCATGGTGAAATATGGAATCTGTTTGCTGACCGTGCCACAGTGCTCCAAAAAAATCTGCACCATATTGCAGGCCCGGACCAGGAAGAAAAAGGATATTATATTCGCTGGTATGAAAGGCGGGAAAGGACTGTCAGCCTTTCAGCAACCCCCGTAAAGATTGCAGAAGAATTAGAGAATTGTCTGTATAATAGTGTTCAGTCCTGCATTATGACCTCTGCGACCTTAACAACAGGGGGTACGTTTAAGTATATGCAGGAACGCCTTGGCATCGCAGATCCGTGTAAAGCATTGTGTCTGCAATCCCCCTTTGACTATGAAGGTAGAACTCTGTTATATGTACCAGAGCAGGGTTTTCCAGAGGCTACTGCGAAAAATTATAATGAGACCCTGAGCAATCGTATTTATGAGTTATTAAAAATCAGCAGGGGGAGGGCTCTGGTACTTTTTACCAGTTTCAGGGCCATGGATCTAGTTGCAGAATATCTTACAGGAAGGCTTTCATATCCTGTACTGGTACAGGGAACGGCGTCGCGTCATGCTTTACTCGATCAGTTTCGTGAAACAAATGATTCTGTGTTGCTTGCAGTTGCATCTTTTTGGGAAGGAGTTGATGTGTCCGGAGATTCCTTGAGTTGTGTGCTTATCGATAAACTCCCCTTTGAAGTACCAAGTGATCCTGTCATTCAGGCGAGGATGCAGGCCATCGAGGCAGACGGTGGAAAACCGTTCTTTCAGTTTCAGATTCCACGGGCTATCCTGACTCTGCGTCAGGGTGTCGGACGACTTATGCGTTCCACAAGTGACAGGGGAGTTATCGGGATTTTGGATATCCGTCTGTATTCAAAAGGCTATGGAAAAATTTTCCGTGCGAGTTTACCCCTCTCTCCTGTGGTACGAAGACTTGAAGATGTGAAGAAATTTTACACAACAGATCAAATTAAGGGATACTAAAATGGCAGATATCACCAAAGCCAGTGCTAAAGAACTGTTGATGCAAGCTATTGCTCCGGAGGTGGCCAGGATTGAGCAAGTCATGCGTCAGGATTTGCAGGCAGTTACAGCTGGGGCAGATCCGTTATTAAGCGAAGTTCTTGAGTATGGTATTTTTAACGGTGGCAAACGTCTCCGTCCTCTTCTTGTTATTCTGGCCGCACGTCTCTGTGGTCTTGAAGAACAGGTGGATAATATGAATAATATCTACCCGTTAGCGATAGCTTTTGAGTATCTCCATGGTGCGACTCTTTTTCATGATGATGTTATTGATGGGGCAGATATACGTCGTGGGAAGCCATCAGTTAATAAAGAATTTGGAATGATTGCTGCGATACTCGGTGGTGACTTTCTTCATTCTCGTTCCATGTTTATAGTGGGTACGCTCGGCGGAAAAGAGGCACTGCAAATTTTCTGCGAGGCAACAAATGCCATGGTTGATGGCGAATTTCTTCAACTTCGCAATGCCCAAAATTATAACCTTTCGGAGTCGGATTATTTTACAGCGGTAAAGGGAAAGACAGCGTTGCTTATTGCAGCAACCTGTGAGATTGGAGCCCTTGCTGGTGGTGCAAATACTGCCAGACAGCAAGCACTTGCACAGTATGGAATCAGTCTGGGAATAGCATTCCAGATTGTGGACGATCTTCTTGATTACCAGGGAGATGCTGCGCAAACAGGCAAAGTGATTGGCAATGATTTCCAGGAGGGGAAAATGACTCTTCCTGTTATATTAACTCTTGCTTCTGCAGATTCAGATGATAAGGAGAGGTTTCTGTTTCTTCTGGAAAATGAAAATGCTCGGCAGAATGGTTTTGCAGAGGCCTTTGAATTGATTGAAAAATACGATGGTTTTGGACGAAGTAGAAAAAGTGCAGAGTCAATTGTTACAGAGGCTATCGCAGGACTGGAAATATTTTCAGCTAAAGAAAGTCTGCCAACCCTTGCTATTTTCGAGGCTCTGGCACAATATGTATTAGCCAGAAAAAAGTAGTTAGAGCTCGGAAGTTTGGGATTGTCGTACCTCACGGAATAGTTACTTTTTGGATTGATGTGTGAATTATGAGCAAGCAAATTAGAAAAAAAAGAAAACCTGCAGTACGTCGTAAAAAGAAAACCAGGAAACCCTCCTTATTAACAGTAAGGATATGTTCATTCTTCATTCTTCTTGGTTTGCTATTGTTTTCAATGGGAGCGGCAGGATATGTTATCTTTTTTAAAACAACCATTGCCCATGGTGCCGTTCTTGAGAAAATAAACACTGATATAGTTTTTGAAGAACCCTATATAGCTACTCCTGAATTGCCATCAGATATTCCTCCGGTTCGTGATTCCAGCTTGCCAATGGTTGCTATCATCATTGATGATATGGGGTATCACAAGGAGATTGGAGATGAGTTGCTTGCACTTCCCATGAATTTAACTTTTTCATTTTTGGCTGCAGCACCCTTTACAGCTGAACTTGAAGAAGCAGCTTTTCAGGCAGGTCGGGTCATCATGTTACATCAGCCCATGGAACCTAAAAGTAAAGAGTGGGATCCTGGCCCCGGGGCAATGCTTGTCGGGCAAAGTGAAGAGGAACAGCAACGTCTGTTTCGGCTGAATCTTCAAGCTGTTCCCCATGCAGTTGGCATCAATAACCATATGGGGTCCTTATATACTGAAGATCGAGTGGCAATGGATAGTTTAATGCAACTTGTACGTGGTCAGGGCCTGTTTTTTGTAGATAGTTTCACCACTGCTGATAGTCAGGGACTTGCAGCAGCTTCTGCTGCTGGAGTACCCACTGCGAGACGGCATGTTTTCCTCGATAATGTCCATTCCCAAGATAAGGTGTGTAAACAATTACAAAAACTGGTGGAGACTGCAGAAAAAAATGGCTGGGCAATAGGAATAGGTCATCCGAATGATGCAACCCTTAGTGCACTGATGAACTGCCGAAGCAATTTACTAAAAAGTGTCCGTCTGGTGAGTGCTCAGGAATTATTGGTTAAACTGAGTCACCCTAAGGAATGAATAATTAATAACTTGTACTTTATATCCATTTCTTTACGGCCCCTTATGCCGTTTTTGAAGTAAAGAAAGTCCAAGTTATTTATTTACGACGGCTTAGCCACGCCCAAAAGCGTAATCTGTGAGACTGAAGTCCCGCTTCCACGGTATCACCCTAACTTCTGAATAGTTACGTAATCACGTATTCTTAATTTTAAACTGAGTAACCATGTCTTTCAGAGTGGTGGCGATGGTGGCAAGTTCATTGGCGCTATCTTTTACGGTATCACCAGTACTGGAGAGTTCTCCTGTAAGTTCTGACATTTCAGTTATATCCTGGGCAATTTCTTCAGAGGCACTTGAACTCTGGGCGACGTTCTCATTCACCTCACCAATACCCATTGCTGCCTGTTGAATGTTTTCAGCAATTTCATTTGTGGTTGCAGCTTGCTCGGCAACCGACACCGTGATTCCCGCCACAATTTCGTCAACTTTGCCAATCACCTCTGTGATTTGTCGAATTTCAGCAACGGTTTCATTGGTGGAACCCTGCATTGATTCAATGGACGATCTGATTTCCCCGGTGGCAGCTGCAGTCTGCTTGGCAAGTTCTTTAATTTCATTTGCGACGACCGCAAATCCCTTTCCGGCCTCTCCGGCTCTGGCTGCTTCAATGGTAGCATTTAAGGCAAGGAGGTTTGTCTGGTCTGAAATTTCTGTAATAACTCCTGTTACTTTTGAGATCTGGTTCGCAGCTTCTCCAAGGGCGTCGACTTTAACTGAAGAGCTGTTTGCAAGTTGGACGGCATCTTCTGTAATACTCCTTGCCTCTTTTGTTTTAGCATCAACTTCGGCAATGGATCTGGTGACTTCTTCAGAGGCAGTGGCCACAATAGTTACATTGGTTGAGGCTTCTTCACTTGCCGCTGCAACCGAGTTCATGTTGCCACTCAACTGCTCTGTTGCCGCAGCTACCGAACTTGCACGATTGGAAACATTGGCACTGTTTTCAGACATTGAATGGGCGATACTGTTTAATTCACTGGAAGTGGAGCTAAGTCCTAAAACTTCGTTATTCATATTGCCAATCATGGCATTGAGTTTGTCTGTCATACTGTTAAGGGCTGTGGCAAGAAGACCAAGCTCGTCTTTTTGTTGAAGCTCAAGATGCTTTGTTAAATCTCCGGCGGCAAGAGATTCAGCTAGAGCTACCGATTTCCTGAGAGTGGAGCTAATCTTTCTGGAAAGAAAAAAGCTGAACAGAAAAGAGAGGAGAATTGAAAGGACGGTCAGTCCTATAATCAGTTGGATTTTCACCCGGATTCCCGATTGTAATTCTTTATTGTCTTCAAGAATAACCTTTTTTATTTCTTCAGCAATTGTATGAATTGTTGTCTTAATTCCTTGGATTGACTGGCGGGATTTGGTGTTATATATGGCCATGGCCTCATCCTTGAAGCCGTCGTTTGCATCTACTGCCTGCTGGATTTCCCGTGCAGAATCATGAAGGTCTTTGTGAGGTTTCTCAAGCTGTTTCAGGAGTGGGGCAATACCGGGGAGTATTTTTTCGGCCTTTTTTCTTTTTTCTCCGTACATCCATTTACCAAGTTTGCAGGCATGGTCATCAGTTTTGACCTTTAAAGTGGTGGCATTTTCATCAAGAAGAAAGATGATGACCTTATTCTGCCAGTTAATGTGATCAATTTCACGATTCAACATTATGGCTTCAAGTTGATTCAAATAGCTGTTACGGTCAATTTTTGTTGAAAGATTACTGAAACCGTTCCAACTTACCGTACTGACGATAATCAGTAAAATACCGGCAAAACCAAAACCAATTGCAAGTTTTTTCGCTATGGGCAGGTCGTTCCAATTCATTATACAATCTCCTTTGGGATCTGATTCTATTCAATACTTCTATAAACAAATACGACGCTATCTTCGTTTATTGTATGTTAAATACACTCAAAAACACAAATATTATTATTGTTTAGAACGAAAAAAGTGAGAAAGTACTTTTGACAAAAGCAGTGCTTATAAGAATGGGTTGAGCGGGGAGGGAATCTCCCCGCTCAACGAGTATAACTAATTGCTTTTAATGCTTAAATGAACGCTGCCCAGTGAACATCATGGCAACTTTTGGGTCAGCTTCGTTACATGCGGTAATAACGTCAGAATCGCGCATGGATCCACCTGCCTGCAAAATTGCGGTACAGCCCTGATCAATTCCAACATCAGCACCATCTCTGAAGGGGAAGAATGCGTCTGAAATCATAACAGACCCTGGCAGGTTTGCTTTGTCTTCCAGAACTTTGGCGTCTATGGCTTCTTTGTCCGCTTTATCACGTTTTCCCTGGGTGATTTCCAGGCAAAGGTCGGCGTAAGGGATTTTGTGGGTATCAAAACAGGTGATGTCTGCATATTTGATATAGGCTTTGTGGACAGCAATTTCTGCAACACCAACTCTGTCCTGTTCACCTGTTCCAATGCCTACCGTGCAACCATCTTTGATATAAAGTACAGAGTTGGAGGTTACACCATGCTCAACGGCCCAACCGAAGATCATGTCATCAATTTCCTGTTGGGTAGGTTCACGGTCACATTTATAATCAACACCTTTTCTGGTGGCGACCGCTGGCAGTAGATCGTTTATTGAGCGGATGGAATTCACGGCCGATTGCTGAGCAATGATTCCTCCATCAATAAGGCTTTTAAAATCAACAAAGCGAAATTTTTCAAAGTCAGCAAGACGATCAATTGCACCCATCCTGATAACTCGCAGGTTTTTTCGAGCGGCAAGAATTCCAAGACTGCCATCTTCAAAATCAGGGGCACAGACAACCTCAAGATAGTTTTCAGCCATTATCCGTGCTGTGTCGTTGTCCACTGCCCGGTTCAGGATAACAGCGCCACCAAAGGCTGCTATGCGGTCACAACGGTTGGCTTTGTAATATGCACTGCTCAGAGTCTCTCCAATGGCTGCCCCGCAGGGGTTGTTATGTTTGAGAATAACAGCCGCTGGCTTATCGGTGAGATATTTAATAATGTTGAGGCCATTATCCACATCGGTCAAATTAATTTTTCCGGGATGTTTCCCGACCTGCAACATATCTTCCACCTCGATACCAGAAACAAGACCATTACCTGATTCGATAAATGTACAGTCACCTAATGAGAGATTACCGTTGATCAGCTCATATAAGGCGGCTTCCTGATCAGGATTTTCACCATAGCGGATACCGCGTTCATCAATTGAGCCATCTTCCATTTTTATTCCCCAGGTACGCTTGCGGTATACAAGTTTCTGATCGCCAAAGGAGATGGTCATATCCATTGGAAAGCTATCTCCGAGGATGGTTGTGTACATTTTTTTGATATCACTCATGATGAATTGCTCCGTTTAGGTTGAAAATTTATAAAGCAGGAAGTTGTTTGTATACTAAGGAACGAATAAGGAACACACAATAAATAACTTGAACATTTTTCAGGCAGTACCTGATTAACAACTCCCCCGGAAGTGGGGCTTACTTTGTTCAATTTGTTTCTTAGCGGCCCCTAAGTAGTCATCTGGAAACTGCAATCCCAGTCCTTGCATACTGGATCAAACCCTTTTTGTCTGATCATTGCACTTACTTCCTGAAGGGATCTGTGGTCACCCACACTGAATTGTTCTGCTTCGGAATCGGATTTTCCATAACCACCGGGGGCGGTACAGGAGCCTGCTGAATAGCGTGTGGGGCCAAGTCTCAGCATACCGTCACGATAGCGCGCCTCCTCTCTTGTGGATACAATGAGGCCAACATCCTGGTCGAAGAGACGGAGGGCAAATATCAATTGGCTGAGATTACTCTCAGTTACTGTTTCAAGAGGCTCAAATTCTCCAGTGGCGGGTCGCATGCGAGGAAATGAAACCGTAAACGCGGTTGACCAGAATTCCCGGCGTAGCCAGTGCAAATGGTGACCAATTGCGAGTCCTTCGGCACGCCAGTCGGAAAGCCCAAGGAGAGCACCAATTCCAACTTCACGCATTCCAGCTTCAGCTACACGGGCAGGAGTTTCAAGGCGATAGTCAAAGTCACTCTTTTTGCCAGAGAGGTGAACCTGTTTATACATGTCTCTATCATAGGTTTCCTGATAGACTGCAACGGCAGTGATACCGGCAAGAAACAGGCGATGGTAATGCTCAGTGGACATTGGTTGAATTTCTATGGAAACAGCTGCGAATTTGTCCCGTAACCTGAGAGCGATCGCCTCCATATATTCAACGTCCACGGCGTTTTCTGCTTCCCCGGAAACCAGCAAAATATGCTGAAAGCCGCGCTCATGGAGTATCATTGCCTCTTTTTCAGCTTCGTCCAGTGTTAAACATTTACGTTTGATTCGGTTGTCAGCAGAAAATCCACAGTATACACAGCGATTGGTGCAGTAATTGGAAAGATAGATGGGGGCGTATAATTGGGTGGTCTTTCCAAAACGGGCCAACGTTATTTTAGCAGACTTTGCAGCCATTTGGTGTAGATAGGGTTCGGCTGCCGGAGATATCAGAGCCGCAAGGTCATCTAGGTTCAGCCGCGTAGCATTCAGTGCATATTCAACATCCGAAGTCGTTGAACATTTGATCTGCTCACGCAGGTGATTGAAATCAGGTGATTGAAACATATCAGGCTAAAAATCCAAGGTCAGAGGATAAGGTGCCATCTTCGGGGGAAGACGCACTGGCCTGCTTAGTCCTCTGGCCCATCCCAGAAACATAGGCAGTTCGGCCGGCTTCAACTGCCATGGCAAAAGCCCTTGCCATGGCAACAGGGTCTCCGGCAATGGATATTGCAGTGTTGACAAGAACAGCATCGGCGCCCATTTCCATGGCATAGGCTGCGTGGGAAGGTGCTCCGATTCCAGCATCTACGACAACGGGTACCCGGGCTTGTTCTATTATGATTTCAATCATGGCTTCAGTAAGTACACCCTGGTTGGTACCGATAGGTGAACCCAGAGGCATTACAGCAGCAGCACCTGCATCCTGAAGTTTCAGGGCCAGGATAGGATCTGCATTCATATAGGGGAGAACAATGAAACCTTCTTTGACGAGTTTTTCTGTTGCGATAAGGGTTTCAACAGGGTCCGGTAACAGAGTTCGTGGATCAGGAGTGACTTCGAGTTTCAGCCATGAGGAACCTGAAGCTGTACGTGCAAGGTTGGCCAGGCGGATGGCCTCATCTGCATTTCTTGCTCCGGATGTGTTTGGAAGGAAGGTATATGGGCGTTTGCCCAAAGCCTTCATAATATCATCATCTGGGTTATCAAGATTGACGCGGCGTAGTGCAACGGTGACCATTTGGCAATCAGATGCTGCAATAGCTTCTGCCATGACAGATGACGATGAGAATTTTCCTGTTCCAAGGAAAAGTCGTGAAGTAAATGTAGTTCCAGCTATGGTCAGCATATCAGCCGCCTCCAACAAATCGAATTATTTCCACCTGATCGTTTTCAGTAATCTTTACTGAGCTGTAAGAGTCTGGTTGGATGATTGTAGTATTTAATTCAACAACAACAGTGTCAGGAGAGAGTTCAAGATTTTCCAGAAGGTCCGTGACTGTAAATATATCATGCAGTGATTTACTGTTGCCGTTTACTGTGATGTTCATACTGGTATAGTAGGTAATACAGGTTAAGATCTCAAAATTGCAGAAAATCAGTTTCGTTTTTTATCAGCACCAAGAAGAATCCGAAGTGCCTGATTTGCCTGATGGTGTGCGGCAATACCAACTCTTGGGGCCATCAGTCCCATGCCAGGAGTTGCCTCGGATGTTTCATCGCCAACAATAAAAATTCCGGGTCGTAACATTTTGGTAATGATAGTGTTATTTTCACCAAAGCCAGCCATACCAGATGAGCCGACGTAAGAAACACGAAGCATCTTGGTGAGTACCGATCGTAATGTGGCGGCTTTCATGACCGGGTCATCAAAACACTCAATAAGGATGTCAACATCACTAAAAAACTGCGGTAAGCTTGTCTCGGTCAGTTTTTCATCGATGAGTTCCAGGGAAATCAATGGGTTCATTCTGAGAAGATTATCCTGCAAAGCACATGTCTTCTGCATTCCTATCTGATCAACAAAATAATGTTGTCGATTAAGGTTGCTTGGCTCCACCACATCATAATCGGATAAGAGCATCTTGCCAATACCGATTTTCGCAAGAGCTCCTGCAACTGCAGATCCTAAACCACCAAGGCCGAGAATGGCAACACTGGATGCCCTGATTTTTTTTTGTATTCCGGGGGTATGCCTAGCTGAAAGCAACGCTTCCATTTCTTCCCTCTTTGGCATCGCCCCTTTTTGGATCAGGGAGCATGAGTCTCCATCCTTGATAGGGGTATCCGAAGTTACAGGGAAGCCATTGAGGATAAAAATGTCAGTTGCAGGTTTATAGATAGCAGCGATGTCTGCAAGAGTTTCGCCGGAAGAGAAAGGATGTTCCTGTTCGTTAATTAAAATCATATTGACTTGATAGAATTAGATCAGACGGTGTGGCTATGAGGGGGAATTGTGGAATTGGCAGGAATCTCACAATCATTTAGACAGCTATAAGCGCCAATTGTACACTGTTCACCAAGAGTGACATTGAGTAAAAGGGCACCATTTTGAATATCACACCCGTCTCCTATGGTAGATCTTCCATTAATTTCTACTCCAGGGTGAATGCTTACATCTTTGCCTAATGTTGAATTCGGGGAGACCTGGATCGTTTCTGGGCTAATCATGGTGATGCCATCAGCCATAAGGGTCTGGTTTCGACGGAGTTGGAGTTCGCGATGTGCTTGGGAAAGTTCAAGCCGTGAGTTGACCCCAAGGATGTCCTGGGATGCGGATGTTACAAATTTGTGGACAGGGATTTTTTCCGAGACTGCTTCGGTGACTATATCAGTGAGATAAATTTCACCCTGGCTGTTGTTGGTTCCAATATTTTTAAGATGAGAAAAAAGAAACGTGGTATCTATGCAGTAAATGCCAGTATTAATTTCCTGAATTTTTTTCTGTTCGGGATCTGTATCTTTTTCCTCGACAATACAAAGAATGGAGTTGTCTGCATCACTGACAATACGACCATAATGAGTCGGATCTTCAAGTAGGGTGGTCATAACGGTAAGAGTGGCCTTTTGGGCACGATGCTGGGCAAGCATATTCTGTAAAGTTTCAGGGCGAATGAGAGGCGTATCCCCGCAAAGAATCATAACACAGCCACTTTTTTCGTTAATGGCAGTTTCAGCACAAAGTACTGCATGGCCGGTTCCCAGTTGTTCTTCCTGTACGACCAGATCAATAGGAAAGCCTGTCAGATTTTCTTTCACTGCCTCTTTTTGATGTCCAACGACAACAATGGATTTGGTCGCCTTTAAATATGTGGTCGCGTGAATAACGTGGTGCAGCATCGGAGCATAAAAGACTTCATGGAGAACCTTTGCCTTATTAGATTTCATTCGAGTGCCTTTTCCAGCAGCGAGAATGACGAGGTAGAGCTTTGAATTGTCGGACATTTTAAATCTTTTTAGCTAGGAAGAAATTTAGGTGGTGAGAGGAAAAAGTAGTATCCTGTATATTGAAAACTGTCAAGTGTGAGTGGAAGCTAAAAGGATAAAAGGCAGTAATTTGGTACAAAAAAAATAACATAAAAAAATCGGCGGCGACCTACTCTCCCACATAGTCACCCATGCAGTACCATC
>CAZIDU010000056.1:0-27842 GCA_964538055.1 uncultured Desulfocapsa sp. | reverse complement strand
TTTGTAACAATTAAGGTCTCTCGAGTTTTTGTCAATTTTTTATCCATGGAAAAAACCGATGAAAAGTAGTATTTTCAGTCAAAATGTATTCACCTGCCATATGATTTTAGCGGTCATAGCGCCAGGCGGACATTTTTGACTTTATCCGGGGAAAATCCCAAAACAAAAGGAACAGGTTCACAAATGAGTAAAAACCATACCATGCTGACCATACTCTTGTTCTCAGCATTTTTTATCTCAGCAATGGCACCTTCACACGTTTCTGCGCAACCAGCAGAGGCTGAGAATGGGAGAAAAGGGACCAAAAAAACCAGCTATCGCTTTTCATACACCCCGACCTATCAGTTTACAGCCGATCTGGACAACGGAGGAGACTTTGATGTGCAACGTCATTTTTTGCGATTTGACACCTCCAGGTCCTTTGACAAGCATTGGACAGTGGGCCTCGGCCTGAGTTTCGATTACGAACGCTGGAACTTTTCCAACACCGCAACCATACCATCCACTGGCCTTTGGGATGAAATTTTCCGACCTGGGATAAGTATACCCATTTTCTACAGCACTGAATCAAACTGGCGTTTCGCGATTATTCCATCCATTAATTTTTCCGGTGCCACCGGTGCCGAAGTCAGTGAGTCTCTATCTTACGGAACGGTTCTATCAGCAGCCTATAGCTTTGGGCCAAACCTGATGCTGGGGCTTGGTGCCGGAATATTTGAACGCCTTGACGAGTCGGAGATATTTCCCTACGTGGTGATCAACTGGAAAATAAACAAACAGTTGCGACTCACTAACCCCTTCCGGGCTGGAGCTGTAGGGCCGGCCGGACTGGAGCTTGTCTACACACCAACAGAGAGCTGGGAACTGGGTATCGGGGGTGCTTACCGGTCTTATCGTTTTCGCCTTGACGACAGCAGTGCTGTAGCTGACGGTATTGGTGACATGAATTTCTGGGCACCTTTTTTACGGGTGGGTTGGAAAATAAACAGCACCTATCGAATCGACCTCAACAGCGGTCTGCTTCTGGACGGCAATATCACCATCGAGGATGAAAATGGAAATGAACTCGGAGAAACAGATTATAGTACTGCTCCTTTTGTCGGTTTGACCCTGAAGGGGAGATTTTAATCCATTGATCAGCGGCAAGAACATAAATACCCGGAAAATTGTCCCGAGGAAAAACCCTTTTCAATATTGGATCGCACCTCTTTGTACCCTGTTCATCGTTTTCGGATGCATGAGCAACAGTCAGCCTGGAGATTCAGCAATGAAGAGCTCTATAAAAAACAACTATCTTGTAAACGGAAAACTTTTACCCTGTCCGAACAGTCCAAACTGTGTCTCCAGTGAAAGTTTCCCGGAAAAATCCACCGTGGCACCCCTCGTGTTCACATCTTCAGCGTCCGAGGCATGGCAGACCCTGCAGGATATTCTCCTGGAGATGGGAGGACACGTTGAAGAAGTGGACGATTCCTTTCTCCATGCCACCTTTCGCAGCAGGGTGTTTCGTTTTGTTGATGATGTCAGCGCTCGCCTGGACCCTGAAAAGAACCTTATTCAAATCCGTTCCGCCTCCAGGGTCGGTCATTCTGATTTTGGAGTAAACCGCAAACGGGTAGAAGAGTTACGGAAACGATTTACGTCATCAGGTAATTGACAGGCCCGCTGTAGCAGTAGGTGTGAAAATGGTGGTGGAGAAAACTGTTATTCTGGCTGTGTACTTTGATCAACAAATGTCAGCTTTTCTGTATTAAATCCAAGCCTTTGGGCTTGCTCTTCAAACTGGTTCACAACCTCTTTTTTGACCGTCGCTGTTCTTGACAGCAGCCAGAGATAAGAGGTATCAGGTCCTGCCACAAAAGCGTATTGATAGTTTTCTTTGTCCAGCCCAAACACAATATAGGAACCATAAAAAGGTCCAAAGAAAGAGACCTTCAAGTATCCCTCATCTTGTTCTCTTACAAAGTAGGCTTTTCCTTCTGCCTCCTTCCATTTTTTTTGAGTGATTGAAAAACCCCTGTTGATCACCTTCACTCCGCCATCGTCACGTAAAGAGTATTCAGCAGTTACTTGATCGAGTCCACGCTCAAAGGAGTGATCAAGCCGTGCAATTTCATACCACTTTCCCAAATAGCGGTTCACTTCAAACTCTGTAACGGGATGCACCCCTTTGGGTAAACCCACACACCCCTTCAAAAAGAATGACAAAAGGAAAACTAAAAAGACACGCATGAACCGGTTCCTCATCGTTTGTTTTTTTATGAGACAGACCTCATTACAATATTCTACTGCCTGCTGTAGAAACAGTTTCTAAAAACAACACACTCCAGAACAGGGTCCGGATCCAGTTGCTCATCACAAGACGGTTAATAACCATCAAATTTTTCCCTTCCCGGTGCAGACGGCTGTGACAAGGGACAGAGAGGCAGAAGGTGGCTACCCAAATAGCTAAAATAAAAAGAATACGACTCCATCTCAGGTCATACTGGAGAAAATAAGCCACTTCCACACCGGCCTGGAGAAGCATAAGCGGAGTAACAATTATCCCCATAAGACCAGTGTAGCGACCATGCCAAACAACAAACGCCTCTTCCTCAACAAATCGAAAAGAAGGATAAATTATTAGCTGAACGAGTAAGATCAGGACAAAAAGTCCGCTATCAGCAATAGTCTGTATTCCCGTTAAATCCATGATTCCTTCCTATACACAGAGTCCTTGAGGCAGCAAGCAATGACAAACATAACCTCATCCGCTTGCGCTTCTCTGGGGTGACAGAAGCGCGCCGACGGAGCCTGCTCCCATTGGACCAACCACAAGCACGTTCTTTTCTCTTAGCTCACTCAGCGCCCTGCCTATTCGAATGTGTTCTGCAGCACTCAGATTACTCATAAGTGATAGCTGCACGCAGGGAATATCCGCAGCAGGATACATTATTTCCATGGGGACAAACACCCCATGATCTAGCCCTGGTCACAGTGTACGCCTTGATAAATTTATATTTCACATCAACAGAAATATGATTCTTGTACCCAAAGAAGTTTTTGTTATTCTTTCTGGTCCAGCGGGCATCAGTATCTTTTTGCCGCTGCTTACTCTCACTCCATCCTTCGGGTTGGTCGCCGTTCTTGATCTGCTTGTTTTCGTCACGAGTGTTACGTTGTATCGGAATCTTAACAATGCTGGCATCAACTATCTGACCTTTCTGGGCCCTGAAACCCTGCTTCCTGAGAAAATTGTCAAAGGTAGAAAAGAGCTGAACTACCTTTCCTGCTTTGGTCAAATCTTCTCTGAAACGCCAGATGGTAGTTGCATCTGGAACCTTGCTGGCAGCATGAAGGCCAAGAAACCTGGAAAAAGAATACCTATCAAGGATTTTAAACAACAAAATGATATAAAACCCTTTGGCACCAGCTTTCGATTTCTTCGGCTTTTTCCTGGCCTCCTCAAGAGTGGAGCGGAATATCTCCCAGTCAACGGTGTCGTTCTGCTGAACCAGAGGGTCATCTGCTTTGTTGATATGATCAAGGCGAATGTCAAAATCAAAAAATCCAAACTGTGTCATATTGAGGCTCCATGCTAAAATGTGTTATTTAATGCCTCTAAATTTAATACAACACATTGTTATTGCACCACATTACTAGTATTGCCTGTGAGTTTTTGTCGATTAATTTTTCAAGGAACCCTTAAGGGAAAGGAGGTAGGTTCTGAGATTTACTCCCCTGTCCTCCAGACCAAGTTTTCGACGCAAATTTTTCCGATGAAAACTGATGGTGCTGATTGAGACACCAAGTACATCAGCTATTTCCTGACTGCTCTTCCCCGATCTTACCAGCGTGGACACTTCCAGTTCTTGCGGAGTGAGGAGGAGATTGAGAGAAGAGAGCCGATTAAGAAACGGTGTAATAATATCGTTAAGATTTGTCTCCACAATATCAACAAGAATTTGGCCCCGTCCTTTAAGAATGCCCCGAAGTTTTTCAACATAGGGCAGCACCAATTCATGGATATTGGCAGTTATCCTCTGCTCCAGCTCTTCAAGCCCTCGTTCCCGGTGTTTCAACAAAACATTTAGAGCCACGTTCATCTCTTCCAGCTTTTCACTCTTTCTGCGCAACTCCTCCGTTTTCTGCTCCACCTCTTCCTGGGCAATAAAAAGGGGGGGTAACATTCTCATGAACCACAAGAACCCAATGTTCAGATTCGGACTGATAAGGGAGCAAGCGGAGGTTAAACCATTGTCTTCTGGTGGGTGAGTGGCAGGGATACTGAATGACATATTCCAGAAGCTCCCCTGACAATATTTTTCCTATGCCAATGGCAACAAGCTCTCCTTCACGCTCACCATCTGCTGATGCCAGCTCACAGATACCGAGATAATTCACACCTACGGAATCCACCTTACCTTCAAGTCCATTCTGCAAGGCATACGCCTGCCAAGCCCGATTTGTCTTAACAATAACACCTTTTTCATCAAGTACTGCCACATTTGCAGAAAGGGAATTGACAATAATTTCATACATACTGGTCTCCATGTTCACCCTCCCAAAATGATAGTATCTACTATCAAAAAACACTCTTTTAAACCCCATTGCAATCTATCCTATCATGCCCTACGGTATAGACAAGGCAAAAAGAAGGCCTTATCAACCATAAGAAATAAATAATTGATATACGGTTAAGATTTTGCATTTTATAAAATATCTATCACCTCGACACACTGTACCAGGGCAACAACGATTACTCAGACCGACAAAGCGGGCCTTGATTAAAGCAGCATCGCTTAGATCAGGACACAAAAAACCATTTGCAATGGATACTGAAGATATACTTAATATATTGGCCGTGTACGATAGATATGAAATCAGATACGTAATGAAGCAGAACAGCAGGCTTCAGAACTAGCAGCGCTGGCAGTAACAAAATGAAGACAAAAGTGAAGATGAAAGTCAAAATACTGCAAAGGGTTAAAAAAAGTACCTGCAACTTTCTAAGTGGAAAACACTGACTTCGGAGGAAAGCAATGAATATTGCTATACAATTTTTTGCTCTTTTGGGAATTGTCGTCGGTTTGTTGTCATTTATCAATTCTCGAAAAGTGCTATCGGTAATAGCTGAAAAAACCGAGGACATTGTTGATGGGGTAAGTGATGTCTATGAGATTACAGACTGTAGCAAGTCTGAAATAAATAATGTTTGCAGGGATCTGCAAGATAGAGGAATATACGTAGTAGGAATTGCTTGACACGTACTAGAAGCAAAATCAATATTAAGAAACGGTCCACACAAAAAACAGTAAAGGAACTGCTATGAATATTAAAGACTATTTTACAGAAAAAAAGGGAACAGGCATTATAGCCACCAGTGATAAAAACGGTGTTGTGAACACTGCCATTTACTCAAGGCCCCACGTGGAAAGTGCAGATGACGTTGCATTTATCATGCGCAGCCATCTGACCCATAAGAATCTTCAGGAAAATGAACACGCCAACTATATGTTTATCGAACAGGGGCCTGGGTATAGCGGGGTACGTCTGTTCTTGACAAAAGTGCAAGAGAGCAATGACAGAGAGCTCATTAACTCCCTGACCAGACGCCACATGGACGATGAGGATGACAGGCTTAAAGGTGAGAAATTTCTTGTCCGTTTTCGTATTGACAAAGTACTCACCCTCATAGGCGGAAATGAAATAGCCATTGAATAAAAGCTGTTATGCACGACGCTTTGTCGATAGGTTGCTCACGTATCTGGAGGAAAGGTAATATGGAGAAAGCACCACACAGAAGAAAAGCTGCTGCCTTGTATATTTCCCATGGAGGAGGCCCGCTCCCTCTCCTTGGAGAGCCTTCCCACCAGGAGATGGTTAACGGTCTGGGGAATATCGCTAAAGACCTGGTGAAGCCGAGGGCGATCATAGTGGTCAGTGCTCACTGGGAGGCAGATCGCGTCAGGATAAGCAGTGCTGAACAGCCCTCTCTGCTCTATGATTATTCAGGCTTTCCGCCCCAAGCATATCAGATCAAATATCCAGTACAGGGGAATCCTGTGCTGGCTGACAAAGTGTACACCGTCATGCAGGAGGCAGGAGTCGACTGTCAACTCGATGACAAGAGGGGATTTGACCACGGGCTCTTTGTTCCCCTGAAGATTATGTTTCCAGGAGCAGATATCCCCTGTATACAGATATCGTTACTCAGTTCAATGAACCCTTCTGCGCATATACAAATTGGCCGTAGCCTTGCAAAGCTAAGAGAAGAAAATATTCTCGTACTGGGTTCCGGCTTTTCTTTTCACAATATGAAGACTTTTTTTCTGCCAGCCACCCAGGAGATACAAGAAAAGAATGAATCTTTTGAGCAATGGCTTGTACACACCTGCTCAAACCGGGAAATAAAAGAGAAGGAACGGGAACAGCGGCTGATACACTGGGAAAATGCTCCTGCAGCCAGATTCTGCCATCCAAGAGAAGAACATCTTCTCCCCCTCCATGTCTGTTATGGGCTCGTCAATAGCCCTGCCACTAAAATGTTTTCCTGGAAGATAATGGGCAAACAGGTGAGTGCTTATCTCTGGTAATATTCGTAGGTACGGTGATTCATGAGAGACTATGATGCCATCATAGTCGGTGGAGGTATTGGCGGCCTCACTGCAGCCGCGCTCCTCTCTGATGCAGGGAAAAAAGTCCTTCTCCTTGAACAGCACAATGAACCGGGAGGCTGTGCAGCCACCTTTTCTCACAATGGTTACCGTTTTGATGCAGGAGCGACTATTGGTTGCGGCTTTCAAGAAGATGGGCCCATGGCGTGGCTGGCTGCCAGACTCGATATTAACTGGCCGACATATCCTCTGCCCACTGCATGGAAATACATTGATGGGAAAAACACCATTTCCCTTGACCCGAAACGCCGGGAAATTCTCCGTCGCTTCCCTGAATCCCAATCCTTCTGGAAAGAACAGGAAAAAGTTGCAGACAAGCTCTGGGGTATTTCAGCATCCATTCTTTCCCAGTATCACCTGAACAGGCTGCAACAGCTTTCCACCCTGGCCCGTTCCCTTCCCAAAAAATTACTGCATCCAAAAATCATTCAACTGTCTTTACTATCGGTGAGAAGATGGCTTCGCCTGCACAATCTTGAAAAAAACAGGGAATTTTGTCGATTTATCGATGCTCAGCTTCTCATTTCCTCCCAAACTACGTCACCTTTCGCCAATGCACTCTTTGGTGCCATAGCCCTTGACCTTCCAAGAAAATCGCCCTGCAGTGTACAGGGAGGAATGGGCACCATAGCCCGTATACTCAGTGAAGCAGTCAAAGAACGTGGCGGCATTATCCACTGCAAGGAAAAAGCCCTTTCACTGGAGACAATAAAAGGAAAAGTCACGGGAGTAGTCTCAGACAAAAATAATTATTCGGCCAAAGAGTTCATAATTAACGGTTCAAGTGCATCCCTCGCTGCACTCCTGAAAAAACCCATCCCTCGTGACTGGAAAAAAAAGAGTCGCTCTCGATGGGGAGCTTTTATTCTCCACATGGGCCTGCCTTACGATCTGCTGGCTGGGTTAAACTCCCATCACCTTCAGATCATCGATAACAGCAATACCACTCTGGCAGAAGGTCATTCTCTCTTTCTCTCATCCTCTCATCCACAAGATATTTCAAGAGCCCAACCAGACAGGGTTGCTGTCAGCATATCGACCCACACCGATGTGGATCTGTGGTGGAAGGCTTACCAAAAGGGAATAGATGCCTATAGGGAAATGAAAACAGAATATACAGAGAAAATGCTGAGTCTTCTGGAGCGACATGTTCCTGGCGTCTATGATACTATGGATTTCTGTCTGGCCGGAACGCCCATAAGCTATGCCCGCTATACCGGCCGACACCTTGGGCTTGTGGGAGGGTATACCCAGAATGGAATTTTTCCTCCCCGGCAGAATCTGTTTGGTCTGAAAAACTGTTCCCTGGTGGGAGATGCAAACTTTCCGGGTCAATCACTTGCCGGGGTCACGGTGGGGGCAGTGCTGAAAGCAGAACAAATTTTACGTCGGACATGAAACTGTTGAACACATTCCTTCACATAAGGGAGTAGTCTTAAAAACGGGATAACCGTACCTCTCCCCTTCTAAAAAAACAACACCACAATGATAGTTTTCACTACCATTAACCTATAGCCATTCTCCTATTGAATCAACTTTTTTCTGCGCTATAGTATCTCACAGAAACAACAAAAAAGCAAAACCCAGACGTACAATAAAGGGTCTGCGTGAACTGATTTTTAAATTGAATAACCAACGAATAGCTAGATAGCAATAATCAGCAAGATGATCAAACCTGATTTATAGCTGTTCTTACCTACATTCTAAAAGGATATATACTAATGGCAAATAATTCCTTTAAATGTGTACTGTTTGGCTTGTTATATCTCTTATTATCGGGATGTTCAGCTGTGGACATGAAGAAGTATGCTGCTAACCAACCTCACTTCGACATGTATTCTTTTTTTAATGGCGAGACAAAGGGATGGGGGGTTGTCCAGGATAGGCAGGGAAAACTGAGTCGCCAGTTCACCGTCGATATACAAGGAACGATTAATAGTGATGGCAGCCTTAAATTGCATGAAAATTTTAACTGGAGTGATGGAGAGGTGTCGGAGAGAACCTGGCTTATACGGAGACAGGATCCTCATCATTATACCGGTACTGCTGAAGATGTGATTGGTAAGGCTAATGGTACTCTGTACGGGAACGTACTCAACTGGCAATATCAACTTAAACTAAAGGTGGATGATACAATATGGAAAATAAAATTTGACGATTGGATGTACCTTGTGGATAATAACATATTGTTAAACAGGGCGACCATGTCAAAATTTGGATTGAAAGTTGGAGAAGTAACCATAGTTTTCCAAAAAAAGCTCCCAGGTGATGATTATGTTCGCTAGAATAGACATATTGTTATTCTTACTTTTTTTGTTCTGTATAGCGACCACATCTACTGCGAGAGATCTTGATGAAATGCAGTTAGTTGGAACAGGAGAAGTCCACTATCTTAAGTTTATTAAAGTGTACGATGCTACCTTGTACAGTGAAAATTTCACTGGAAATGAGGACATTTTAGAGAATACAGTCTCAAAGTGTCTTGAGCTTCATTATGCAGTTGGTATAGAGAAAGATGATTTTATTACCGCAGCCAACACGATTCTCTTTCGTCAATTCTCTGCCGATCGGCTTGACCGGCTACAGGACGAATTGACAACCTTTCACAACAGGTACAAAGACGTCAAAAAAGGGGATAGCTACACCCTTTGTTACTCTAAAGCAGACCAAACAACCAGGCTTGCCCTCAATGGAGTAGAGCTTGTATCCATTTCCGAACCTGATTTTGCAAAGATATATTTCAGTATCTGGCTTGGCAGTACCGCACCACTCGATGAACAACTTCGTAAGGATCTACTTGTGAAAACTTTCAATGACTAGGTGTTCAATGGGGAGCAAAGTGATCATGGCAAATTTTCTCAGCATGTATAAAAGCCTTAACAGGGATAACCTTCATATTCTCAAAACAGTATACACTGAGGATGTACGTTTTATTGACCCTGCCCATGAAATTAATGGACTGGAGCATCTAACAAACTATTTTTCAGCACTCTATCAAAACCTGGACTCCATTGATTTTTCTTTTCACCACAGCTCCATGATAAAAAACAAAGGCTATGTCCAGTGGGACATGAATTTTAGCCATGGGAAATTAGCAGGGGGTAGAACCATAAGCGTGCCAGGTGTCACCTTCCTTCAGTTTAATGACGACAACAAGGTATTCTATCACCGCGATTATTTTGATCTGGGCGCAATGCTCTACGAGCATATCCCACTGCTTGGCCGTCTAGTCATATCAATAAAAAAGAGGCTTGGAAAATGAAAATTATCATTACAGGAGCAACCTCAGGAATGGGTAGACAACTGGCCCTGGATTATCATAACAGTGGACAGGAGGTATGGGCCATCGGCAGAAATGAAGACTCTCTGGCGGAGTTAAGATCCCTGGGGATGCACACAGGTCAGATCGATCTTACCGACAGCGAGACCAGCCTGGCTTGGTTTGCCAACCTGGAAAGCATTGACCTTGCCATTTTGAATGCCGGAACCTGTGAATATATTGATATGCCAAATTTTGACAGCAGCCTTGTAAAACGAGTGATGCGAGCAAATGTGGAGTCCCTTGCAGTGTCCATTGAAGGGGTACTACCGCTTCTGAGAAAAAGCGCTATTCCTCATCTGGCAGTTGTCGGGAGTTCCGCAGCCTACCTTCCCCTTCCGAGGGCTGAAGCTTATGGGGGGTCCAAGGCCGCCGTTGCATATATGGTTGATACCTTAAGAATAGCACTCACCAAGGAAAAGATTGTGGTCAGTCTGATATGCCCTGGATTTGTAAAAACACCCTTGACCGATCGTAATGATTTTCCGATGCCATTTCGCATTACAACCGAGGAGGCCAGTAACTATATTCGCAAGGGCATTGCTGGGAAAAAAGCTGGAATACATTTCCCGAAACGTTTCACATATATTCTTAAATTCTTGTCACTTCTTCCACGTCCGCTCTGGAATGCAATTGCGCAAAGAATGGTGAAAGAATGAGAAAGAAAGATATCGCTATCATTGGTTCGGGTATCTCCGGTCTTACCTGCGCTCATACCCTGGCTCAGCATCATAATGTAACAGTTTTTGAGGCTGCAGACTACATTGGAGGCCATACCCATACCATCGGGGTGGAAAAAGAAGGAGAAGTCTCTGACATTGACACTGGTTTTATTGTTTTTAACGACCGTACCTATCCAAACTTCATTAAATTGATGGATACACTGGGTGTTGAGTATCAGCCGACTGAAATGAGTTTTTCGGTAAGAAACGACAAACTCGACCTCGAGTATAATGGCAACACCGTGAATACCCTTTTTGCCCAGCGCAGGAATCTGCTGCGGCCCTCTTTCTGGTCTATGGTTTTTGATATTATCAGGTTTAATAAAGAGGTTAGAATAGCCGCCAATGAAAGTGGGTCTTTGACGATAGGAGCCTTTCTGGACAGGAATAATTATTCAGAGTTGTTCAAGGAAAACTACCTGTTACCAATGATATCTGCAATATGGTCTATGGGGCTGGAGAGCTGTATGGATTTCCCTCTCCAGTTTTTTGTCCGTTTTTTTGATAACCACGGCCTGCTCGACATCACAAACAGACCGCAGTGGTATACAATTATAGGCGGTTCCAGTAGCTATATTGAGCCACTTACCGCAGGGTTCAGGGACCGTATCAGGTTGAATTGCGCTGTAACAAAGGTGGAAAGAGAAGACGGCAGAGTTCAAGTTGTTACGATTGCAGGTACTTCAGTTTTTGACGAGGTTGTATTTGCCTGCCATGGCAATCAGGCCCTTGCCTTATTGAAAGATCCGTCGACAGAGGAAGAATCTGTTCTCACTTCGTTTCAAACTTCCCAAAACGAAGTGGTGGTACACACTGACAGTGCCACTTTTCTGCCAAAGAGAAAGCTGGGCTGGGCAAGCTGGAACTACAACATGGTTGACGGAGCAAAAGAACAGACCACACTCACCTACAACATGAATATTCTGCAGCGCCTGCACAAGAAACATACTTATCTCGTAACATTAAACCAAAAGGTTTCTGAGGAACTGGTACTTGGCAGATTTCAGTATAGCCACCCCGTTTTCTCACTGTCCGCCATAGAAGCACAAAAACAGTGGGCAACTATTTCAGGAAAGAATAACACCCATTTCTGCGGAGCATACTGGTTTAACGGTTTTCATGAAGACGGTGTCAAGAGTGGACTTCGCGTTTGCACAGCTCTGGAGGCCAAAGCATGAAATCTGCCCTCTACGTCGGCACCATATCCCATACCAGATGGATTCCGCGGGAACACCGTTTCCAGTACCCATTTTTCATGTGGTTTCTCAACCTTGATGAATTGGAGCAGTTACCATCCATGGGCTTCTGTTTTTCAGCCAAAAGGTGGGCCCTCAGCAGATTTTACCGGCCCGACTACTATGGAGACCCAATTGTACCTCTGGCCGATGCGATAAGGGGCAGGATGGAGGAATTAACTGGGGAACCTGTCACTGGTCAGGTCTGCGGCCTAATGAATATGCGTACCCTTGGACTCTATTTCAGCCCTGTAAATTTTTATTACGGGTACGATAAAGAAGGCACTCTCAGCCATTTTCTAGCTGAGGTGTCCAACATTCCCTGGAATGAACGGCATCAATACTGCCATTATCTTTTAGATAAAGGACTAATGCTTCAGCAAAAAAAAGAATTCCACGTTTCTCCTTTTAATCCTGAAACGCAAAGATACAGTTGGGATCTGAAAGCACCGCAAGAGAATATCAGCGTCGGACTGTCGGTGGACGATGATCGGGGAAAAATATTTCAGGCATTTTTAAATCTTCAGAGGCACCCTTTGACCATAAAATCAGTCACAAGACAGCTCCTCAAAAAACCGGTAATGACTGTTTTTATAGTTGCAGGTGTTTATTGGCAGGCCCTTAAACTCTATATAAAAGGTGTGCCATACGTCCCATACGAAAAAGAGACCTTATGAACAGCAGAACTACAACTTCAATAAAAGGTGAGAACTTCCAGACAAAGAGATCGATAACCTCTGGCTGGTATCGGTTTTTTTTCCTCAAAACGTTGAGCAGAGTGCAGCATGGGAAGATTTTCCTGCACGACGACGAAAATACCTGGGTCTTCGGTGAAGGTGATGAACCGAGAGCCCATATTACAGTTCTCAACAGCAAATTTTACGGTAAAGTGCTATTTGGCGGTTCAATTGGAGCTGGAGAGGCCTACGTTGACAAGTTATGGGATATTGATGACTTAACGGCTCTTGTTCGTATTATGGTACTCAATATGTCCCTTCTCGACAGCATGGAAAGGGGCTTTGCCTGGTTGCTCAGGCCCCTTGACCTCTTTCGCCACTTTCTTAACTTCAACAGCAAGAAAGGATCAAAAAAGAATATAGTGGCTCATTATGACCTGGGCAACGAGATGTATGAGTCTTTTCTTGACCCAACGATGATGTATTCAGCAGCAATCTACCCTGATGCTACAAGTAGTCTTGAAGAGGCATCTCTCCACAAACTTGATACTATTTGCAAAAAACTTGATCTACAACCAAATGACAGTGTCATCGAAATTGGCACCGGCTGGGGTGGCTTTGCTATTCACGCCGCCAGACATTATGGATGCCATGTCACAACTACAACCATCTCAGATGCGCAATACCTGGAAGCAAAAAACCGTGTCGCTGCCGCAGGCCTGACAGACAAGGTAACCCTGCTCAAAAAGGATTATCGTGAATTAACTGGAGAGTACGACAAACTGGTGAGTATAGAGATGATAGAAGCAGTTGGCCGTCGGTTTCTGCCAGGGTATTTTAAAAAATGTGGGGAGCTCCTCAAAGCTGATGGTATAATGCTGATCCAGGCTATTACTATCAGTGATCAGAAATATGAGCAGTATGCTCGCTCTGTTGATTTTATTCAGCGATATATCTTTCCTGGTGGATGCATTCCTTCGAATACGTTGATGTTGCATCACATCTCCAGACAAAGCGACATGGTTGTAAGGGGTATTGATGATTTCGGTTTTCATTATGCAAGAACGATCAAGGATTGGCGCAGTCGTTTTAACGAATCTTTTGATAGTCTGCGTAGCAAAGGATATGACGAAACGTTTAAAAGACTCTGGGAATTTTACCTCTGCTACTGTGAAGGCGGTTTTCTGGAAAGATCCATAAGTGTTGTTCACCTGGTTGCCGCTCGACCCGGTAACCGACAACCCTAGCCTACATTTCTCATGAAAACAGCAACGAATATCATTATTTATCAACTGATTTGGTTTCTCTGCGTACTCGGCGGCAATATGGGGGCACTATATGCCTCGCCATTATTACTGCTTCATCTACTGCTTTCCAATAATACTATATGGGCAGATCTAAAGATGATGACCATTCTCTTAGGTATGGGGCTACTCGTTGATGGAACATTACAACAGGTCGGGTTTTTCACATTTGCGTCTCCAGGTTTCCCCATTCCCTTCTGGCTTATGATGATCTGGCTAGGCCTGGCTATTACCCCTCATCATAGTCTGTCCTGGCTGAAGAAACGTCCCTTATTGGCAGCTCTTTTTGGCGCAATGGGCGGTCCGGCAGCTTATTGGGCTGGTGTTCGTTTAGGAGCAGCATCTTTCACCTGGCCTTTGCTGCAATCTCTTTTGCTGCTGGCCCTTATTTGGAGTTTGCTCTGGACAGCTGTCATGCATTTAAGTGTAATCTCAGCAGCAGATTATTTAAAAAAATGAACGTAAGCCTCACTTGAGCAGGTACTGGAAAACACCACCAGTTCATAAAACTGATTTCCATTAATACGATAACTCAGTCAACTATCTTAGTCCAACCCCACTCCGTTTTTGCAACCTTAATCAATGAATTAAAAATTCTACTAAATTAGTTTTGCCATATTCAACGATGCTATCTATGTCTTTAATTTGTTTAGCAATGCTAGCCATGATAAGTTTTACTCCTTTAGTCTTTTCGGGATCAGTGAGTGGAAGTAATCTAACGGTAAGGCTTGTTTTTTTTTGTGACAGTTGAACAAAGAAGCTTTGATTAACTCCATTTTCTATTGCTAAAGATTCGATCAATGCACTCTGTTCGCTAACATTAATGTATTTATCTACTACCTTTAATATTCCACCGTCTATCTTATTAGTAAAAAGCTGTACCGCATCGAAAGCGGCTTTGGTTGAGTTTATTTTTTCTAGAACAATATGCGGCATATCTCTTCCTATATTTTAAATTTAAAGTAGTAAGCAATGTACCCATTACTTACTAACTAAGTTATATTGGCGGTTTTTGTCGCACCCTACCACTGTAAACTTACCGTACAATATCAAGATATTAGAAAATTATGCATCCTCCTTAGTCACCACTACAATCAGTGCGTTCTCATATATTATCGTGATTTATTAATTAAAAAGAAAGATATCTTGGAAAAAGAGAACGGTTGCTTTTTTCTGGATCTAAAAGTTTTATATCCTCCCAAGCGGATATTCTAAACTACTTGTAGAAAGGAAAGGTGGCAGTATCTCTTTAACTCCATAAGTAGTTTGGGCCAACCTCAATGTTGAATCGGCTGTTGCTGTAACTGACTCCATCATCAAGGTCACCGTAAAACTGATATACAGCTTCTTCTCGCACCATAATAGAAAATCGGGACTGCGGTCCATCTAGATTTTGTTGCAGTTTTTCCTTGCTACATTCCCCCATTTCATAAAAACAACAGAAGGTGTCGTGGAAAAATTAGGAGTATGTGATACCAGCTGTCCAATCAACCAAAACTAGCCCTCCCGCCTGTTGTATTTATTTCTGTTTCACATAAATAAGTTCTTCAGTGTTAAAACCTTTTTCTTTTGCAGTTTCAACAAAGTGGTTTACAACTTCTTTTTCAACTTTTGGGGTGCGCGAGAGTAACCAAAGGTAGCTGTGGTTAGGCCCGGAGACATAGGCATATTGATAATTCTCCTCATCAATACCGAAAACTACATACGAGCTGTAAAAAGGTCCAAAAAATGAAACATTAAGGTATCCTTCATTCGTTCCCCCTGCTAAAAAGGCCTTCCCAACCGCCTCTTTCCATTCATTATCTTTAGTTGAGAAACCACGATTCACAACCTTTACCTGACCATTGTCAAGAGAGGTGTACTCAGCACTAACCTGCTCAAGGCCTCGTTCAAAGGAATGATCTAAGCGGGCAACTTCGTACCACTTCCCGAGATATCTATTCAAGTCGAACTGTTGTATAGGTGATACATTTTGGGGATATCCGCCACAAGCGCTGAGCAGTAGCGACAAGACACCAATCAACCATTTACACATGGGACACCAATCTCCTTTAAGATACCTACCTACTTTTTTTATGATTCGACCAACACTAGCAGATTGGGAGGGTGACACTGTACATAGAGTTAATGTTCACTTTGTAACCCTTGTGGATTAGCATAACCGATTTACACTAGTAAAACGTGTGGCTAGAAAAACAACAAAAATACTACTGGTAGAATCAGCCAATTCTGGTCAAAGAAAATTTATTTTTCCCTGAAGGAAAAGCAAATAAATGGAGAGTCTTCTGGGGTAAATAGTTTCTTCCATGCGAAGATCTCTCAGAAGAAGAAAAAAGAACTCTTTAGGAAAAAATGAAAACATCTTAGTTAAGTTGAGATGCTTTCTTTATGCCTACTCTAACTCTATATTCTGATCTCCGACAAGTTCACTTGCTTGGTTTACTTGGAAAGTGACAAGGTATCTTTCAGTGTTAGGGGCACTGGCTCTGCGAGAACATTTTTCGATCAGGTCTTTGTCATCACTTTCCCCTGTCATAGTAAGAGTTATCCTGACTCCTTTATAGCTAGTGTCATTTTCGACAAAGAGATAGTTTGCTTTAGGATTTTCCTGAAGGTTCGCTCTTGTTCTTTTGTTACGCATGATAAATAATATTTGATTAGAATCTTTTACATGTGGTTTTGAATAAATAGCACTGTTTACCTCGCCATCTTTGTTTGCCGTTGATAAAACCCCGATGCCATCTTTTTTAGAAAAATAATCAGATAAGTTCATATATAGTCCTTTTTGAATTTTCAGTAATATGTGATCAACTAACCGTATAACATAAAATATATAGTCACAAAAAGAAGCATTCGCAAGTAATACATTTTCCTACTTTACATTGCATCTCTGCTAAAAGAGACTATTATTTAATAAACTCAAACAGTACAAACTCTTCCTCATCCTGCTAATCAACTTGGGCTGGTACGTAGGAAGTGGGTAAGCACATTATGACATCCAATCCTGCACATCGGGCCAAACTGCTCCATTTACTCGAGCAACTATCGCACAAGTATCTTCAGGGGAAAAGCCGTGCCCTCAAAATGGCCATCATTGCCCTGCTCTCGGAGGGACATCTTCTTCTCGAAGACATACCGGGGCTTGGCAAAACCACCCTGGCACTTGTCCTAGCCAGGGCTCTCGGCCTCTCTTTTGGCCGTATTCAATGTACCAGTGATCTCCTTCCCTCTGACATCACCGGGCTTTCCATATTTGATCGGGAAAAGAGCCATTTTCGATTTATAGAAGGCCCCATATTCAGCCACATTCTCCTGGCCGATGAGATCAACCGTGCCATGCCCAAAACCCAGAGTGCCATGCTCGAAGCCATGGAGGAAGGAAAAGTAACCATTGAAGGAAAGACTTATCCTCTACCGACCCCTTTTATGGTCATCGCCACTCAAAATCCCGTGGAACAGATCGGCACCTATCCACTGCCCGAATCACAGATGGATCGTTTCCTGATCACAACGGGAATTGGCTATCCTCCGGAGGAACTTGAAAAATCCATTATTCTCCACGGAGGTATCCGCAGGAAAATGATGAAAATAGAACCCATGGTCAGCCTTGAAGATATTGAAGAGGCACGTCATGCTGTGGCCGCCATCCACCTCTCTGAAAAACTGGTTGATTATATCTTCGAAATTTCCCAGGCAAGCCGCCAGCACCCGTTTATTCTCTCGGGAATCTCAACCCGTGGGGCCATCAATATGGCTTCCGCTTCCCGGGCTGCAGCCTATCTGGAGAAACGGGATTACGTCATCCCTGAAGATGTGAAATACATTGCCATCCCCGTTGGTGCCCATCGTTTGATCATGCGCCAGGAACATGAATCCCTGAACAAGCAGGAGGTTTTACAATCAATTCTGCAAAGCGTTCCCGTTCCCATCATCTAAAACTGACCCGGGCTGGCACTCTCTATATTACGATTACCCTCGTACTTGGATTCGGTGCAGTCAACACCGGCAATAACCTGCTCTACCTGATGGTTTCAGCGTTACTTGGCTTTATGTCTATTTCCGGAATTCTTGGAAATCAAAACCTCAGGAACCTCCGCATTCAGCTTGAACCTCCCGAAGAAATCTACGACGGGGTGGAAACCCTGCTGACCATCCACATTCAGAATAACAGGCGTCTGATGCACAGCTTTCTCCTTGAAATCCTGTTCCAGGAACAATGCAGTGATACCGTGCCTCTGTTAGCAAGGGGAGACATGGCAAAGGTAAACATCCCGGTTACCTTCTGCGGACGTGGCGATCATTCACAGCATAGACTCAGCATCTGTTCAAACTTTCCAATCAATTTTTTTGTTCGCTTCCAAACGATCACGCTGGAGCAAACCTTTGTCGTTTTCCCAAAACCGTTCCCCTGCCGCTCTCTTCTTTCATTATTTTCTGAAAAGAGTGGTCTGAAAAACGAGTCCGCCCAAAAAGGCTATGAGGGAGACATCAGCCGCATTGGGGATTATCAGGGTGGAGAACCCTTAAAGATGGTGCACTGGAAACTTTCTGCACGCCACGATTCACTCAAGATCAAGGAACTCTCTGCAACTGGCGCTGAACCGGTTGAGATCGACCCCAATAGTCTGCCGGGGACAAGCCTTGAGGCCAGACTCTGCTGTGCATCATTTCTCATTAACGAATTCACCCGATCCAGTCGGCCGGTAGGACTAAAACTGGGAGAAACCGTCTATCCCGCTGCGACCGGACGTCCCCACAAATACACACTTCTTACAGCACTGGCCCGTTATGGTAAAGATACAAAAACCCCTTAATCTTATAGCCTACTCAGTGAGTATTGTTGGTGCCGGCCCCCTCTATATATGGCTCAACCTTCCTGCCCGGATTTTCCTCCCCATGGCCCTTGTGATCGGATTTACTTCTGACTTAAAAAACAGTTACACACTTCGTGGTTATTCAAGTACCCTGCTTTCCCTTGCTTTTTTCCTCTTTTATGCAATTCAGCTCAATCCTGCAAACATCGTTGAACCCGTTGTCAACATGGTCGCCCTTCTCCTCGGTGTTCGCCTTATCACCGAAAAAAGCAGTCGAAATTATCTGCAGATTTTTGTTTTATCTCTTTTTGCACTGGCCAGTGTCTCCATGTTCAGTTTCAGCATTTTCTTTTTCCCGGCCCTTATTTTTCTGGTATTTGGAATAACAATAGGGCTGGTTCTCCTCACCTTTTGCACCAGAGAACCGGGATTGCGACTCCCCAGCTCAGATCTCATCACCATAGTAAAAACAGCTACTATCCTTCCGGTGGTCTCTTTATTGCTAATGCTTCTCTTTTTTGTCATCCTGCCCCGTACGGAACACCCGCTCTGGAACTTCATAAGTCCCTCTGTTTCTGCCACAGCAGGCTTCAGTGATAAGGTGCAGCCAGGCAGTACCTCCAGCTTGGCTGCACTCAAAAGCCTGGCCTTTCGTGCCCAGTGTCCCAAACTGCCGCGAGAACAGCTGTACTGGCGCGGGACTGTTTTTAACACCATTGACTCGACAACCTGGAGTCGAACCGATCTTCCCCAGGAAAAGACCATCGTAACCGGAGGAGAAACAGTACAATGCACTCTCTATCTTCCAATTAAAGACAACAAGTTTCTGTTCGGCCTTGATCTCCCCCTCTCTCTTTCCGGAATCCGCCATCTTGAAAGCGGTGACCAGGTATTTCTTGCAAAAAGAACTCTGGACAAAAACACCAAGATAACAATCACATCCAGTATCGGCGGGACATTAAAAACATTGGATAATGTTGACGAATCCTTCTACCTTAAAGTACCACCTCTGCTTTCTCCGCGTCTTCTCGAGACGGCGAAAAAAATTCGAAAAGAGGGAAACTCAGCAAAAGAACGGATTGAGCTACTCAAAGAATTTTTTTTCCAACAAAATCTAACCTACGCCAATAAGGACCTTCCCGGCTCTGAGAATCCGATGGAAGAATTCCTCTTCACAAAGAAACGCGGCTATTGTGAATTGTTTGCCTCATCTTTTGCTCTTCTCCTGCGCATGACCGATGTCCCGGCTCGACTCGTTGGGGGCTACCTGGGAGGAAGTTACAACAATCTGGGGGACTACTATAAGGTAACAGAAGATATGGCCCACGTCTGGGTGGAGGCATTGGTTGATTCAAAGTGGATTCGTATTGACCCCACACGGCTTGCACAAAATCATGCCGAATCCTCCTCGGACGAAAGAAGCTCAGAACTTTCATTGCTGCGAAAAACCTTTGATAGCATCGACTATTTCTGGACCCAGGCTGTTATTACCTACGACTTTCAGAAGCAGTTTAAGCTTGTGCGAAACACCGGAAAAAGTCTCCGTTCATTTCGAAAAAACTGGCAAATGACCTGGCAGGACTTGTATCCTCTACTCTGGATCACTTTAGGGGTATTCGTCATATGGCTGGGAGTTCGATGGAAAACAAGCAGCAAGGAAGAAAGACTTTTAAAATACTACTACAGTGCCATTCGTAAAAAATACAAGGGACACTCCATTCCCGAAAATGTAGGCCTTCATGAACTGGCAATTCAGCTGAGAGATCCACTATGCCATGAGTTCGCCACAATTTTCGGTTCTGCACTCTACTCAGAACACAAACTGACCCGGGAGGAATATGTGAAACTTTTGGATCTGATCCATCGCCTTTAAAAGGGGGAAACAAGAGCCACTCCTTGAATCACTTGGTAAGCGTATCACATCGAACAGATTAATCATCCCTCCTCCAGCAGTGCTCCACATATCCCCTGCCCAACAAATGATAGCTTTGGCTACCATTAAACCCCTTTTACACTCCCATTGACTCCTGCTCTCGGTTGTTTAAAGTGTAGACATGATGATTGATTCTTTGATTGGATCAGTATTGAATAAATCATTAATTTATTTAACCATTTATTTATTGGACAGAAGTAAGAAAACTAACAAAGGAGAACATCATGGCTGAAAAATCACAGGGTGGATTTGGAAATCTGGTATGGGTAAGCGACAAAGACGGTAAACAATACGCCTGTAACGTTGAGGCTCTGAAAGGCAACATTAAAACAAAAGAAGAACTGAGTGAAGAGGAGAAGGCAAGTTGTACAGATGTTAGTACCATTGTCGGAACTGAACGATGGTAATTTCCGGAAACTCTACGGGAAAATATTCAAGCACGATTGAAGGGGTCAGGAAAACATTTCTTGACCCCTTCCTTGCTGTAAGATAGCCTTAAGATAAATTTTTTATACTGTTAAGTAAACTTCTAATACAATTGCAATTGTAACGTAATTGGATATTTTTTAAGAGCTACCATTTGGCTTTCATGTGTTAGAAAGGGAAAACTTAAAAACTGGTTACGAACCTTCTGGTGGAGTCTCCTGTTTCTTGATACACTTAACGAAGGGTATACTGATATGAACACCGCTTTTTGCCGACCCAAACTCCTTGTCAGTCGCTGTCTCGGCTTTGCCCCTTGCCGATATGACGGGATGCAGCTCAGCTCTCCGGTGATTGAACTGCTTCGTAATCATGTCGATTTTATTCCAGTCTGCCCGGAAATGGAGGCCGGCTTAGGCGTACCCAGACCCCCGATTCGTCTCTGCCTCGATAAAGGCCAGTTGGAAGTGTGGCAACCGGCAAAGTCACGTCGTGTCACATCGGTCCTTGAAGATGCTGTTCTGCAGCAGACTCCAAAAATGACCCTCTGTGACGGGGCAATTCTCAAATCACGGTCTCCCTCATGTGGGCTCCATGACGCCAAAGTCTACAGCAGCATTGAAAAGCCACAATTTCTTCGCTGGGAAAGCGGTATCTTTGGAAAACTGGTCATGGAACGACTCGGTGCAAAAGCCGTTGATGACGAACAACGGTTGAGTAATATCATTCTCAGGGAACACTTTTTAGTTACACTCTACGTCTGGAGCAGGTTCCGCAAGATCAAAGAAAAGCTCCAGATGGGTGATCTTGTCGATTTTCATGCCAGTCATAAGCTCCTCTTTCTCGCCTACAACCAAAGCCATTTTCGCACATGCGGCAGAATAACAGCAAACCATGAAAAATTGCCTGTAGAAACTGTTTTTCAGCTCTATGAGGAAGAACTCGCTAAAATTCTGGCTAAACCTTTTCGCAGACAATCAATGGTCAACACCCTCCAGCATGCCTATGGCTGGATTGCCAAATCCCTGTCAGATCCGGAAAAACAGTATATCTTGAACACCATAGAAGAGTATCGTGATGAAAGAATACCTCTCCAGGCTGTCACTCGCCTCATAGAGGTACAGGCAATTCGTTTTCAACAGGACTATCTACTCAGTCAGATTCTGCTTCGCCCCTTTCCACTGGAACTCACTGATCTCTCTGACAGCGGCAAAGGGAGAATTGTACAATGAGCTCGACAGAACCCTCAAAAAAGAAGATACAGCCTGAAATCAAACTGTTAACCCTGAGCACCTGTTTTTTCTGCAGCACTCTCAAGAGAAAGCTCAAAGAAGCTGGTTTTCAGTACAGCTATACTGATCTTGACCTGCTGCCGGAACCCGATCGAGATCAGCAGATGGATGAGATTCGTCGTTTCAATCCAGAAGAGAGCTTTCCCATTGTCATCATTGACAATGTTGCCATTGTTGGTTACCAGGAAGAGCGTATAAAAAAGGAGCTTGGCCTCGCATGAATGACATTAATAAACTACGTGAAATTCTGCGAACCTCACAGGAAAAAGTGGGTTATTTTTTCAACAAGAATAATGAGCAGGTACTGTCTTTATTACAAGGACTCACCACCAATCGTGATCGATACGGCTACATGTCTTGTCCCTGCCGTCTGGCTTCATGCGACCGTGAGAAGGACAGAGATATTATCTGTCCCTGTGCTTATCGTGAGGAAGATGTGGCCCAATATGGATCCTGCTACTGTGGGCTCTATGTAAGCGATGAATGGAATACAGAGACGATTCCTCACGCACATGTTCCAGAAAGACGTCCGCCTCTTGGCAAGACGTTGAAAAGCTGACTGTTTCGCCAATGACTCTCTCATTTCGCAAAGGAGTGAACAATGAGCATAAAAGTTACACCCCCGATAAATATTTTCTTTGACGGTTCCTGCTCTGTCTGCGCCGCGGAAATAGCTCATTACAAGAGCAGAGACTGCCGTAACGCTCTACTGCTTGTGGATATCAGTAAAGAAGACTTTGACCCCTCACTGTATAAGAAAAGCCTTGGTGATTTCATGGCCCAAATGCATGTATGCGACCAGAATGGCGTATTTTTTCTTGGGGTAGAAGCTTTTTGGGCAATCTGGCAGGTACTCCCCGGGAAAATATATCATTTTTTCGCCTTCTTTCTCATGATACCCGGTATTCACTTTGTTGCTGAAAAGTCCTATCGGCTCTTTGCCAGATACAGAAAAACGCTGTTCCCATCAAAACACAACTGTCAGAGTGGTCAATGCAGTCTCAAAAGAAAGAGAAAATGAAATGAGAGGAGGTTTTCAGTTTTGAAAAGTATTTTTCATTCCGTGGACCCGGGTCGCAGCCGACTGCTGAAACAGGGAAAGATGGGGGAAGGACCGGTGCTATATTGGATGAGTAGGGACCAGCGTGCCCGTGACAATTGGGCACTGCTTTATGCTCAGGATCGGGCACTGGCACTTGAGCGGCCCCTGATTGTGGTATTCTCCATTGATCTGGAATATCCATCCGGCAACCTTCGAAGTTTTGGGTTTTTGCTTCGCGGTTTACAGGAAATGCAGACCATACTTGATAAGCACCACATCCCTTTTTATCTGCTCCAGGGAGATCCCAAACGGAACCTAATTTCTTTTATGGAGAAAAAGGATCCAGCTCTTGTGGTTACAGACTTTGATCCGCTTCGTATAAAACAGCAGTGGAAAAACACTCTTCTCCACCAAAGCAGATGGCCTGTCTGGGAAGTTGATGCCCATAATATCGTGCCCTGCTGGCTGGCTTCTGAAAAAAGGGAATATGCTGCCTATACCATCAGAAAGAAAATACAGCGTCAGCTTTCCCGTTTCCTCACTCCTTTCCCAAAACTTCTGACACACCCGATTTACCCATCAGAAAAAATGCCTCCGCAAGTGGACAGTGATTTTCTTCTGGCGCTGGTCAAAAATCGACAAGTGGAAGAAGTCCAGTGGCTGCAACCTGGTGAAAAAGAAGGGATGCAGACCTTCAGGCAGTTTTTGAACTGTCGGCTCCTCTCTTATCCAAAGGACCGGAACAACCCCTGTTTGAATGGACAATCGAACCTCTCCCCCTATTTCCACTTTGGTCACATCGCACCACAGCGGGTGGCATGGGAAGTTGAACACTCCACTCTTCCACGGGAAGCCAAAGATGCCTATCTGGAAGAGCTCATTATCCGACGAGAACTCTCAGACAACTTTTGCTACTATACGCCCAATTACGACAAAATAAGCTGCTTCCCCCAGTGGGCAGCAGCAAGCCTCAACGCCCATCGTCTGGACCCACGACCGTACAAGGCGAATCTACATATCCTTGAAAATGCAGCAAGTGAAGATCCTCTTTGGAATGGTTGTCAAAGAGATCTGGCAGCAAGGGGAAAACTGCACGGGTACCTTAGAATGTACTGGGCAAAAAAAATTCTTGAATGGAGTGATTCACCGGAGGAAGCGCTGGAAAACACCATCATACTCAATGATACCTATTCCCTTGACGGCCGTGATCCCAACGGTTACGCAGGTATAGCCTGGTCCATTGGTGGAGTGCACGACCGAGCCTGGGCAGAGCGTCCTATTTTTGGCAAGATCCGATATATGAACGCTAAGGGCTGCAAACGTAAATTTAACGTTGGTTGCTACCTGGAAGCTGTGAATCAGCTAAAAACTTAGCTGTCGATATTTTGATGGCACTTTTTTGAGAATATGTCTTATTTGTAACAATCACAGTTACAAGTGAGATACTAGATTATTAACACATTATATACCACCCCATGAAATTCATCACCTCCTCCAGCATTCTCTGTTTCAGCCTCTTGATCCTTAGGCCAATGTTCAGTCATGCTGACAACAACAACAACTGGGAATACCTCGACAGTTATGAAGGAGTAACACTTTATCAAGCCCTTAAGGAAGAAGAAGGCCAACTCCATTTTATGGCCACCGCTGATCTTGACACTCCTTTTCAAAAAATCGTCATGGCCCTTGTGGATGCTGAAAAGAAACACCTTTGGGCCCCAAAACTAAAATCCTCCACCATGCACAGTGAGCAATCTGCAAATCAATTCAAGTTTAGCGAATATTACACTACTCCCTGGCCATTTGATGATCGAGAATTTCTCCTTACGGGTTCGGTGATCTATGAACAGAATCGGGTTGTGTTTTCAGCGGTAGACTCCTCGAACAGAAGCCTTACAAAAGAGGACCACACCTTAGCCAATGTTGAAATTCTTGAATTTGTTATCACTCCTCTGTCAAAGAAGCAAAGCCGGGTGAACTTTACTTTTTCCGGAGACATGGGCGGCTGGATTCCCGATTTTGTCAAAACCATAATCCAGAAAAAATGGCCTGTTCGTTTCATTCAGGCTCTACAGACCTATGTCAATGAAACTCCGAATCTCGATTCCCACAGATACCAATCTCTGAAAAAAGGGAAAGTACTCTTTTCGAAAAAGTAATCACAATCATAAAAAACCAAAAAGCGGCAATCCCTTTTCAGGAATCCACCGCTTTTTCGATCTTAACAGGTCTTAGCAAAAAACAGTATTGAAGTGCTTAGTTTACAATAGGCTGAAGTAAACATACATTTTAATCCTCAAGAATAACTCGCCCACATCCTCCGCATACGAACCTCATTTTCATCAGTTTATCTATACACACGTGCTTACTTTCCACTTGCGGTGAACACCGCAGTCTCCCAATAAGAGATCATGCCAATGGCCATCCCTCAAATTTAAGCAAAACCGCAAGTAAATACTATCCCTGATAGTCTCAAATGATGGTAAAACTATTGTAACAGATTTTGGTCAATCAAAGTTGTTGAATGGTAGCCAATTTGTAACCGATCTTCGATTGTATCATAAAAATATGACACCAGAGTTTTTGCAACACGGTGTTGGTGACTATAGGTCTGATGTTTTCCAATTTGGTCTTTTGTTGTATAGGTTATGTAACGAGAATCTTCTTAATGATTTATTCGGTAGTTACAGGGATATCGCAGCGCTTGAGGCTGATATCTTGGCCGGAGTGTTTCCAAATAGAAATGCGTTTAATCTGCACGTTCCTAATGCATTAATAAAGTTAGTGAAGACATGCTTAGAAGTAGACCCAGTAAACCGTTATCCTGATTTTTATACGGTCATAAATGAATTATGTAATATTGTCGGATATAACTTGGATATTGATCTTACTAATAAGGAAATGTCTGGCACTAGAGATGGGAAAGACTATAGTATAAAGTATGACCTAGATAGTGCAACCAATAGGTACAGTGTTGTTTTTAGAGTAAATGGGAGGAGAAAGGCAGCTTTTTGTAAGACCCATTTGACTGAGTATCAACTAAGGAATAATATTAAAAAAGCTATCGATGGAGTGAGTTGAAATGGCTATGTCATTTACGTGTAAAAATTGTAAAAAAGATATGCGGGTTACTCCTTTGCAGTATGAACAATCTCCCTTTTGTAATTCTTGTTATCCCTCGAGGCTAAGAAAATTTATTCAATCTAATAACGTTAGTGCAAAACGAGACTCTTTTGGCTTTAGGCAGAGCCAAAAAAAAGCCATGTATTTTTCTCAAAAATAATAAGCTTTTTGCGTTGTTGAAAGAGGGCTCTAACCCCATGAGTTCACGCCCATGCCGGGCGTACACCAACAGCTGCGATGGATGCTAAAAGGCAGGCGCCACCGAGCTAAACGTTAACATTGGCAGATCGAAGATATTAACATCTCAATAACACTCCAATTTGAGGTGTCTACTGAATCTCTGATTTCAAAAGTCAACATATCTCCCCTAAAGGTTGACTCAAGCAGTATCCCAATAAGAGAACATGCCAATGGCCATCTCTCCAATTTAAGCAAAACCGCAAGTAAATACTATTCCTGAGCAGAATATACGTAATAAATCAAAGACAGGAAAGACGAATAGTATTTGCTCCACTAAATCCCGTAGGTTTTATCATGTGGGCCAAGTAGTATGAATTTAATTGTTTGATTATTTGTCTGCTTGCAGTCTGCACAGTCGACAACGAGATCATCTCTTTTTTTTCGACAAACTTCGCAGTAAAGAAAAATAATAATAAAGTTTCTCTTTACTGGACAGGAATAGAATCCCTGCCAATTTCCTCTCAACGGTTCCCCATATGCAATAGGATTTTGGACAATTAAATCAACTTTATTTTTAACAGCCTTTTTGATGGAAGCATGTTTTTTCAAAGCCTTGAGAAAAGCCTTTTCAAATTGTATCTCCATCAGTTGTTAAACACCTCATCGTAAGAATACCATTCTGCAGAGCCATCTTTTAATTTTTCTTGTGCCACTTCCATTGCTTCTTGAAAAGCGGGATGAGAAAGAATACGTTCACTATCTTGTCCTTCTATCCTGCGTTTTAAAGTTAAGAGATACTGTGTCACAATATCTGCCACTGAAGTACGATTTTCCACGGCAAAAACCTTGGCAAAATCAGCGAGATCTTGATCCAAGCTTATATTTATTCTGGTTTTTGGCATTGTACACCTCCTAGTTGTGTTTCCACAATACACACGACAGGAACAGGTGTCAAGAGATTGATTGTCACCTTAAAATGACGAAATATTTCTATCGGTATTTAACAAGAACACGCCATTGGCAATCTCTCCAATTTAAGAAGAACCGCAAGTAAAGACTATTCCTGGAAATGTCTGTAATTACAAATGGATGAGAAACGAACAATTCAGAATTTCGGAAAAA
>CAZIDU010000055.1:0-28129 GCA_964538055.1 uncultured Desulfocapsa sp. | reverse complement strand
CCAGCGTATTCGTTATGCAATTCCGACTCAAACTCAATTTCGGTGAATAGTTACGGAGCAAGAAACTATGTCCATAGACTTCATTTTTAACAAAGCTATTAAAAAACCGAGCGGTGGAGCCAGTCTCGATATTCTGACATCCGAAGAGGCAGAAAAAGCCCTTGCCTATCATAAAAGCTTCAAGGAATATGCACCCACTCCATTGGTTTCACTTCCAAACCTTGCTGGATATCTCGGTATTGGCAAACTCTTTGTTAAAGATGAGTCTTCCCGTTTTGGCTTAAACGCCTTCAAAGTGCTTGGGGCATCCTATGCCATTGGTCGCTATCTGGCAGAGAAACTTGGGAAGGATATTTCCGAGATTTCCTGCGAAGAACTATGTTCAGATGAGGTTCGTAAACAACTTGGCGATATCACATTTACTACTGCCACCGACGGCAATCATGGCCGTGCTGTTGCCTGGGCAGCCCGGCAGTTGAAACAAAAGGCTGTTATTTATATGCCAAAGGGCTCAGATCCTGTCAGGCTGAAAAACATTCAGGAGTTCGGGGCGGAAGCAAGCATCACCGACTTAAATTATGACGATGCGGTTCGCTTGTCTGAAAAAAAAGCAGAAAAGAACGGCTGGGTTATTGTACAAGATACTGCCTGGACCGGTTACGAAGACATTCCAACCTGGATCATGCAGGGCTATGCCACTCTGGCAGTTGAATCTTTGCAACAAATACGAGATCAAGGCTCTGCTGCCCCCACCCATGTGTTCCTCCAGGCTGGCGTTGGTTCATTTGCAGGTGGTGTACTTGGTTTTCTTGCCTCACGTCTTGGTGAGAAAATGCCACTGGTAACAATCGTTGAACCTGAAAAAGCAAACTGTATTTATACATCTGCCAAAATTGGTGACGGTGCAGCCCATAATGTAACAGGTGATCTTGATACCCTGATGGCAGGGCTTGCCTGTGGGGAACCCAACACCATCAGCTGGGAACTGCTGCGCGACTATGCTGCTGCCTACGCTTCATGTCCAGATTCCCTTGCTGCCACCGGCATGCGGGTACTGGCCACTCCGTTGAAGGGGGATGAGGTGATCATATCCGGGGAATCCGGCGCAGTAACCACCGGACTCCTCCACCTGCTGATGGAATCAGAAACCGGCAATGCTGCTGAGCTGCGTAATCGACTTGGCTTGGATAAAGACTCCATTGTCCTTCTGGTGAGCACCGAGGGCAACACCTCCCCTCGTGCCTTTCGGGATGCAGTGTGGTATGGAGAGTACAGTGACAGCGAAGAAAACCGTAAAAAAAAATAGAACCACTTATGTAACTATTCACCATGCTATTGAACGGCACAATATTTATCCAGAATCGGGGGACACGATCCCAAGTCAAAAGACAAAGGCAGGAATCTGGGGACACGATCCCAATTCAAAAAACAAAGACGAATTGGGTCATGTCCCCAGATTCCTGCCAGCGTATTCGTTATATAATTTCGACTCAAACTCAATTTCGGTGAATAGTTACCCAGTTATGGCTAAGATTACAGAAGACCAACAGATTTTTGAAAACCTCAGAGCCACAGCAGACGCTGTCCAGGCACTCTTTGGACCCAACTGCGAGGTGACCATCCACGACATGGCCAATCTCAAGAAATCCCTGGTCTATATAAAGGGTGATGTGACCGGTAGAAAACCCGGAGCCCCGGCCACCAATCTGCTGGTCAAACTTCTGCAACAAAGCTCAGATCAGGATGGCCACAACCATAATTACAAGTCCGTGACCGCCGATGGCAGATGCCTTAAATCCACAACCACCATCATCAAAAACAGCAAAGGAAAGGCAGTTGCTGCCCTGTGCATCAACCTTGATACCACTTCCTACTTTAATGCCATCCATACCCTGTTACCCTTTATCCATGACCTGGAGACCGGAATATATCCAAGTAAGGAAACCTTTGCCAACTCGGCTGAAGATGCGGTACGAACGCTCTTCGGCCAGGCTGTGGATGACATTGGCACCCAGCCGGGAGCAATGTCCATTGACGAAAAAACCCGCTTTATCAAAACGATGAAAGACAATGGCGTCTTTCAATTCAAGGGTGCCGTTGAAGAGGTTTCCAGACTTATGGACGTCACCAAGTGTACCGTTTACAACTATCTGAAAAAAACCGAGTGAGAGGACCGCTGTAATGACTCCGATGCCTACTCTTCCGGGAATACTCCTTGCTGCAGGAAATAGCGAGCGTATGGGGAAAAACAAACTGCTGTTGCCCTTCCGCGGCAAACCCATACTCCAGCATGCAATCGATGCGGCTCATTTCTCATCCCTGTCTCCACTTATATTGGTGCTTGGCCCAGAGAGTACTGTAATACTCAAAGCGGTTAACACACGATCTGCCCTTGTTGTTATAAATCCTACGCCGCATGGTGGCTACGGCTCATCCCTGCAAACCGGACTCAGAGCACTCTATCAACCCTGTGAAGCTGCCATGTTCCTCCTTGGAGATCAGCCACTGCTGCGTACCGACACCATCGAGAAGCTGATTACCGCTTTTTGTAAAGAGCCAGAGCGCTGGATAGCCCCGTCCTGGAGGGGACAGCGCGGCACCCCGGTAATCACCCCCGCATCCTGGTTTGATAAAATTTTTGCACTCGATGGCGACACAGGCCCCCGAGAGCACCTCAAAGATCCTTCTGCAAACCTGAAACTCATTAAGGTAGAGGACCAGGGAGTTGTTCTTGATATTGACAGTCCTGAAGAGTACCAGCAATTGCTCAGCAGCAAGGAATGCTGAATCATGGATCGAAACGGCATTTGACTCTTTATCTGTTACCTCATACAATCCTTCTATAGAGTGACGCTTGAAGCAGTTCCAATACGAAAACATGTAAAATAACGACACTTCAACGAAGTAAAAGGCTATGAAGGTGAATAAACCAGAACAATCAACACAGAGTCCACAGCCACACAAGTTTCAAATACACTTTTGTTTTCGCAACCTGTTTCTACTCGGACTCCCCGTAATAGTAAGTACCTTCCTTGTAAATAATTCCCTTTGTGCCGAGCAGCTTTCTGTAAAAATAGGTAGTTATGAAAATCAACCCAAAATTTTTTCCGATCAGAACAGTACAATTTCAGGTTTTTGGCCCAAACTCCTTGAATATATCGCAGAGAAAGAAAACTGGAAAATTGAATATATTCACGGAACCTGGAGTGAGGGCCTTACCAGATTAGAGAAGGAAGAGATCGACATAATGCCCGATGTGGCTTTTACAGAAGAAAGAACCAAGCTTTACACTTTTTCCAAAGACCCGGTACTTATGAGTTGGTCACGACTCTATTTACACAGAGACGATACCTCGATCCTCTCTATCCAGGATCTGAGCAACAAAAAAATTGCTGCCCTTAAGAACAGTGTAAATCTCGAAGGTGAGAATGGATTTAGGGAGATCCTCCAGGGATTCAATATCGATTGCACACTTATAGAGCTGGATAATTATAAAGAAGTATTTCGAGCCATCACTGAGGGGATGGCTGATGGCGGGATAACCAACAGAAATTTCGGTAATAAAAATGAAAAAAATTATGCCGTTAAAAAAACACCCATCATATTTCAGCCCATTAATATGAAATTTGCCTTCCCCAGGGACTCCGCCAATACTCCCTATATTGCCGAAAGAATCGACTTCCATATGACTGAGCTGCTGGCAGATGACAATTCTCTGTACTATCAACTGCTCAAAAAATATTTTGAATCTGAAATCGCTGAAAAAAGAGTCGAGATATTTCCTGACTATTTGAAAACGCTACTGAAAATACTAATACTGCTTCTTATCATTTTCTTGTGTACCATTATCGCTACTCGACTTCAGGTAAAACGAAAAACCCAAAAGATACGAAAAATAAACAAAGACCTGATGCGTAGTGAAGAGAAATACCGAATTCTTACCGACCAGTCTCCTGATCTTCGATATCGTACTAATATGGAGGGGAAGGTTGTATACATCTCCGAGGCAGTTTACAGGTTATCTGGCTATACAGTAAAGGAAGCCATTGGTATGAGCATGGCTGATACATACGTAAATCCTGAAGACAGAGAAAGTTTATTATCAGCGCTACAGCAGAACGGACATGTCAACAGCTTTACAGTACAAGTTAAACGAAAGGATGGCTCCACCTGGTGGGCATCATCAAGTGCGCAGTATCATAAAGATTCCAACGGGAATATCATTGGGATAGATGGGATCGCCAGAAATATTACGGAACAAAAAGAGGCCGAAACAGCCCTCCGCAAAAGTGAGGAACAGTGGCACCGGACCTTTAACTCTTTTCCCGATATTGTCACCCTTCAGGATATTGATTTCCATATACTCAAGGCCAATCAGGCAGCATGTACCATCCTTGAAATTTCCTGTGATGAAATTGTCGATCAGTCCTGTTATTCGCTTTTCCATGGTTCCAGCGAGCCGTGCCAGGATTGCCCGCTTCTTGAGACACAGAAAGATTTCACCTCCTATAGCAGAGAGATGCATCATGCAAAACTAGGCAAGACCTTTCTGGTATCCGCCGCTCCAGTCCTGGATGAACAGGGAGAGATCGAATATATCGTTCACGTAGCCAATGATATCACCGACATAAAGGAATCAGAACTGGAAAGACTTCGTCTTGCTTCCGCCATTGAGCAGGCCGCGGAAACAGTTGTTATCACAGATGCCAGCGGCAGTATTCAATATGTCAATCCGGCCTTTGAAAAACTCACTGGCTACAGTTCCGCAGAAGCTCTGGGCCAGAATCCACGTATCCTGAAGAGTGGTGAACATGATCTGGAATTCTATAAAGATATGTGGGCCACACTGGTGTCTGGCAAGACATGGCAGGGGCATTTTATCAACAGAAAAAAAGATGGCTCATTATTTGAGGAAGAGGCCAGCATATCTCCCGTAAAAAACAGTGATGGAAAAACAACTAACTATGTTGCAGTAAAACGGGATGTGAGCAGAGAAGTGGCACTTGAACATCAGCTGCGCCAGTCCATAAAAATGGAGGCCGTTGGTACTATGGCCAGTGGCATTGCCCACGATTTTAACAATATTCTCTCCGGGATCATAGGCTGTGCGGAATTTATCCAGGAGGAGGCTAGCCCGGAGAGTCCGATTGGACAGAATATTGGTGACATCCTTGTAGCCGGAAACCGGGCCACGGATCTTGTGCGACAGATCCTTAGTTTCAGTCGCCAGGAAGCCAGTAAAAAAGAGATCATTTCGCCTTATCCGGTTGTTAAGGAAGCCGTGAATCTGCTGCGGGCAACCCTGCCTGCAACAGCGACGATACAAGAGAATATTTCCCCTGGCTGCGGAAACATTCTGGCCGATCCCATCACCATTCATCAGATTGTTGTAAATCTCTGCACCAATTCTCTCCACGCCCTGCCCGAACAGAAGGGCACCTTGGTTGTGACCTTGGAGCATCGGGATCTTGCCCCTGAAAGAGGAACACACTCAGGGCCTTTCGTCGTCATTAGTGTCAAAGATAGTGGCTGCGGCATGGAACAAAGGACGATCGACCGGATCTTTGAGCCCTATTTTACCACCAAAGAAGTGGGGAGAGGAACGGGGTTGGGTCTGGCCATTGTTCATGGCACCGTGAAAGAGTATCAGGGCTTTATCGAGGTAGAGAGTCAGATCGGAGAGGGGACTGTGATTTCTGTTTTTCTCCCGGAAACAATGGAAAGCAGTACGCAACGGGCAGTTATGCCAACGCAGCGGGACAGAGAAAAGCTCACCCCTGCTGCTGCCAGAATCCTGGTCGTGGATGACGAAGCACTCCTAGTCAAAATCAATAAAAGACGACTGGAAAGCATTGGCTATCAAGTAACTGCTGTGACTGACAGCAACGAAGCTCTGGAAATATTCAGCAAGCATCCCGATGCTTTTGACTTACTCATTACCGACCAAACCATGCCAAAGCTCACGGGTGCGGAACTCGCCAAGGCAATGCTGACAATCAGACCGTCTTTACCAATTATCATGTGCACCGGACACAGCGATATTGTTTCCGAAGCAGAAGCCATTGCCACGGGTATCAGAAGATATGTCTTTAAACCACTGCACGGAAATGAACTGCTTGATGCGGTTCAGGATGTACTGGCGGAGGGCGTTGAATAGACTATGGGGCAGTAGATTTAAGCACTCCCATTCTCATCATAAATTTCCACACGATTTCGACCATTTGCTTTGGCCTGATAAAGAGCGGTGTCAGCCTGTTGAATCAATTTCTCATGGGTAATGGGAGTGTCTGTTTTTTCTCTGGTGGAGACTCCAAAGCTCATGCTGACAATCCCTGCAGGTTGTGACTTCTCATGGGAAATACTCAGCCCCTCCAGATCCCGACGCATTCTTTCTGCCACATGCAAACCGCCATTTTTTGAGGTATTGGGTAGAATAACGACAAACTCTTCACCACCATATCGAGCACAGAAATCCGTGGGACGCTGCAGGCTGTTTTTCAGAAGCTGTGCCACCTGTACCAGGCAATCATCCCCCTTTGTATGTCCATAGGTATCATTATAGGCTTTAAAATTATCCACATCACACATAATAATAGCCAGTGGAGATTTTTCCCTTTGGCATCTATTTAACTCACGCATGATCGTTTCGGAAAAGCTCCTCCGGTTGGGGATCTGAGTCAACGCGTCAATAACTGCCTGACGAAGAAGCTGACTGTAGACCTTCTGCAGTTTAACACCAAAGCTCAGGAGAGCTGCAAGTCCAGCCATCCCTATAAGGAGATGACCAACGATCAAGGACATATAAGGAATTTTTGAGAGATGGGGCAGGATGATAGAAATTCCCCCTCGGACGTCCCCCTCCTTATACCCTTGTTTGGCGTGACACTTAAGACATCCTTTTTCGGCTACCAGTGGAGCCATATAAAAAAAAGAACCGGCCTCTTTTTCTGAAAGCGGGTAGGCCACCTCTTTTTCCCCTGACTCAAATGCTCGTAAGGCCTGCTCTTCCCGAAACGAGGCCACATTTTCGTGACGAATGGGCTTAAGGCTCGTTATATGAAATTGTATACCGTTTTCCCGGGCTGCGATCTCTGCCACCTGCCTGGTCATAAAGGCAGGATTAACCTTTGTCAGCAACAGGGTATCGTTAACGGGAATATCCCGCAAAGGATCTTCGAGATAGGGATTGGGGGTGACTTTGCTGCTGACAGGAACATACACGCCACCATGTCCTGCATTCCATCGCCGGGTAATGAGTATCTGGTCAAAAAAACTCCTGGCCATCTGCAGCCCAATTGTTTGCTGTTCTTTGCGTGCACTATGCAGGTTCCAGCTCAAAGACAGGAACACCAGTCCCACCCACAGAATACTGCCGATTACTATTCTTCCATTCATCTATACTGTTCTCGGCAACTTGATAATAAAGCTTGTGCCAACGCCCTCTTCACTTTCACAGGTGAGTGTCCCCTGATGTTTGTCGGTAACAACACTATGGGCAATGGCTAATCCCTGCCCCGTGCCCTTACCTACCTCCTTGGTGGTGAAGAAAGGATCAAAGATATGCTCTCTTACAGAATCCGGCATCCCTTTGCCGGTATCTCTGATAGTTATTTCAATCCACTCCGCATCCAAACAACTGCCGATGGTTATCAGTCCCTTTTCGCCATCGGGAGTATCGCCTAGTTTATCAGCAATGGCATGGGCAGCATTAACCAGGATATTTAAAAAGACCTGGCCCATTTCATCGGCCAGACAGGTGACCGAGGGGAGATCCGGAGCAAGATTGGTCTCTATTTCTGCCACATACTTCCACTCATTGGAAGCAACGGTCATGGTGGTATTAATGATATCATTAATATTCACCGGGGCCTTTTCTTTGCTGCCGGGATGAGAAAATTCCTTCATGGCCCGAACAATTTTGGAGATACGCTCCACCCCTTCTTTGGACTGCCTGATGGTCAGCGGAATCTCTTCAAGCAGATACTCCCAGTCGAGTTCTTCCACACGTTCTTCAAGCTTTGTCAGGAGATCAGGATCCATGCTGCCATCTTTTACGGCCAGAACAAGACTTTGATATTCTTTTATGAGACTCTCCACATCCTGAAACGATTCATCCAGAAACTCCATATTAGTTCCGAGAAACTGGGCCGGAGTATTAATTTCATGGGCAATACCTGCGGCAAGCTGTCCCACGGATTCCAGTTTCTGGGAGTGCAGCATCTGGGACTGCAGCATCTCTTTTTCCGCCTCATCCTGCAACCGTTTGGATATATCCCGTACAATGGAAACAAAACGATTATTACCATCACTCAAAGTAACATATTGCTGAACAATCTCAACGGGCAGATCGATACCCTCTTTGGTTCGATGGGTGGTAATAAAAGTGAGTGATTGTTTCTCTCCACTTCGCAGCGGGGCAAGAATAGATCGGTACTCCTCTTCACTGTAATCCGGTTTCAGATCAAGGGCTGTCATACCCAGAAGTTCTTCCAGACTATAACCGACCTGCTCCACGGCTCCGTGATTTGCATAAATATATTGCAGGGTTTCAGGGTCGAATATAAAAACACAATCAAGGGTTTGATCCAGAGTCTGTTTAAAATTGTGGAGTTCAACTTCTGTCTCTTTTCGTTTATCAAACTGTCTCTGCAAATGATAACTACCGTAGGACAATCCACCAATCCCCAGTAACCAGAGGCACAGATAGACAAGATAACTGCGTATAAGGCTGCTCCGCTCAATGGCATTAATTGCTTCCATGGGTATGGCAATACTGATACCACCGCGCACCTCCCCCTCTTTATATCCCTGCACAGCATGGCATTTGAGACAGCCCTGCTGGACCGTAAATGCCCTCATATAGCGAAAATAGGGTTTCCCATCCATGTCCATTAGTTCAGAGTACTCCTCAAGCCCCTGTTCAAATTTCAGCAAAACCTTCTCTTCCCAGATATCGGCTTTGTTTTGGGGACGAATGGGCTTGAGGCTGGTGATATGGCTACGGATACCGTCCTCTTCCCGTTCCATTTCATATACCTGGCGGATCATATAGGCGGGGTTGACCAGAGTCAGGTCCTTTCCCAAAGGGGTTGTAATGTTTTGTTCCAGAACCTTCAGGTGGGGGTTGGGCGGAGTGTCATTGGAAACAGGAGCAAAGACGCCACCTTTAGAGACCACCCATTTCCGATAGATAAGATCCTTGGCCAGTGCGGTTCGTGCCTCAATCAAGGCCAGTGCCCCACTGTCAGCCATAGTATGCTTCATCTCATAGCCCATGGCAAAGAGCATCAACACTGACCAGCACAGTACGGAAATAATAAAATGGCGCTTGATATTCATAAAATATGCCTCAATAACCAGTGAGTTTTTTTTTCCTCAAGTCTCAAACCGTGAACCGCAATCCATATGGCTACTCTTCATTCTCCTCCATTCGAACCCGAATCGGCTCAACAATACCTATCTGTTTCTCAAAATTTGTCAGACTCTGAATAACAGGCCAGGTAATCTTCTGCCCCTTGGGAATAAGCATGGCACCATTCCTGGCAAAAACATCCTCCACTGCAACCATCCCGGGAATAACATCTTTAAAGCTCAGGTTTTTAATAATGGCATGTGCCTCCTTGGGCTCATGCTTATCTAACAGCTCCAGCACACCGAGGTTATACATGCCTTTTTGTTTGCGCATCTGCCCCAGGGCCTGATGATGTCCAAGATCCTGCTGGCGTAAAAGATCATACTCTATAGCTCCCTTCAGAATTTCAGAACCAATGCAGATATCGTCGTCCAGAGTATCCATCTCCTCACAAGACTCAAAAGAGCGCAGCTGATTTTCGATCATCCCGGCAACCTTTTCCAGTCTGGGAATTTTACGGATGAGTTTACTCCCCACCTTTGGATGATTCTCGTACATCCGCTGCTCTTCCTCGGAGAGGATAATCCCTGCATGCAGTTTGTGCAGGACATCCCCTGGAAGAGTGATGCACCCTATCTGCGACATCAAGGCCGCCACCTCATACTGCCAGAGACCTTTTAAGCCAAGATCTTTGGCAATCTGCGTTACCATGGGTTTGATTCTGTAGCCACTACTGAAAGCCGTAGCATTAGAGAGACTGAGCAATTCGGCCATCACCATAATACTCCCCTTCACCGTCTCGTTCAGCAACTCTTTTTCAGCGGTGAGCAGGTTGTGCTGGCGGACTGCCAAAGCAAGAGAGGTCGCCAGTACTGCCGTGGAACAGGGCTTGCTCAGAAAACGAAAAATCTGGCCCGCATTCACCGCCTCGGATGCGGTTTCCTGATCGGCATTCCCGGTGAGCATAATGCGCACTGTATCGGGGAAACTATCCTTCACTCTGCTGAGCAACTGTACCCCATCCATACCCGGCATGCGCATATCCGACACAATTACCGCAAAGGGCCCCTTAGTCTTCAATGCTGTCAGAGCTTCATCTCCACTCTCTGCAATCACTATTTCAAAACGTTTCCGCAATTGTCGCTGCATGGACTGGAGTATATTGAGTTCATCATCTACCAGTAAAATCTTTTCAGTCATCGTTGCTATCCTGTTCAAAAAATTCAGTACTCAATTCACGCCATCGAGCAATTTTATCACCTAAGCCCAGGGATTGCAGATGGACTGTGTCCATCGCATGGGGAGCGCCGACAATCTCATCCGGTCGACTTTCGTAGTATAATGCATTTGCCACATGCACCGCAATGGTCGGGTTAAAATCACTCCCCGGATAATTATCTATGTGGTGATGAAACCCGATGGCTTCCACCACCGGCCCAGGCATCCCCCAAAGCCCCATCAAATAGGCACCAATATCTCCGTGAACTGTATCAAATATTTCCTTTTCTGCCTTCCGCAGCTGGATGCCTTGTTCATTTGCGATTTCAACAGCCTTTTCATAATGTTTCAGCATCTGTGCTAGCAAAACCAGCTTACCGATATCATGAAGGAGACCGGCAATAAAAGTATTATCTATAAGCTCCACATCGTCTGATTCCTCAAGCGCAATCTTTTTCGCCAGAGTTGCCACAGTCATACTGTGTGCCCAGAGTTTTTTTACAGAAAAAATCTTTGATGAGGCGTTTATTTCAGAAAAAGCTCCCACTCCCAGAACCAGATTCTTCACTGTCTCCAGTCCCAAAAGATTGACGGCCCTTCCCGGACTTTCCACCTTTTGAAACAGACCAAAAAATGCGGAGTTTACCAGCTGCAGAACTTTGGCACTCATGGCCATGTCCTCTCCTATTATTGCGGCAACATCTGCAACGGACACCTCGGGGTCAGCCATGGCTTTACGCAGCTTTTCATAGACCTCGGGGAGACTGGGCAAGGTCCCAAGTTGTGATACTATCTTTCTTAATGAGGCATGGGAAATGAGTTCATGCAAACCACTTGCCCGTAGCAAAACGGCCTTTAAATGCTCGGGTTCACATGGCTTGGCAAGAAATTGATGGACAACGCCCACGGTCTGCATAATCGATTCTTCATTGGCCTGTCCGGTGAGCATAATACGAATAGAATAGGGATGAATTTCCTGGATTTTGGCGAGCAACTGGGCACCATCCATACCAGGCATACGCATATCCGAAACCACCACATCAAATTCGGTCTCTTCCATAATTGCAAGAGCCTCTTTCCCATTCTCGGCAAAATGTAAATCAAATTCTTTACGCATGGATCGCAACATCCGCTTCAGACCTGAAAGGATATTGGGTTCATCGTCCACAAACAGGATTCTTTTTTTACTCATGTTCTTTTTCCTCCTGCAACGGCAGGGTGATAATAAATTCTGTCCCCTTACCCGTTTCAGTGATGAATTCTATGTTTCCGCCATGTTTTTCAGTAATAACACCATGACTGATGGCCAGTCCCTGGCCGGTGCCTTTTCCCACTTCTTTGGTGGTGTAGAAAGGATCAAATATACGATCTCTGGCCTCTTCAGGTATGCCATTTCCAGTGTCACGAATGCGCATCTCCACACCATCATCTGCCCTGCTGGTTGAGATGGTGATGGTGCCTTTTCCCCCGTCGAGATCATCACCGATCTTTTCTGTAATGGCATGGGCTCCGTTGACCAGCACGTTAAGAATGACCTGCCCCATCTCGTCGGCAAGCAGAGGAACATACGGCAGATCCGGGTCCAAATCCATTTCCATATCAGCCACATATTTCCACTCACTCCCGGCCACTGTCACCGTGGTTTTGATGATATGATTGAGATCCTGCACCACCTTTTCTTTGCTGCCTGGATGTGAAAATTCCTTCATAGCAAGTACTATTGTTGATACCCGCTGTACCCCATCCCTTGATTGACCAACGGCCTTAGGCAATTCTTCAGCCAGGTACTCCCAGTCCGCCGCCTCAAGACCGTCCCGTAATCTGTCTCCAATTTCAGGCGAAGCATCTGCCGCGATTTTTCGCACCTCATCCATAAAGCCGGAAAGATCCTGGACGGCCTCCTCCATAAAATCGATATTGGTGCCGATAAACTGGATGGGGGTATTGATTTCATGGGCAATACCCGCAGCGAGTTGCCCGACGGATTCAAGTTTCTGGGACTGAAGCAGCTGGGTCTGAAGTTGTTCTTTTTCCTTTTCTCTGGCAAGCCGGTCACTGATATCATGGACAATGGCAAGAAAACGATTATCCCCATCTTCGAGAACGATATATTGTAAGAAAATCTCAACTGGTATATCAGTTCCATCCTTCCTGCGATGAACAGTGGTAAAGATTACTGTTTTTTCCTCTCCTTCAAACAGCGGAGTAATGAGTGATTCCCAACGCTCCTCAGTGAATTCCGGCTTGATATCCAACGGAGTCATCATCAAAAGTTCTTTCATGCTATAGCCTATTTGGAGCATTGCCCCATGGTTAGCATACATAAACTTCAACGTACTGGAATCAAATATAAATATACAGTCCAGGGTCTGATCCAGAGTCAGTTTAAACTGCCGCAGCCGCATTTCCATGATTTTATTGGAATCAAGCTCTCTATCAAGACGGATGGTAGTTGTCTTGAGACGTCGATTAAGGGTGAGAAAATATAATGAGGTGAGCCAAGTCGCAATAAGAGTACAAACCACAAGCAACATCAGCCACAGATACTGATCCACCATATTTTCCCAGGTGATACGGCCAAAGTCTTCATAGGGGTTGATACGCAACTCCTTGAGACACTGATGCACAGCCTGATAGTCCAGCGGAATAGTCCAGGTGATATTATCAGTATTACCAGTAGAGACCATACCCGGCCCCATACCGAGCAGGCCAGCCACTACTTTTTCAGCAAGCCTGCGATCGGTACCGGCCAACATGGCAAAGGCCCACTCCGGATAGAGACGAGTGCTATGCCTAAAAACAGACTCATCGAGGTCTCGTCTATCATCGATCACAAAAAAATCCTGGATATTGATTTTCCCTTCCAGGTCCATCTGCTCCAGAATACCGGAACGAATGGCACCTGCATCGACCTCCCCATTCGCCACCGCATCCACCACTGCGTCGTGGGTTCCGCCGTAACGAAGTGATGAAAAATGACGCTGTGGATCAATGTTCCTCTCTTTGAGATAGCGCCAGGAGGTGAGCCAACCGCCAAAAGAGGTGGGAGCAACTGCCATAAAATCCCTGCCCTTGAGATCCTCAACCTTTCTGATATCCTTGCGGTCACTGCGACCAAAGAGTACCCCGCCAAAGGTGCTGCTGTAATTGCCAAGGAACAACGTTTCCATGGTTGCAATGCGAGTGGCCCTATACTTCGCTTCAAGGCTCACATAGATAGCTGGATTACTGAGAACAAATTCAACACGTCTCGCTGCCACAGCCTCTTCTATTTCCTTAAAATCAAGGGGTACAATAATGAAATGAGTACCGTCGATTGTTTTGCTGAGATAGTCTGCCAGGGGTTGCCACTGTTTCAGACATTGATCAGGGCCGCGTTTGGCCAGAACCCCAATAGCGATATCCGGCAGATTATTGGCAGCATAGGGGGGAGTCGCAGTAAACAACAGGGACAAGAGAACAAAAAGAAAAGAACGGGTATTTTTCATTTTCCTTTCTCCAGAGGGAGATTGATACTGAAGGTTGTCCCCTGACCGGGTGTTGAGTCAACAACAATACTGCCCTGATGTTTTTCCACAATCACGTCATGACTGATAGCAAGTCCCTGCCCGGTACCTTTGCCCACCTTCTTGGTGGTGTAAAAAGGATCAAAGACACGGAGCTTAACTTCCTCGGGCATACCTGCTCCAGTATCGGATATACAAAGCTCAACGCCGTCATTAGTTTTGGCCGTAGTTATCGTAATTATTCCCTTTTCCCCTTCCGGATTATCACCCAGTTTTTCAGCGATGGCATGGGCTGCATTTACCAGTATATTCAGAATCACCTGACCCATCTCATCGGCGAGAAGAGGAATTTGCGGCAGATTTTCATCCAGATTCATTTCCATATCGGCCACATATTTCCATTCATTTCGGGCCACGGTAACGGTGGTATTAATAATGTGATTGAGATTTGATGATTCTTTATCCCTGCTTCCCGGATGGGAAAACTCCTTCATGGCCCGAACAATAGAAGTGACACGTTTAACCCCATCACGGGATTGAGAAACAGCCAGGGGCATTTCCTCGGACAGATATTCCCAGTCCATCTCTTCCACAGCCGTGTTCACGGCATCGATTATTTCCTGCGGTGCCTTTTGTATAATCTCCTGCAGCTGCTCCATAAAGCCACTGATATCCTGACTCGCCTCGTCAAGAAAATCGATATTGGTGCCGATAAACTGCGTCGGAGTGTTGATTTCATGGGCAATTCCGGATGCCAGCTGCCCAACGGATTCCAGCTTCTGGGCATGAAGCAACTGCGACTGAATCTTCTCTTTTTCCTGCTCAGCCTTTTTCTGCTCATTGATGTCTCGTACAATATGAACTGAGCCGGCAAAGGATCCATCGGGATCGTAATAGGGCGTCACGATCACCTCACAATGTCCCCCAAGGCGTTCTTCATATATCTCAGACTGACACCTCCTGCCATTCTGAAGAAGTTCAGAATGTGCGCAGTAGTCAGGAGGAGTATCCCTGTCATGCATCCACAGGTAACATTTTGAACCCAGCAGTTCCGGATAGAAACTGCCGGTCTTATCAAGCATGGCCTTGTTCACACGAACAATATTGTATTCTGTATCAACAATGGCAATCATATCCGGCATGGCATCGACGGTACGTTCCCATTCCTGTTTGGCACGGAGCACCAGAGCCTCCTGGGCCTGACGTTCCTTCATCTCTTTCTCAAGCATCCTGTTATGCTGCAGAAGCTCTGCGGTACGCAGTTGTACCTCATCCTCGAGGGAAAACTGATAATCCTTTTCCTGTCGTAAAAGCTTAGCATGCTGCATAGCCTTTTTGACGCTGTGGCCGAGAATCCCCAGATCGAATATGGGTTTGGGGAGATAATCCCAGGCCCCGGCACGTAAGGCTTCAATAACATCATCCATGGTGCCCATAGCGGACATAATAATAACTGGTATGTTTATATTTTCCTGTACAACCTTCCTGATCAGTTCCATACCATCCAGATCCGGCATTCGTAGATCGGTGAGCAGTATGTCTGGATTTTTCTCTCTGAACAGCCGTAGGGCTTCTTTGCCATTCGGGGCCTCAAGGACCTGATAGCCTCTGCCTGTCAAATAATTAGCTGTTGACTTGCGGATCAGGGCGTCATCTTCAGCTACAAGGATAATTCCGTTATTTTTTTTCGTCATGACTCAACTCCGGTTCTTTCCATTGGCAACTCGATAACAAACCGGGCTCCTTTCCCTGGGGTACTTTCAACACGGAGGACACCACCATGCCGGTCACAGATAATGGAATAGGCAACGGACAATCCCAGGCCGGCTCCCATACCGACTTCTTTCGTGGTGAAAAAGGGATCGAAAATTTGGTGACTAATCCCTTCCTTCACACCGGGACCGTTATCCTCCAGCTCTATCACTGCCATATTGCCTCGTTGTTTCGTTCGTAAAATGATACGCGGAGCTGTGGGGCCGTTCTTCATAGCCATGGCCTGACAGCTATTTTTGATAAGATTTATGAATACCTGCTCTATTTCCATGGCCATACAGGTAATCTGGGACAGATCAGAGCTGTACTCTTTTTTGAACTCCACATTCAGGATGTTCAACTCTTTTTTGAGATTGTAATCCGATTTGGCCAGGGACACTGCACGATCAAGCAGTTCAGCAAGACCTACCTCAACAAAAGTGCTTTCCTGCGGCCTGCTGAACTGGAGCAGATTTGCAACAATAGCAGCTGCCGTGGTGGCTGCATCCCTGATTCCGGTTAAAAAGAAATCAAGATCTTTTTTCTGCAGATAGTCCTGAACCTTCACAAGGTCAATTCCAGAATCGGCAGCAAGTTCCAGATTTTGCTCCCCGGTCGGATCCAACCCCATCTCAATGAGCTGGATAGACTGAAGAATACCTGAGAGCGGAGTATTAATCTCATGGGCAACACCTGCTGCAAGCCCTGCAATGGTGCTCATCTTTTCCGAAATAAGCACCTGTGCTTCCAGCCTCTTCTTCTCGCTGATATCATGCAAAATTGACCGGCTCTGTATGATATTTCCCTCTGGATCCCGGATGGCTGTAACATCAAGGGTCACCGGAACATTGGAACCATCGCGGCGCTGTAGGGTCAGTTCTCTATTTATAACTCTTCCCGTTTTACAAAAAGCAGGAAAGACCTCTTCTCTGCATTCCTGTTGACTATCGGGATGGTAGAGCATATAAACAGTTTTACCGATAAGCTCTTCTTTTTTGTACCCCAAAACGTCAAGAAGAGTCTGGTTACACTGTTGGATTTTAGCGCTACCAGCCTCCACCGAAACAAACATATCAGGGGCATGATTGTAGAGATCCGCATATTCATCCAGGGCAACCTGCAGCGCCTTTTCCTGTCTTTGCCTTTCCAAATCCTGCTGGCGGCTATACAAAGCGAAGGCAATATCATTGGCCATTTCCTCAAACAGTTCCCGTTCCTCAATATTGCTCACCATTTCGGTGCCCAACGAAACGGTGAGCACACCATAAAACTGTTTTCCATGGAGAAGAGGGGCAGCCATAAGACCGGCATCTGGATAGCCATTTGCCATGGAACATTCAGCACATAAGGACTGTTGGCTGGTTTGCCAGATAAGTTGCCCCCCTTCCTTTGTTCTGGTGATACAGGGCGGCATATCCCCTTTCCGTATTTCCTGCTCCAACACGCCAAAATCCTTCAGCAAACCGGCATTGGCTGCCAAATGCCAGTGTTGTTCCTCGTCGAAGAGAACAATCCAGGCACTGCGATAGCCCTTTTCATCCACAAAGACGTCACAAATAGCCTGGATGAGTTGCTGATTGTCCTTGACAGATGCCAGGTGTCGCTGAATGGAAAGAGCAGTTTTACGCAGCAGGGAAAGGTGTACGATACGTTCCTGTTGTTTCTGCTGCACAGTTATATCATTGACCATGCCCTCAAAATGGCTTATTTCTCCATGGCTATTCCTTCTGATACTGGTTGTGTCGTGGATCCACTTGATCTCTCCATTCTTGGTGAGAACCCTGTAAGGCGCATGAACAAATGAATCAAGTTCCGTTCGGACACTGTTTTCAGTTACCTCTTTGCTTACCCTTTCAAGATCCTCACTGTGAACAAGCTGATCGTAGGAAATCTCCCCTTCCATAAACTCCGTGGCAGAATAGCCAAACAGATCCACACTGTTTTCAGACACAAATTGAACAGGCCAGCCCTCCTGATTTTCCCACAGGAAGGCCACCACCGGACTGCGATTGATAATACGATTTGCCTGGGAGAGTGCTGCCTCCGCACGTTTATGCTCTGTGATATCACGATACACAGCGACGATCTTGCCGTCGGGAAGTTTGAATACAGAGTTCTCTACCCAAAGAACAAGTCCTTCTTCCTCATATTGACTGGTGGGATGATTTTCTCGATTTCCGCTTGCAAAGACCCGCCTTAAGACATCCAGCAAGCCCAATTTCTCAACACCTGGAAAGACCTCGGTAACCCTCCGTCCAATGACCAACTCTCTAGGGATTCCGGTGATTTGCTCAGCAGCAGGATTGTGTTCGCAAAAGACAAAATCCTGTCCATCATCGACGGCCTCATAGACTGCCACTCCGTCACTCATACTCTCCAGCAGGTCGGGACAACTTATCCCTTTCTGGTGCAGTGTTTCTGATATCTGACTGGTTTTCATTAGTCATGCTCTCCCACTAGCGATCAAGAATTCTACGGATTTCCTGGGCCAGTGCACCAATGGCAAGGGGCTTTAGCAGAAAACCTCTGATCCCCATAGCCAGAGCTTTATCTTCGTCGACCATGGAACTGTACCCGGTACAGAGAAGGACCGGCAGTCCCGGACAGGTCGTTAACAAAGTACTGGCAAACTCCGTACCCGGCATCCCGGGCATGGATTGATCACTAATAACAAGATCAAAAGCGGAACAATTTTTTCCTATTTCCTCCAAAGCCTCTATAGCGGAGGCACAGCAGACAACGCTATACCCGAGAAAATTCAACATCTGCTGTGCAAGTGTGCGCAAATTTTCCTCATCATCCACAAAGAGAATATGCTCAGATCCGGATGGAAGAGAAATGGCCACCTGGCTCTCTTTTTTTTCAGCCTTTTCTATTACCGGAAAGAGAACCGTAAATACTGTTCCCTGATCCAATACACTTTTAACTCTGATGCTGCCATTACAACCAGCGACAATGCCATGCACCACGGACAAGCCAAGCCCGGTCCCCTGACCCTTTTCCTTGGTGGTAAAAAAAGGATCAAAAATACTCTGTTGCGTTTCCTGATCCATGCCACAACCAGTATCCGTGACAGTGAGACGCAGATAGTCCCCCGCCACTATATACGGAGAGCCCTGCAGATCATTTTCTGAAAGAGTGCATTCATCAAGTTCTACAGTTATAATGCCCTGTTCATCGATCAGGGCATGAAAGGCATTGGTACAGATGTTGGTAATAATCTGGTGAATTTCGATGGGGTCTGCAAGAATCAACGTATCTTTTACCAGGATATGCTGCTGTAACTGAATGGTTGCTGGGAGAGTTGACTGTAACAATTTAAGGGCTTCTTTAATGACCAGAGACGCCTGGATGGGATGGCGGTTCGTATCTGTTTTACGACTGAATGTCAGGATTTGCAGAACCAAATCCTTGGCGCGATTACTGGCCTTTAATACCTGGCAGAGGTTATCTTCCAGTTCACTCCCTTTCTCTGTCTTGAGCAAAGCAAGTTCCGTAAACCCCATAATGGCTGCGAGAATATTATTAAAGTCATGGGCAATACCACCTGCCAGAGTACCTACAGCCTCAAGCTTTTGGGCCTGATACAATTCTGCAGTTTTTCTCTGAACCTCCTCTTCAAGAAATAACTGATATTTCTTGTTGTCTCTGACCAGTTTGGCATGTTCCAGGGCACGCTCAATGGCATGCTTGATAAGGCCCATATCACTGATCGGCTTGGTGACATAATCACGGGCGCCTAGTTTTAGGGCCTTGATGGCATCTCCGAGAGTCCCCATTCCCGACACAATGATTACGGGGAGTTCAGGAGACTTTCCCCGTATAACAGAGAGCAGCTCCATGCCATCGATTTCAGGCAGACGCAGATCCGTAAGGACAATATCTGGATGCCCTCTACGAAATATTTCCAGACCTTCAGCCCCGTCTGCCGCCTGAAGTACATTATATCCAAGACCTTGCAGATAAGACGCAATAGCCTTACGAACTAGCTTATCATCCTCAATAGTGAGGATAGTAGTGGAATGATCTCTACGCATAAATGAATCCTTATAGTACTCGCCGATACGAACAAATAAACATTATGGTTCCTGGCAAACTCTTACCTGAACAAGCAAAGTGCAAAACGACGAGTTGCACTCAATCTCGCCTTTCACTCTATTTATCCTATCAAAGTGGACAACAAAGAGTCAAACACGATTCGTTGAACAGGAGGAATTGCCCTACAAAGAGAGTGCAATTTGATAGCAAAAACAGTATCTATTACATATTCAGACTGTACATTGCCATAATGAGATTCAACATAACTCTATTGGATTTCCAAAGAGATAAAAGCTAACATCTCTCCCTATAAAATAATAAATTATGAGAAAAGAGCGCAGAAAACACCTTCGACTTCCCCTGAATTTTAAGGTAAAATTGGAGCTACCTCGTCGTAAATTAGTACTGGAAGGCCATACCCTGAATTTAAGTTTTTCCGGCGCTTTTATTAAACTTGAGCTTATACCGCCAGTGCTTCCCAATGAATATTTCAGCCTTGCGCTGTTGGGGCAGGTTGAATTTACCTGCCGGGTCATTCATTCTAATGCTGATGGGATTGGCTGCCAATTTGATTTTATTCAAATCAGATACTACGAATTATTCAAAAAGATGATGCTGAACAACGCTCCTGATCCTGAGAGAATAGTAAAAGAGATTGGACGCTGGGCAGAAACAAAGAGGCCGTGATTGAGCGATAAAGAAGCAGTTAGCTGGATACATTTTTCCGACAGGGGAGTCAGGGATAACATAGTCTTTCCCCGCAGGACTCGGAGTCACTGATTTCGAGTCCTGTAGCAATTACCATGAGTTAAAAACTGAAATATCAATCCTTTGAAGTTCCCTGGGTTTCATCCAAAACTGCCCGTACAGCCTCAGCCAGCTCCATTCCTTTAACGGGTTTATAGACAAAACGGCTAATACCCATGCTTAGAGCATCCTGTTCTGAAACCAGACTGGAGTGCCCGGTGCACATGATCACCGCTGTCTTCGGACTGATCCCCTTTATCGAGGAGGTCAGTTCTGCCCCGGTGAGCTGCGGCATGGTCTGGTCGGTGATAAGGAGATCAAAACGCTGCGGTTCCAGGCGTACTTTTTCCAGGGCCTCCATGCTGGAGGTCATTCCCATCACCCGATAGCCGAGATCCCCGAGGAGACGCCCGTTAATACGGACCAGTAGCGGGTCATCATCAACAACAAGGATCTCTTCATCCCCTCGAATATCCGTAGCCTTCGTGGTTTTTTCTGTGTGGACAGAAAGGGGCTTCTCTGCCTCCACGGCTGGAAAATAGACGCGGAATGCACTGCCGCTCCCCTCACGACTCTCAACTTCAATAAACCCATGGTAGTCTTTGACTATACCATGGAGAACAGAGAGCCCCATGCCCGTCCCCTTGCCAACCTCCTTGGTGGTGAAAAAAGGATCAAAAATCCGTTCCTGCGTTGTCTCATCCATGCCCTGTCCCGTGTCTCTCACTTCAAGAACGACATACTTTCCCGGCAGGACTTTTCTGTTTGACGCGGCTTCTCTGGTGACCTCCTGCTGTTGCAGACTGATAGCAAGTACACCTTTTTCTCCCTCCATGGCCTGGAAAGCATTGGTGCAGAGGTTCATCACGATCTGATGGATCTGGGTCGGATCCGCATTGATTGTTCCCGTATCCTTTTCAATCTCCTCTTCTATGGTCACCGTACTTGGCAGGGTGGAATGGAGCATTTTTGCCACCTCCTGAACGATATAAAAAGGTTCCAAAATCTGCAGCTGGTGGTTGCCCTTTCGGCTGAAGCTGAGTATCTGCTGCACCAGACTCCTGGCCCTGTCTGCCGCCTGAAGGATCTGATCCATATCCGCCCGTGACGGGCTGTCCTCTGCCAGATCAGCACGTACTAATTCTGAAAAACCGACAATGGCCGCAAGAATATTATTAAAGTCATGGGCAATACCACCTGCCAGGGTGCCGATGGCCTCCATTTTATGGGCCTGATACAACTCTTCTTCAAGCGCCTTTTGGGCCGTGATATCCCTGGCAATATGCACCATATATTTCATATTTGCGTCAGCATCGAGCAGGGGAGAGGAGGAGACATGAAAGGTCTTCTGCAGGTTGTCATGGTGAATAACAGAGGGGTGTTCCCCATTGCTTTCTTTGCCACTGAGCATGGGGCAATCCTGACAGGGGCTGTTCTCGCCGCGAAAGACCTCGTAACATTGTCGACCATTCAAGCCTCCGCGTTCCACCCGGAAAAAGTCCTCGGCTGCTCGATTGGCCCGGACAATACGCATATCCGTATCCTGAATGGTGATCAAATCTGAGATAGAATCAAAGGTTCGTTCCCATTCCTCCTTACTCTTGCGTAGACGGTCCTCCACTGCCCGCTGTTCACTCAGATCATGACGCCGCATAAAGATACTGAGAGGTTTTTGCTCGTAATCTCTGACGATGGTTACGGTGATTTCCAACGGGAGGCCGCTGGAATTATCCGGGTCATCCACCTCCCGCACAAATTGACCATCCTGCAGTTCTTTCTGAGCCTGAGCAATGGGGCAGGGTACAGCTTCTCCATGGGGATGGACCAGCTCTTCGATGGGACGGCCAAGGGCAGTTTCCATATCCATGGCCATCGCCTCATAAAAGGCCCTGTTTGCCTGAATGAGTTTACGATCAAGGTCCAGGATATAGACCGGATCACTGTCAGCATCCATGGCGGCCGTCCATTGCCGTGCCGCCTGCTCCATGCTGGCCACGGCCTCCTCCCGTTTCCTGACCTCCTTTTCCATATTTCCAAAGAGTCGGTTAAAACTGATATGGAGCACAGTAAAGCCCAGCATCAGGAAGAAAAAGGCAAAGATGATGGCCTGGACCACGAAATGCTGCTTGTTGACTATCAGGTCTGTGATGTCCTGGAGTATAATAAGACCCCCAATAGCCCTCTCCTCAAAATCATTAAAGACCTGGTGGGTATGAACGATATAATGCTTTCCCTCGATCTCAACGCGGCTATGATACTCACGCCTCATGGGCAGATCAAGAGGGAGCTTGGTATAGATCGGATCCCCATGGCTGTTAATCACATACTGATCACGAGCAACCATGGGGAATTTAGTGAATTGCACGGCATTTTTCCAGTCTTCCACCTGAAAATAGCTGGTTGTCGGCATGCGCAGCATCCTTTGCACGATCTCAACGGCCTGATGCATATCTATACCAAATTCTATGACCCCGACATAGCGTTCCTGCAAAAAAACCGGGGCCATGACCCGAAAGAATCCGCCATGGGCGCCGATTTCAAAGCCGGAAATCGGGGTTCGCTCAGCATAGATTATTTTCAGTGAAGGTCTGCCCTGGAGAAGGTTGTCCCCCCAATGCTCCGGATCATGTACCTGAAGAAAAGAGGTCCCGTCCGGCAGGTGAAAGTGCATATTGCTGAACCATTTGTTTTCCCGCTGCAGGGTCTGCAAACGAGGCAGACTGAGGGCATAGAGCCGCTCACGGTCACGCCCGGCAAAGGCCGTGACAATCTCCTGGTGCTCCTGAAGAAAAGTCTGCAGTCGTTTCTCATAGTCAGTGAGGGATCGATTCCGAACCTCTCCCACTGTGACATGAATATCCGCTTCGGTCTTTGCAATCAGCAGCTCGATGGTCCGGTTGTGTTCCCTGATACCATAAAAAAGGGCGATCAGGGCCAAGATAAGAATAGTGATGGAGACGATTGTCAGGGCCTTGGCCCGGTATCCCATTGTCCATATCCAACGGAATATGTTTTTTTCAGTCATGTTGACTCTCTGTTTTTCATGGGCCACCCCGGCGGCAAGACCGGCGATACTGGTCATTTTTCCAGTGAGAAGAAGGTATTCTTCTACCCGTTTCCAGGTGGTGATTTGTCCGATAGAGCTCTTCCAGCAGAGGAAACAGGACCTCCGGGCTGTACCGTTTGCTGTCCATATATTCAATATGGAGCTCAGGTTCCCGTTCTGCCGTGGCCAGCCCTTCTTCCAGGCCCTCAAGGAGAGCTACGGTCCAGGGGTTTTTCTGGTCATAGGAGAGCAGAACAAGCACTCTGGATCGGGTGCCCTGTGTCTGCCCGGTCACGACAAGGGGAGACAACAGGTTAAGCAGGAGAACGAAGAGTACAAAACAGTGCTTGGCACGTCTTCTCATGGTACATCCTGATTTTTTTGTGGTTCATACAGGACCCGGCACACGGCTACGGCCAGATCGTGCCTGGAGGCAACAATACCTGCATTCATATCTTGTCTCGCATGGGACAAGATATGGACGTTTCATCGCTGGATGCACAGTTTTCAATTAATGTGGTCAGGGTGTCACCAATTTTTTCCAGGTCCCTGATACGCCGATTGATCTCATTGAGCTTGCCCACGGCATGCCCTTTGATTTCACCTCAGGTGGAGCCGGGATTCTCGCACAGGGCAAGAAGTTCGGTGATCTCCTGCAGGGAAAAACCAAGTCCCCTGGCCCGCTGAATAAAGCGAATCCTCTCCACCATATCCGGAGAATATTGACGGTAGCCACCCGAACTTCTGGGGGGAGCATCGATCACACCACTTCTTTCATAGAAGCGGATTGTCTCGACGCTCACTGCGCTCTTTTTGGCCACCTGACCTATGGTTAATTGTGCCATAATAGACCTCCTATTACAATAGGTAACCCTGTATTGCATTTCAGTGTCAATACAAATTTATTTTTCCTCGTTTAGTAACTATTAACAATCTTCAGAGAACGGCAGAAGTAGCCCCAATAATTTGAACAAGCCTATAAGTGGATAATCTGCTACTTTTAACAATCCCAAGGGATTAACTTATGGAGCAGAAGATGACAAAAAGATCGAGACGAACCCATTCACCGTTATTCAAATCTAAAGTGGCATTGGCAGCAATGGCCGGAGACAAGACGGTTGCTGAGTTAGCACAATAGTTTGAAGTGCATCCCAACCAGATTTACAACATGGAAGAAACAGCTCAGTGAAGATATGGGTGATTTTTTTCCATTGAACGAAGAGATCGGGCGTAAAGGCATAAAAGCAATGGGTTCAGAAATACCCTCAACAAGGACGGACTATGACAAATTCTAATTCCATCAAGATCGACACCAGCAGACAGTTTCAAGCTAATGGAAAAGAGTACAACTTTTACTCCCTTCGTGCGTTACAGGAGTACGGATTTGACAATATCGATCAGCTCCCCTTCTCCATCCGTATTCTACTTGAAAACCTGCTACGGCATCTTGACACTGATATGGTGACCGAAGAAGATGTTGCCAACCTGGCGTCCTGGGGGCCGGCAATGCACGATTCCAAATCCATTCCTTTTATGCCTGGTCGGGTCGTTCTGCAGGATTTTACCGGAGTTCCAGCGATTGTTGACCTGGCAGCTCTTCGCTCAGCAGTTGCCAGGGCTGGCGGAGACCCGGAAATAATGAATCCTTTTATTCCCGCTGATCTCATTATCGATCATTCCATCCAGGTCGATCGCTCTGGTGATAAAGACGCCTTTTCGTATAACGTGCAGCGTGAAATGGAGCGAAACCGGGAACGCTACACTATGCTCCACTGGGGGCAGAAGGCTTTCGCAAACTTCCGGGTTATTCCACCGGGTACCGGGATTGTCCATCAGGTAAACCTTGAATACCTTGCTTCAGTTGTCCAGACAGCGGAGAAAAAAGGTGAAATGCTGGCCTATCCGGACACTGTCATCGGCACCGACTCACACACCACCATGATTAACGGCATAGGAGTGCTTGGCTGGGGAGTTGGTGGAATTGAAGCAGAGGCAGTTCTCCTTGGACAGCCCTATTCCATGCAGATTCCAGAGGTTGTGGGGGTAAAACTCACCGGCAAGCTGAAAAAAGGAATAACAGCAACCGACCTGGTGCTTACTATTACCGAATTTCTACGCGGCAAGGGTGTAGTTGGTCGCTTTGTTGAATTTTTCGGTCCCGGCACGGAGGCACTCAGTCTGCCGGATCGAGCAACAATCGCCAATATGGCTCCTGAGTATGGAGCAACCATGGGGTTTTTCCCAGTAGACAAAGAAACACTCCGCTATCTCCAGGCAAGCGGCAGAGATTCCAAGCTGATAAACCTTGTAGAAAAGTATACTAAAGAACAGGGTCTTTTCCTTTCTCAAGAGAGCCCAGAACCTACATACACTGTCGTGTACGAGATTGGGCTCGATCAGATCGAACCATGTCTTGCCGGGCCTCGAAAACCCCAGGAACGGATTTCACTATCAGATATGAGCGATGCATTTAAAGCGCAACTGAGAGAGAAAATGGAACAGGATAGCGCAGCAATGAACGGTAGCGGCTGCTGGGGTGATGAAGGAGGCTCTTGCCAATTGATACCAGCCGATACCGTGTGTCCCATAAAAGAGGGACAAGGATTACGGGAAGGTTGCTTTGATCAAAACGGTGAGCAAGTACACATTAAAGATGGATCTGTGGTTATTGCCGCTATTACCAGCTGTACGAACACATCAAATCCTGCCGTTATGATTGGGGCCGGACTCCTGGCCCAAAAGGCTGCACAACTTGGACTGCAAACAAAGCCCTGGGTCAAGACCAGTATGGCACCCGGTTCCAAGGTCGTTAGTCAGTATCTTGAAAAAGCCGGACTCATGACACCATTGGAACATTTCGGTTTTCATATAGTTGGTTATGGATGCACCACATGTATTGGCAATAGCGGCCCGCTTGACAATAAAATAGCTGACATTATAGAACAAAAACATCTACTGACAGCATCTGTTTTAAGCGGCAACCGAAATTTTGAGGCCCGTATCCACCCTCTTGTCCATGCAAATTACCTCTGCTCACCGCCACTCGTCGTTGCATATGCCATTGCCGGTAGCGTTACCATAGATTTCGAGAATGCTCCATTGGGAACACAACCAGATGGTACGCCTGTTTATCTCCGCGATATCTGGCCAACTAATGAAGAGATCCAGGCCCTTGTTTCTGATACCGTAACGCCTGAGTTGTTCACATCAAGCTACAAAGATACCTTTTCCGGCGATGACACATGGAATGAGTTGAAAGTTCCAGACAGCAGCCTGTTTCAGTGGGACGCCAAGTCATCATACATAAAAGAACCACCATTTTTCAAAGAGTTGTCCGTTGAAATCCCACCAATTGCTGACATTACAAATGCGGGGATACTAGCCATCTTCGGCGACACCATTACCACTGATCATATTTCACCGGCAGGAGCAATCCCTGTGGATAGCCCGGCAGGGGTGTATCTGCAGGAACTTGGCATCACACCTGAGGAATTCAACAGCTTCGGATCACGACGCGGTAATCATCAGGTCATGATGCGCGGCACATTTGGCAATATCCGCATCCGCAACCAAATGGTAGACAAGGATGGTGGTTTCACCCGTTTCATGCCCGCTGGTGAAGAAATGAGCATTTATGATGCAGCCATACGCTACAAAAAATCGAATACACCACTGGTTATTTTTGCAGGTGAAGATTATGGCACCGGAAGTTCTCGAGACTGGGCTGCCAAGGGGACCTTACTTCTTGGAGTAAAGGCGGTTTTTGCAAAATCTTTCGAGAGAATTCACAGAAGCAATCTTGTTGGCATGGGAGTGCTGCCACTCCAGTTTGAGCCAGGAACCGACGCAGCATCTCTTGGAATCGATGGCAGCGAAACAATCACACTTAAAGGGCTTAGCAATGAATTAGCGCCAGGCAAGAAGATCACAGTGACAGTTCAGCCAAGAGAGGGAAAAAAATCAATCTCTTTTATGGCGTCCATACGTCTCGATACCCCCATGGAAATGGAATATTATCGTCATGGCGGCATATTGCACAAGGTACTCCGCCAGATGCTTACTTCCAAGCCAGGGTGAATGCAATAACTTCTTAAAGCGACTTATAGTTACTCACCCATGAGTAATGCTGGGCTCAAGGCCTTTGACTGAATCACAAATAGCATACTGTATTTTGAGAACATGTATCAACACCTTTATCGATTCCCGGGCTACCTGACAGCCCTGCACAGTTGACTAGATTTTTATTTCCGATTATGCTTTCCATGTTATTTTCAGGTGCTCCAATCAGAGCTTAAAGGGAACCCGGTGTAAATCCGGGACGGGCCCGCCGCTGTAACCGGGGACGAACATTACAATCATGTCACTGGCCGTGTGAGCCGGGAAGACGTAATGGAGTAGGATGATCCGGAAGTCAGGTTAGTGTACCATTCTTTCTGTAAATTCAAATAAATCTTGGCAGTAGCAGGCCAC
>CAZIDU010000054.1:0-28292 GCA_964538055.1 uncultured Desulfocapsa sp. | reverse complement strand
TATTTTCAGCGTGTTATGTCGGTATTCTTTGGATTTCTATTTTGCAAGAGGCCCTTACTTAAGAGGAAGACCACTACAAAAAAACGATAATCATTAAATCGGTTTTGTCCGTAATCTGCTCTTGATTGAAAACTCAGCAAATTGAGTGCCAGTTTTTATAGACCAGATTGCCAAAGTCCATAAGTCTATAATCAGAATCGTGATCTTGTTACATTTTTAGGAGCTGAGGAGATTCTGTGCTTATTTCTATTTGGGAAGGATAAGAGAGAATGTAGAACCATTGCCCATCCGGCTTTGAAGCTCCACCTCGCCGTTATGAGAGGCGGCAATATGTTTTACAATAGCAAGCCCTAATCCTGTGCCCCCATGTTCTCTGCTTCTTGCTTTGTCGCAGCGATAGAAGCGTTCAAAAATACGTTTTTGGTGTTCATGACTGATACCGGGGCCTTGATCCTGGACATCGATGCGGATGCTCTGATTGGTGCTGGACTCGTTCTGTTGTCCTGCGCTCAGGTGAATTGTTGAGCCTTCTGGGCTGTAGGCAACAGCATTGGTGAGTAGGTTTATAATTGCCTGTTCAAGCATGGGGCGATTGACGGCCGCCGTCAGTTGCTCAGGAAGGCATTGTATTGTGATAGTGATGTTTTTCTGTTCTGCGGCAACACTGCAGGTCTGGATTACTGTTTCAAGAATGGGGTAGATTGCCTCATCCTGTAGCTCCATTTCATTTTTTTCTGCCGTATCTTCAATACGGGCCAGGGTCAACAGGTCATCCACGATGGCATCTAATCTACTTCCCTGTCTGTGGATAATTTTTAAAAACTTTTTCGCGTCTTCAGGGGTATCCATGGCCCCATCAAGTAAGGTTTCTACATAGCCTCGAATGGCAGTTATCGGGGTTTTAAGTTCGTGGGAGACATTAGCCACAAAGTCCTGTCTGATATTTTCCAGCTGATTGATACGGGTCAGGTTGTGAAGAACAATCAGACTACCCATTCTTTTCTCTTCTCCGTCGTTGAGTGGATGAGCGTGGGCTCGTAAGGTCATCTGAGCTCCGTTTTCCATCAGAGTCAAATCCTTCATTATGGTGATATCACCCTGCAGAGAGTCGTTTAGAAACTGCTGCAGTACTCTGTTACGGATAATTCCTTCAACTACCAGCCCTTGGACGGTTTGGTGGTTTATCTGAAAAAGTTTGGCGGCGGCCCGGTTAATGTGAATTATGGTATGGTCCGGGGCAATGGCGAGGACACCGTCGGTCATGCTGCTGAAGACTGCTTCAAGCTCATTGCGCTGTTGGCTGATTATTTTAATCCTGCCATTGAGCTGTCCAGCCATATTGTTAAGGGAATGGGAGAGTTCCGCCATTTCTCTTGGAATACTGTTGTCGTTAATAATAATGGGATGATCCGTGTCTCCACCGGCTAATCGTTCGGCTCCCCGGCGCATCGCTTCAAGAGGGCTGCTGATGCGACGCGCTAAATAATAGGATAAGCCTGCAGCGATAAGGGCTATAATGAGAACGCCGTAGAGCATTTGCTTATAAATGGAGGAGATAACAGTGTCGAGTGCTGCAGCTGAGACCGAGAGACGGAGTACTCCATTATTCGGCTTGTCATCTGTTAGGGGAATGGCCACATAAAGCATATTCTGACTCAGAGTTTTACTGAATCTCAGAGACGCTCCCATTTCTCCGGTGTACGCGGTCTGGATTTCAGGCCGGGTATCATGCTTGTCCATATGTGACGGATCTTCATTGGAATCGGCCAATACTGTGCCGTTGCCAGCGATTACCGTAATCCTGGTAGCGGCAGCCCGGCCAGTCTTGCGGCAAAATTCCTGGAGCTGTTTATTGTTGGACTCCAGCAACTGGTTGATATGGGGGCGCAGCAGCAAGGCACGATCTCCAATATCTTCCTGCATCTCATGGTAATGAAAGGAGCGGATCAATTTTGTTCCGTACCAGCTGGCAGCAAAAATTGAGATAATAATAATAAAGAGGGCAGCTGGAAAAATCTGCCAGAAAAAACGTCTTTTTTTCATAGAAAACAACCTGTAAAATAGTTACCAGAAGAACAAGCAGTTACCACCAAATGTCCCCAAACCCCAAACCGAAAACCCAATACCGCACACCGAACACCGCCTACTCATTCCTTCAAACGATACCCAATCCCACGAACGGTTTCAATATAACCTCCCATATCACCCAGTTTTTTACGTAAACCAAAGATCTGCACATCCACGGCTCTTGAGGTGATAAGGTAGTCATAGCCACGGATTTTATCGATGATCTGCTGGCGGCTATAGACCCAGCCGGGGCGTCCGGCAAGCTGTTCCAGAATGGTGAATTCCGTGGTCGTGAGATGAATCTGTTTCCCTTCAATTAAAACTTCATGGCGACCGGGATGAATGACCATGGAATGGATATGGATGCTTTCACTCTCCGGTCGTTCGTTCTCAATGATTTTTTCCTGCTTCCTTCGCAGGAGTGCCTGGACTCTGGCAATAAGTACTCGTGGACTAAAAGGCTTGGTGACATAATCATCAGCCCCGCAACTCAGGCCAGTGATTATATCATCCTCCTCACTTTTCGCTGTGAGCATGATAATTGGAGGCTGAGTGAAGTCAATTTTTGAGCGGATTATGGCACATACTTCCATACCATCTTTTCCAGGCAGCATAAGGTCAAGGAGAATCAGATCGACCTGTTCCTGGTCGAGAATCTGCAGTGCTTCTTCACCGGAATCAGCACAGGTGACATTAAAACCTGCCTTGATCAGATTATAGCTGACAAGCTGTTGGATATCCGTATCGTCTTCCACAACAAGGATGCTTGCTTTGCTCACTGGCGTTCTCCTGAGTGTGCTGCTTGGTTTTGGGGGAGATATCTTTAAATTGCTGAACTAATCCTACCTGGCAATTTTCAGCCTGCAACAAAAAAACGCCCCCCTAACGCAATCCGAACAAAACTCTAACAAAATTCTAAAATAGATCTGTTCTAAGGTACTGAACGTTCACTTCAATATTCCTTAGGAGATTCTATTTTGGCACACCTGCTCACGTTTCAGAGAGAAATCGATAAACTGAAAATGAAATTCATGACCCTTGGTTCCATGGTCGAAGACCGCCTCCAGAAGGCCAGTCTTGCCATGCAGACCCGAGATCCGGAACTTCTTCAGGAGATTATCAATACGGACTGGGAAATCGATGAAATGGAGATTGAGGTGGAAGAGGAGTGTCTCAAGATCCTTGCTCTTCATCAGCCCGTTGCATCTGACCTTCGTCTCCTTATTGCGATCATAAAGATAAGTAATGAGCTTGAGCGCATTGCCGATAATGCAGTCAATATTGCCAAGCGTGTTCAGACTATCAGCAAAGACTCTACACTCGATTTTACCATTGAGTATGAGCCGATGTTCGGAAAAGTGCTAGGGATGTTCAAACTTGGGCTCGATTCCCTCGTCACTGAGAATTCTGATCTTGCCCGAAGGATTTTTCTTGAAGATGAGGAGGTGAATCAGCTCCGCAATCAGGCGTATAGAGATGTGGTTCGGGAGCTCAATGAGGAGCCGGGCCATGCAAAATGTCTAGTGAATTTGTATCTGCTGGCACGTCATCTTGAGCGGATTGGGGATCGTATCAAAAATATTGCAGAGGAAGTCATTTATCTTGTAGAGGGAAAAATTGTGCGCGGGGAGACGGACTAAGATGTCAGCTTCTTATTTTCTTGTCATTCTCCTGGCAATGGCCTCCCTTGCCTATATGCAGGGGAAACGGCGTGCTTTTTCGCTGTCTGGTGGAAAAACCGGTTCAGAGAGTCTTCATTCGCGTCCCGGGTATTACGGAATGCTGACTGCCGTATGGTGTGTTCTGCCTGCCCTGCTGGTGTTTGGTTTCTGGATGGCTTTCTCCGATACCATACTGACCTCACTGGTTCTGAAAACCTTGCCGGCTGCAATGCAGGGACTTTCTGCTGATCAGTCGAATCTGCTGGTGAATGATCTCCGTAATCTGGTGAGTGGTCATGTTGCAGCCCGGGATATTGATCCGGTACTGGAACAGGCCGCTGTCCAATATCTGGGAATGGAACGTATTGGGCAGATTGCACTCGGAGTAGCCATGTATTCCATGGCAATTTTTTCCGCTTTTCTCGTCTATCGGCGTATTCGTCCCGAGATGCGAGCCAGAAATCATGTAGAACGAATCGTCCAGATGGTTCTTGTTCTGTGCTCAACCATCGCCATTCTCACCACCATTGGCATCGTCCTTTCCGTTCTCTTTGAATCTATCAGATTTTTTCAGCATGTACCCGTTTCTGACTTTCTCTTTGGAATGAAGTGGAGTCCGCAAATGGCGATGCGTGCCGATCAGGCTGGAAGTTCTGGAAGTTTTGGTGCTGTGCCTGTGCTTGCCGGAACCTTTATGATCTCAGGTATTGCGCTCACAGTGGCCGTTCCCATTGGTTTGATGTCTGCCATCTATCTCTCAGAATATGCAAGCAGTAGAGTGCGTGCCTGGGCCAAGCCTATTATGGAAATCCTGGCCGGAGTTCCCACCGTTGTGTACGGGTTTTTCGCTGCCCTGGTGGTGGCTCCTTTTATTCGCGATAGCGGAGAGATGCTTGGTCTGAACGTCTCATCTGAAAGTGCTTTAGCAGCTGGCCTTGTTATGGGGATCATGATTATCCCCTTTGTCTCGTCTTTGTCCGATGATGTGATTAATGCGGTTCCCCAGGCCATGCGGGACGGTTCCTACGGACTGGGCGCCACTAGAAGTGAGACCATAATCAATGTTATTATTCCTGCGGCTCTGCCAGGGATTGTGGGTGGTGTGTTACTGGCGGCATCCCGGGCGATTGGTGAAACCATGATTGTGGTGATGGCTGCCGGACTATCGGCAAATCTCACAACAAATCCTCTAGAGGCTGTGACTACGGTAACGGTACAGATTGTAACCCTGCTGGTTGGTGATCAGGAGTTTGACAGTCCCAAGACGCTGGTGGCCTTTGCCCTTGGTTTGCTGCTCTTTATTGTGACTCTGATTTTGAATGTGATTGCACTCTATGTAGTACGGAAATATCGCGAAGAATATGAGTAAGGAACGTAACTGCTCAGAAGTTAGGGTAATATCGTGGACCGCTTAATAGTTACTATTGAACAAAGTATGTTTTCGGAAGTGGGACTTCAGTCCCGCCGATTACGCTTGTGGGCGGGGCTAAAGCCCCACTTCCGGGGGAAGTTATATAGGATTATTGTTGCTCCAAAACTCGAACGAACAAAAGTGAAGTACAGCCAAACAGTTACTGGGATATGTTACGACGGTTAACAGGAAAAAAATATGCAGATAGATAAGAAAGAATCAACAATGGATAGAGTTAGCATAGGGCTTGCTGCACGCTACAGGCGGGAAAAGCGTTTTCGTCTCTTTGGCCTGAGCGCAATTATTGCAAGTATCAGTTTTCTAGGCCTGCTTTTTGTAACCATTACCGCAAACGGATGGTCCGCTTTTATGCAGACCGAGATCCTCCTTGATATCCATTTTGAGGCCGAACAGTTTGATGTCGATGCATTGTCTTCTGCCAATTACGGGGCACTGGTTAAGACATCCATGAAAAATATGTTCCCGGAGGTGAAGGGGCGTAGTGATAAAAGAAAATTGAATAAGCTGGTAAGCACTGGAGCTGCCTATATTCTGCAGAAAATGGTGATGGAGGATAGTACTATTATTGGCTCCATCCGGAAGATGTGGCTGCCTGCCGATGATGAGGTTGATATGTTCCTGAAGGGTTATATTTCTCGGGATGTTCCTGAAAGTGACAGGCGCTTGAATGATAAACAGGTCAGCTGGATTGATCAGCTCGTTGCTGACGGGCGTCTTGAAAAGAAGTTCAACACCACCTTTTTTACAGCAGGAGATTCCAGAGAACCGGAGCTTGCAGGAATTCGCGGAGCTGCCGTGGGATCTCTTTTTACACTTGCTGTCACCCTGCTTCTTGCCTTTCCGGTTGGTGTCGCTACTGCTGTCTATCTTGAAGAGTTTGCACCAAAAAACAAATGGACGGATCTTATTGAGGTGAATATCAATAATCTGGCTGCAGTTCCTTCCATTGTTTTTGGGTTGCTGGGCCTGGCGGTATTTTTAAATGTTTTTGGAATGCCCCGTTCTGCTCCTCTGGTCGGCGGCCTGGTTTTGACCCTTATGACTCTGCCCACCATTATTATAGCATCAAGGGCTTCCCTGAAATCAGTACCGCCTTCCATCCGTGAGGCAGCTCTCGGTGTCGGCGCATCGAAGATTCAGGCAATAACCCATCATATTCTACCCCTGGCTATGCCTGGAATGATGACGGGGACAATTATCGGTATGGCTCAGGCCCTTGGTGAAACCGCTCCACTGCTGATGATTGGAATGGTGGCCTTTATTGTTGATGTTCCCGGTTCTGTAACAGATCCCTCAACCGTGCTTCCCGTGCAGATTTATCTTTGGGCCGATTCTCCGGAACGTGCCTTTGTTGAAAGGACTTCTGCTGCCATCATGGTCCTGCTGGCCTTTCTTATTTCGATGAATGCCGTGGCTGTTTTTCTCCGCAGAAAATTTGAACGTCGTTGGTAGGGAAAAAGCATAATGATCCTCTAATGGGTTCCTAATAAAAACCTAACAATTGCCAGGTATGGTGTGGTGAATTGTAGAGGAAGATGTAAGTAAGGGGTTGATATGAAATCATATAATTTTTTAAGGAGAAAAATGATGTTGAAGAAAGGAATTATTTTTACTGCGGCATCCCTGTTTGTCGTTTCAGTTGTGGCAAATGCACAGGCGGCTACGGGTCGTGACTATATTTCTGTCGTAGGCTCATCAACGGTCTACCCTTTTGCCACCACCGTGGCTGAGCAGTTTGGGAAAACCACTAAGTTTAAGACCCCGAAAATTGAATCCACCGGATCAGGTGGTGGTATGAAGCTTTTTTGTGCCGGATCCGGCATAGAGACTCCAGATATCACTAACGCATCGAGGCGGATAAAATTTTCTGAGTTTGAAAAATGCCACAAAAATGGTGTGAAAGAGATTGTTGAAGTCAAGATTGGATATGATGGTATCGTGATCGCCAATTCTAAGAAAGCAGGCCAGATGACTCTCACTAAAAAGGATATCTTCCTTGCGCTCGCCAAAGATGTTCCAAATCCCAAGGGTGGCGAGACTCTGGTTGCCAATCCATACAAAACCTGGAAAGAGGTAAATGCAGCCCTTCCCGATACAAAAATTGAAGTTTTGGGCCCCCCTCCAACCTCTGGTACCCGTGATGCCTTTGTTGAGTTGGCGATGGAGGGCGGCTGTAAACAAATCGGCTGGATTAAAGCGCTGAAGAAAACAGATAAGAAACATTATAAGGCTGTTTGTCACACCGTACGTGAAGATGGTGCCTATGTTGAAGCGGGTGAGAATGACAATTTAATCGTACAGAAACTTAATGCGAATGCCAAGGCTCTTGGTATCTTTGGATTCAGTTTTCTTGACCAGAATGCAGACAAAATTCAGGGTTCCATTGTTGGTGGAGAAGCTCCAACTTTCGAAAATATTGCAGCGGGTAACTATCCCGTTTCTCGTCCGCTTTATTTTTACGTCAAGAAATCCCACGTTGGTGTTGTCCCTGGGATGACAGAATTTTTAAATGAGTTTTCCAGTGACAAGGCCTGGGGAGAAGAGGGGTATCTTACCGATAAAGGACTCATTCCAATGCCCGAAGAAGAACGGAAGCAGTTCGCATCGGATATTAAAGGACTCAAGAACCTGGCCCTTACGAAGTAATTTTTTGAAAATCTGTTTTATCTGCTCCACTGGATTGGCGTTTGGGACTCCGCCCGTTTCACAAACACTGCCTTCCAGTGGTCGCTCTATTTTTTTTATTTAAGTCTGGAAGGATTAGGTTATGGACGCAATGAGTGCGGTGGTTGATAGTGGTGGCGTTATTCCTTTTCTGGGGGCAGCAGCTATGACCCAGAAGGAAACTCAGACGAAGGAAAAGGTTGAGCGGGAAAACCGAACAACCGTTGGTAGCCTCTTTGTTGATGATGCCCGGATGACCTGTCGCAGTGTGAATGTTTACTATGGCGATAAACAGGCCATCAGGGATGTCTCCATAGATGTGGGTCGTAATGAGGTCCTGGCCATGATTGGTCCATCTGGTTGCGGCAAGTCTACTTTTCTACGTTGTTTGAACAGAATGAACGACACCGTTGATATCTGTCGGGTGGTTGGAGATATTCATCTTGATGAATTAAATATCTATGATAAGTCCGTGGATGTGGTGCCACTTCGTGCTCAGGTCGGTATGGTTTTTCAAAAACCCAATCCTTTTCCTAAATCCATCTATGATAATGTTGCCTATGGTCCGAAGATTCATGGCCTGGCAGAAACACGGACAGACCTTGATGGTATCGTGGAAAGCTCTCTGAAAAAAGCGGGTTTATGGAAAGAAGTAAGTGACAGGCTTGATCAGCCTGGAACCGGTCTTTCCGGTGGCCAGCAGCAGCGGCTCTGTATTGCCCGAGCCATTGCCGTACGACCAGAAGTAATCCTTATGGATGAACCCTGCTCAGCGCTCGATCCTATTGCCACTGCCACGGTGGAGGATCTTATCGCAGAGCTTCGGGAACAGTACACCATCGTAATTGTCACCCATAACATGCAACAGGCTGCTCGGGTTTCCCAGCGGACAGCCTATTTTCATCTTGGAGATTTAATCGAAGTTGGAAGTACTGACAGGGTATTTACCAATCCGCGTCACAGGTTGACTGAGGATTATATCACCGGTCGTTTTGGCTGATAGGTAAGCGCTCCATGAACACCACCCTGCGCGCGCTCTAACCCAGCGATATATTATTATATATATAATCGTGGGGTTGGAGCACGCACATGGCAGCGTCCCTGAAGCACTTACAGGTCGTGCTGTTGCGAATGTCAAGGCGTAGTTTATTGATCCGCTTACGCTGATAGGATTGAGGCTTAACCATGAAGTTTAGCCGGTGACATCAGGTTTTGTTCCATATGGTGCAGCTCATCAATCCCTGAGACAACAATTTTGGGGTCAGGGGTAAGTTTTTTAAGGGGGAGTTTCCCCTCGTAGTCCATATTGGACAGGATATGTTTTATACAGTTGATCCGGGCAAATTTTTTATTGTCGGAACGGATGACGGTCCAAGGGGCTATGCTGCGGTTGGTTTCGGAGAGCATCTGGAATTTCCGAATGGAATATTCATTCCAGTATTTTTGGGCTAGATTATCAACGGGTGAAAGCTTGTATTGCTTGAGAGGGTCGTGTTTTCTTGAGTCAAAACGCTCTTTCTGGACATCCTTTGAAACTGAAAAATAGTATTTAAGCAGGGTGATACCGTCTTTCACCAGGAGTTCTTCCAGCATCGGAGCATCTTTTAAGAAGCGTTTATTTTGCTCATCGCTACAGAACCCCATGACTGGCTCAACCATGGCGCGGTTGTACCAGCTTCTGTCAAATATGGTGAATTCTCCAGCCGCGGGCAGATGCGAGGTGTAACGCTGGAAGTACCACTGGGTAAGTTCCGTTTCATTTGGCTTGGCAAGAGCAACAACATTGTATCTTCTGGGGTTGAGATGAGCGGTGATCCGCTTGATGGTTCCTCCTTTTCCCGCTGCATCCCGGCCTTCGAAAATAGCAAGTATTCGTTTCCCACTGGCCTGCATGGATTGCTGCATCTTCATGAGCTCGATCTGAAGAATTCGTAGATCTTCTTCGTATTGCATGTGCCATTTTTTGATCCATACTGCCTGACGATCCTTGTTCTCTTTGACATCTTTGTTTCTGATGGCCGTTCCTTCTGCTAATTTTGTTTTGTTTTTTTTCTCCTGATTGTCACTTCCCATAACGACACCCTTTATGTATTTAAACTGATTAGTGGTTAAGTAGATATTGTTTTGTTTTATCCGACAAAACTTCCGAGTTTAATACGTTGTGCATCCATGATCTCCTTTTCACGGGAACCTGAGATAACAACATCTGGATCTGGAACAAAGTCAAGATCAGTATTTCCCCTGTCGTAGGGGACAGCATTGAGGATGACTTTCATGGCATTGAGGCGGGCGTCATGTTTGTTGTTGGAGCGGATTATTGTCCATGGCGCGGTATTGGTGTGGGTCTTCTTGAGCATTTCATATTTTTTAGTGGTGAAATCATCCCAGCGATCCTGGGCCTGAACGTCAATTTCGGAGAGTTTCCATTGCCTGAGAGGGTCTGTCTTGCGTCTGTCAAAACGTCTTGCCTGCTCTTCTTTGGTAACAGAAAAATAGAGTTTTACAAGTATGGTACCCTGACGAACCAGATCCTTTTCAAATCCAATCACGCCCCTCATGAAATTTTTATACTCTTCGGGGGTGCAGAATCCAAAAACCGGCTCTACAACGGCACGGTTGTACCAGCTGCGATCAAACATTACCACTTCACCACCACGTGGAAATTGGGCAATATATTTCTGGAAGAACCATTGAGTCGTTTCATATTCCGTCGGCTTGGCCATTGCAACTACCCGGTAATGCTTTTCGTTCATATAACGACTGACCCGTCGAATAGTCCCACCCTTTCCCGCAGCATCCCGTCCTTCAAATAAGATAATCATGCGGCGGTTGTTGTGTTCCAGGCATTTCTGCATTCGGATCAGTTCGGCCTGATAGGGCTTGAGTGCTTCCTCTCTGTGGAAGCGTCGCATTGCTTTTTTCTGGAAGGTATTCAGGCCAGGCCCACCTTTTTTCAATTCACCATACTCTTCCAGCATATCTTTCAGGATAACACCGTTCTTTTTGTAGAGAATGATTTCAGGGTTTTTGATTTTTTGAGCTTCAATTTTTAGTTTGGACGCTGTTTTTTTTCCGGATTTGGTGATTTTTGCAAGCTTTTTTTTGTCCTTATTCTCTACTGGAGGCTCTGCGGCTTCAGCAGCTGTCTTTTTGATGGTGGCTACTTGTTTGCGGGCAGTGCCTGTTTTTTTCACTGTCATGGTTCCGTTCTCCTGGTAGATATTTACCGGAACCACCTGCCACAAAAAAGTGTGTGCCATGGATTCCAGAAAAATAGTATTTATATTTAGAATAATCCTCTAAAAATGCACTCTAGTCAATGCGGGAAAAACACGGTAAAAATACGGATTGAAATACTGTGTTTTGGGGAGGGGTTACTGCCAGATTATCGGGATCTAAAGGTGGTTGTGAGGTATGTCCGGAGGCTTATTTTTTTCTTATTAATTCCCAGTTTTGTGCGAAGATTATTGCGATACGTTTCTACGGTACGCAGCCCGATATGAAGAATTTCTGCAATATCTTTACTGGTTTTCCCCTGCCGTACAAGATCGCTAATAAGGCTTTCTCGAGGGGAGAGTTTCAGCATGACCTTTCTGGCTTCAGGAGAAAACTGCTGGGTGATTGAGTCAATATGAGCTGCAATAATCCGTATTGTTTCAGCCTGTTTCTCATTAACCGGAGATTGCTGGAGCAGGTCCAGGTAGGGATTGACCAGTTCCTGTAACTTGATGGATATTTGTTCCTCTATGTTCTCTTTTGTTCTGGTGTGTTGATCCAGCATAACCTTGAGCGCAATATTGGCATCTTCTGCCTCTTTCTTTTTCTGTTCCAATTCAAGCAGCGCCGTTTTTTGTTCGGTGATATCCTGAGAGATGAGTCCGAAGCCGGCCTTGTGGTTTTCACGGTTGCGGATACAGAAGATGGTTATTGCCAGGAAACGTACTGCTCCATGTTTCTGTTGCTGCATTACAAATTCACACAGTCCGTTTGTATCGGCCCGGACCACACCATTTGTAAATTGCTCCAGGTTGGGACCACTTTCGTAGAGCACCGTGGCTTTGTTGCCCATGGCCCTGTCGCTTGAATAATCGTAGAGATTTTCTGCTGCCTGGTTGTGGATAAGGATGAGTAAATCGGGATCCATGATGGTAATGGCCATGTCAGCGACGGATTGCAGCATGCTGTCAAGGATGGATGCCTCCTCTATCTGTTGTTTGACCTGTTGCAGTTGCTTGTCTTTCTGACGGATTACTCCTTTAAGGTGATCTGTATAGCTGCTACGCAAGCCCTTAACCAAGTCCGTTTCCGTTATGATCCCAACATAATGGCCACTGCTGTTTGTGACAACCAGTCGGCGGAGCTTGTTTTTTGTTAAAATTCTTGCAGCTTCATGACTGGATACATCTGAAAAGACAGTCTGCACCGGTGTGCTCATAACCTGCTGGAGGGTGATACTCTTCAAATCTTTCTTCGAACGTATCAGGCGAAGAAGGTCTCGTTCGGTAATGATACCAATTGGGAAGCCATTATCTTCCATAACGAGAGAACTGATACGACGATCATTCATAAGTTTCATCGCTGCATAGACTGAAAGGGACGATTGTAGGCTGACAACATCTCTGCTCATCACCTGCCCCACTGTCTTAAATTCCATAAAGTATTCGAGGCCAAGGTGGGAGAGGAAGTCGCTACCGGTGATAATACCCATAAGGAAGCCGGCATGATCTGTTACAACGAGATGACGGAAGCGATGCTGCAGCAGGAGCTGATATGCCTCCCGGTAATCCATGTCAACGGAGGCGGTGAGTGCGGGACTGCTCATAACTCTGTGCATGGGCCAAGAGTAATCAATTGTTCCGCCTGCCCGGATTTGAATCAGTGCCCGCTCCGTAAATATTCCCTGGGGTTTTTTATCCTTGGCAACGATTAGGGCGCTGAGTTTTTCCTGCTCCATAATTTGCAGGGCATGGCCTACGGAGGTGTCCGGCGTAACGGTGAGAACCGGAGTTGTCATGATGTCCTGAAGTGTTTCCATCACTCATTGTTAATTATTTTACTCTAAAAAGCAAGCTAACCTGCTGAAGGGCCTGACAGTAAGCAATAAATAATATTTGCTCCATTTTGTCAGGTTGCCATTCCATTGATCAAGTAAACCAGCAGTAAATTTATTTTGTCGAAAAGGTGTGAGTGGAATCAGTGTGTCTGGTGTAATTGCTGGTTACGTAAATGGCATGTGATGATTTAACATGTTGATAATTGGCGTTAAATGTATTACGTCATGATGTAATTAGTACTGCTATGAATCGTTATGCTCAATGGCGGGAAATGAAGAAGGTGCATGGAAAAGTAGAGGGTTGATAACGAAAAATTTACTTCAATAACAAACTAAGAGAAAAAAAACATGAAAGAAAAACTAGTGGAGTACACCCTCGACACTATTCGCGATAGGAAAATAGGGCACCATCTTCCGTTGCTTACAGATAATGGACAGGAACTCCTGGGAATTCGTTTGTCCGCTGAAATAATACGAGGTTCAGATAAAAGAATACTGAATATTCCCCGGAGAAAAGCTGTCACCGAAAAGCTGCAGCAACAGGGGGAGGGTGGAGACTGGCTCCATGTCAGGGGTGTTATGGAGGGAAACATTGCGGGTGGAGAAATTCCCCTGGGATCCTTACCTGCTTCGCTGGGTTTCAGTGCCAAAGGTCTTTTAGAATACAGATACCTGGTCCCAATTCGTCAGGACTCCGGTGACATTGCCGAACTGACGCAGATTCTGGAAAAACTCAACTTTAAACTTCCATTCTCGTCGTTTTGTGTTCAACACATGGAAATCGGAACTGAGTTTGAGATTATCGGGAAAGGAAACGGAAAATTGACAGCCACTGCCGGTTGGAATTATCAGACAGGTATACTGACGGCTCAGGCTGGTGTGAATGTGGAGGCTGAAACTGATCGGGTGTTTGCACTTTCAATAATCCGTCTGGAAAATGATAAACTTTCCGTCAAGGTTGATAAGGGAGTTAAACGACGCAGTTCGGCAGGACTTGGACTGTCCGTCAGTACGGACATTAATCATATCAGGACGGTTGCCTCCTCGGTACTAGATAATCTGGATGATTCAGTTGTCGATTTTAACGACTTTACGAAAGATGTACTCGGCCCGGAGAATTTCCTAGGAGTCGGTGCACTTGTCGAAGAAAAAGGGCTTGAGCCGATATTGGAGATGGTTCAGGCGTATCACAAATTTCATGTTATGGCCGGTTCTTCTAATGTGGAGCTAAGGCAATCTGTTACGGCATTCACTTTTTCCCTCAACAAAAAGAGCGCTCGTGAGGCCTATTTGCGTTTACTGCGTCTCGATGATGGGCAGGCAATCGAATATGCAATGGATGATCCTGAGAAACATGGGGTTTCGGTGGCCATCAGTTCGGTTCATCAGACTGTCGAAGAGGTCAGCCTGTCCGCATCTCTCGGGGAAAAGCAGATTCTTCTCCTGCAGGCTATCCAAATGGAGCAGGAAAGACGTCACTTGGAAAACCGGGTTATGCATATAGAGCGTAAGAGTCGATTGCAGGATTCAAAGAGCAGTATATTTCGTGGAAACGAAGAGATAAGATGGGAAGATGCAGAGCTCACATGTATATATTTTACACATTCCCCTCCGGAACAATCCCAATACCTGTTCGGGCATATGGCCTATTCGAATAAAGACAAGGTGACACGGGCAAATGAGATTAGAGATTTTCTTCTTTTTACTGAATTTCTTGGCTGTTATAGGGGCAAGTCTCTACCTTCACCAACACTTTGGAAGCATTTGCTGGATCTTGACAACAACAGTGAACGAAAGGTGGATATTTATTTCTCGAACGAGGCTTTTGCTCGCCTGGCAACGGTTAAAAAAGGTGTGTTTTGGAAGGCCTTCGTGGATGTGAGAAGCCATTTTGTTCCACTGAAGAAAGGCCAGTCACCTCTGCCACTAGATCAGGAGAAGGTAAGAAAAAAATATTTTGAGGGTGAGCGGTGGGACGATCTTCGTTTGGGACAGGAAGACTCCACGCCTCGGGAACTCACCCCAAAGCAAGTGGAGGAATATCCCTATGAGTACAAAAACAAATACGGACGGAAGATAGACGATGATATCAAGGAGTACCTTCTCGGACGTTAGCTCAGGAAGATTATCACGGGTTGGGACAAGTTGAGCGGTGAGCAGGAGGTGACCTGGCAGTCGTTTGTGGAAGTGAAGAATGATAAACAATTATTCACATACCTTGGAAAGAATTATCGTTATGATTTCTTTCTGCCTGTTGCCACCTGTGTGGCCCTTTGTGAGCGTAAGGATGTGGTTGTGAATAACATTGAATATAGCAGTCGCCATATACATATGGAATGTAGCGATGCCAATGAGCTGGTTATCCCTGGCAAGCTTCGGTTTCCTGAAGACAATTATATGATTGAAGTAAAAGAGTGATCAATAAAGGAGGAAAGTTATGTTTTTACGTTTTATTGGTGCATTTACTGTGTTGTTGTTTCTCTGTTTGCCATCGGCTTCTTTTTCGGAAACGCAGGGCTCAGATCCCTCCGGTACATCTTGTGGACAAAATGAGTTGAAAATTGTCGGCAAAAATGAAGACGGTACGAATTTTCGCTACAGGTTGAATGATGTTCTCAGTATTGAGGCCTCAGGTGGTTGCGCTAAATATATCAATACTGTTTTAGAGAAGAATGACACTGTTCGAGATTCCCTTACGCTATACCTGGATGGCGTGAGGATGGACAGCCTCCCTGTTATACCGGAAAGCCAGGGAGATGATCCTCAACGAACAAACCTTACATTAGGGGTTCAGCTGAAAAGGACATCGGAGAACGAAATAAGTAAAAAAAACTGGGATGAGTTTCTGGGACGTCAAAGCTCCGGGTATGAAATGAAACCTAAAGTTGGCCTGTCGATAGATGGTCGAATACCGCTGACGATCAGTACTTCTGACAAATCGAAATCCGATGAGTCTAAGTTTCAGTTTTATATTGTAGAAGAGAAATGGATTTGGATACTGGGAGGTTTGGGTGGGCTTGTCTTTTTTGCTGTCTTTTACCTGTTGATACAAAACCCGACCGCACTGCGGGATGACAAGAGTGAACGGTACAGTTTGGGTAAAAGCCAGATGGCGTTTTGGGGGTTGCTTGTAATCATATCCTTTACGTGCATATGGTACCTTACCGAAACAACGGAAAAAATACCGGATCAAATCCTGATGCTAATGGGGATCAGCGGGGCGACAGCGCTTGGTTCTGTTGTTATCGGTGAAAACAAAAAGGCTGTAACCATAGCAGATAAAAAGAAAGATCTTGCCACCCTCCAGGAGAGCGAACGTCATTTGGACGAATTAAAAACCAATGCGTCGGGAGAAACCCTTCAGGATCTGGAAGATCGTTTGGGGCAGGTAAGCGAGAAAATAAACCTGCTGCCCAAAAATCTCTCATCCCCCAAATCTAAGGGGTTTTTCAGTGATATCTGCGATGGCGGTAACGGTATGAGTTTCCCCCGTTTACAAGCAGTCCTCTGGACTGTGATCCTCGGCATTATATTTGTGGTATCTATAACTACTAAAATATCCATGCCGGAATTTCCGCAGAACCTTCTATTGCTGCTTGGAGTGAGCAACCTGACTTATATAGGGTTCAAATTTCCAAATGAAAAAGCAGTCACTATTAGTGAAAAGGAGTTATAAAAAATGACAAAGGTAACCGACATACATTCTCACATATTTGATGTTCGCTATCTCCCCTTTGAAGAGATGGTAATTCAATTTTCCCTGGAAGATTTAAATGTCCGCCAGCCGGTCGCGGAAGAGCTGGCATCCTACCTGTCCCAGATTTTCAATGAGATTCTTTACGATAATGTTTCTGTAGACAGTGGCCTGATCGAGGTCCTCAGTTTGCTTGATGACGCTAACGATGAAGCGGTAAAAGATTCGGTGACCGATGCGGTGTTCTCCCGCATCATTGAAAAACTTCTTGGCCTGCTCCTGAAGGGCAATCGAGATAACTCCCGAGCCACTATAGAAAGAAGTGATTTTGTTACTTCCCTGGTTCGATTAAAAAACCTTCATGTTTCCGAAGCAGTTGCCGGAGAGGAGATGACGGAGGAGGGCCTGGTCACAATTCTGGCCGGTACACAGCATCAGGACGAAGAGAAAAAAATTGAATTGACACGTCAATTTAAGGGACCGCTAAAATGGGCCATGAAGCAGACAAATCTGGAGAAGTATCTCAGGTTTTTACTGCTTATGCTGCAGACAGAGACGAATCTGGCCGACTATCTTCTTCATAACACCTACAATGATACGCAGAATCTAGTCCTTCATGTTCACCATATGATGGATATGGAAAAGGCTTATCGCCGTGGAAAAGGGAGACGGGAACCGGGCAAACCACCCTATTATGACTATAAGTCTAAACAAGTCGGAAAGATGGCCGAAGTCTTTCAAAAGAATAAGGGGAAGCTGCTTGGCTTCGTGGCTTTTGATCCCCGTCGTACAGGTGCATATGAAATATGTGAAGATGCCCTGAACAGGGGTTTTATCGGGGTCAAAATGTATCCCCCTCTGGGGTACCGACCAGATGATTTTGCTCACTACCCGGCTCTGCACCGTTTGTATACACTCTGTGTCAGGAAAGGTATCCCCATTATGACCCACTGTACTCCCTCCGGTTTTGAGGGCGGGCGTGGGTGGGGACTGAATTCTCACCCTGTGTATTGGGAAGAGGTTTTGTCCCGCGAAAGCCCCCTCGACTCTTCCATCTCCTATTCTGATCTGAAGCTCTGTTTTGGCCATGCCGGTGGCGGCAATCATAGTACCACCATTTACGAGAAACAACTTGAGGAATTCAGTTACCTCAATTCCATCAAGAGGGCAAAAAGATACGAGGATCCGAAAACCATGGGACATGATTGGGGTGACGAGGAGATCATGCTTTGTAAGTATAAGCTAAATGGATGGTATGCTGGTCAGAAGGAATGGGAAAGTGAAGCAGGTTATCCGCGAAAGGTTGTCGAACTCTGTACCACCTACCCCAATGTGTATTGTGACTTCTCCCACCTTATCGACGTCATACCTCCTGGTGATGATAAGAATCCTAATGAATTCAGGAAGAAATTTGAGTCCAGATTCAAGGAGGAAATGGAGCGTGATGCGTCATACCCATTTGCCGATAAGGTCATGTTCGGTTCAGACTGGCATATGAAGAATATGATCGACCGGACTGCTGATTTTCTAATGTACTTTGAAGAGTTGTTTATGGATAAAACCGCCGGGTTAAGTGCTCATAAAGATAAATTTTTCTCTAAAAACGCACTTCAGTTTCTCGGTATCAGGGAATATCTCCATCGTTATGAGGAATATGGCAATAATGTACTCGATTCTGAAACCGTGAGTTAACTGGAGCAGCTCCTAGATTCGTAAAGAGGAAGTAACACACACTACTGTAAGAAAACAATATTTTCGGAGGAAAGTGGCAGATGAATAAACCCAATCATGCAGCCTGTACCGTTGATGCCCTAAACGTCTTTACATCTTTGCAGGAAATAACCATTAAAGATAAAGAAATTGCGAATCCCCTGAGCCTGTATCCTAAAAAGGAGGATGGATGGGCACGGCGTCCCTTTCACTAGCTTTTTTTCAATAACAGGAATCACATTGGCAGTTCAAGTATTCCTGGCGCCCGGACTTCTGAAAAGAGGGTTACTGATCTCATTGATCAGTTTGACCAAAGTCTTAAAGGGTATAAAAGCCACTCAAAATTTGAGACACCAGCGTATCGAAAGTTTTTGGAAGAGTTCACAGAGGTTATTAATTTAAGGCAGACAGTATCGGATGGTGCTGAGTCCCCAAAGGCAATTATCTCAGCCATAAAATTCTATGAGAAACTGACCTGTGAAAACCCGGTTAATTTTTTATTTGTTTCCAAGATTGTTGTCTCATAAATCTAACTAAGAGTTTTATTATTGAGGAGTATTATGAAATCAAAAGACCATGTCAAAATTACCCAAAAAGCTATTGAGCTGTTCAAAGAAAACTCTTCTGGAAATTCAGGAGGAATTTTTTCGGCTTATCAAAAAGTAATAAGCAAAGGAGTCAAAGATGAAGATACGACACCATTTGCCACACGGGGTACGAACTGGCATTTTTATAAAGAAAATGAGAATCTTGTTCCGAGAGAAGTGAAGCTGTTGGGGGTTTTCCCAACAATTACAATTTATCCTACCTCAGAGCATATTCTGACAAGAAGAATTAAACAGCTTGAAAATGAACTGAAAAAGTCTGAATCTGATGATCAGTTTTTACTAATGGGAAAGGTCATTCATCACCTCCAGGATATGAGCACCCCATCTCATGTTGTACCAGTATATCACGGTATGGAAGTAAAAGATCCGTATGAAAAGTATGTTAATCGGAACATTGATGAAGTCTTGAATTTGATTAAAGGCGGGCAGGACGGATTCTCTACCGTGCAAAGTTATGACAGTCTGATAAGCTTGTATACCAGTTCTGCTGAGCAGACACTGAAATATCTGTTTGATGATCAATCCCGTTTTTCGGTAACAGTTGACGGACAGGAAAAACAGACAGGGTGTGAACTGTTCTGGCAGCGATATGGTGATCCCAAGGATCAGTATTCACAAGATGAGAACACTAAATTTGAGGGTTTTGGCAGATTTACGACATATGGAATAAATTTTGGAGTTGATCCGGATGATGCCACCGATGAAAAATACCTGTTGGACGATGTAGTTTACCGGGGAATCATGACGCACTTTATTGGAAAAGCTGTGGCTGAAACTGTGGCGGCTTTTGCTTTTATTGACAGTATAATGCACTGACAGGGAGGATTGTCGATTTGTTCACATTGATTCAGACAGGCAGTTCCGGCCGCATTAATCATGAGCAAAAAACACTAAACGGGAGAGGGTGATATGTTTTAATTGTCTCCGCTCATGAATTTCAAAAAGCGGTACACTTTTTTTTGGACTGTAAGTATCCAACAAGCAGAAGGAGTAGAATATGATCAATATAAAGGAAGAATTTTATAGCAACTTCAAAAAGAAGAGAGGGACTATTTTTATGCTGTTTCTCACTCTTTTCATTTTGATTTCATGTGCTGATAAGCCTAGGTATTCCATCCCTTACGAAGATTCACCCTATGTATCACCAGAACGCCTGCAGAAAGGGGAAAAAATTCTTGGAACAGCCGATAAGGATGCCCGCGTGTATCATCAGGTTGTTACGGATTCTGATTCCATCCCCCTTACCTTTGACGGTTATATTATTGGGGTGGAAAAGGGTCCGAAAGAGCGGGTGAGCAAATATAAAAGAACTCGGGATAGCCTGGGAGAGGATTTTTATGATAGATATCTCGATAATATTTATTGTAGCCACGCACTTTTCCCTGAGGAGAATACGGTTGACAAGTCTTGCAATGTCCCATCAATTGCAAACCGAGATGCACGACTGGCGACAGGGTGGAAAAAGAGCACTCTTATAAAAGATCTTTTACAAGGAGTCGGATGGGATCACGAAGAGGAGGCAGGCAAAAGGCATTTTATAAGCCATATCTATTCTTATTCTCCAGCCGATATCAAGAAATCGATAAAGCCAGTTTATAATGTGTATCTGGATATAGCCCGGAGCCATCCTGACAATGGCGTGAAGGAATACAAGAGTGCGTTCAGTGCTGGTATGTCGGCCCTCCAGGGAGCGCTGAAAGATGATCTAGAGATACGCCTGATGCAGGCTGAAACAGCGGGCAAAAGCTACACACATATTTTCTTTTGTTCCATGGGCTGGAACGCTCTCCAGGAGAAGGCCATCGGCAATTTCAACAGCCTTTTTGAACAATTGCGTAAGCAAGCTCTGAAACGGGATGATACCGGTTTTCGACCCCTTGTCATTGGTATTACCTGGCCAGCAACGTGGGCGGATACGTGGTATACAGAAAAGGCGAGCTATTGGAATAAAGCAGCTGACGCCGATGAGATTGGTACAACCATCGCTGCGAGTTTGTTAGATCAGGTTATTTTACCCTTGAAGTCATTTGATTTCCAGGCACTGGATAAGCAAAGGAAAGTAGATGTAAAAGTCGTTATTTTGGCGCATAGTTTTGGGGTGCGCTTAACCTCTTCAGCCTTATTTTTAAAGGATCTGGTTTATGTGGGTCGGAAACCTTTGTCAAAGAATGTAGTAGATTTATATATAGGCCTGGAAGGGGCCGTGAGCAGTAATCGTTTTCTGGCAGCGAGCAATGGGAAAAAGCATGGAAAGGAAGGTCAGCCCTATGTGCTTACTGGTTTTCCTGACACAAAGTTTGTTTACACCTGGTCTCAATATGACACAGCGAATCCCATAACGGCAACATTTCCCGTTAAATTATGGTCGGGCGCAAAACATATTGGAGGAACGCCTGGGTTTAATAACCTTACTGAATTATTTGAAGGAATAGAAGAGGGCAAGAAACCTCTATCAATTCATTTCAGTAGGTGTTCTTGACAGACAAGGTGGATGATCCGGTAATCTTTAAGAAGACTTTTCTCCCTACGCATCCTGAAAAGAATCCCTCTTTCACAGGAGATGGAATTCGTAACAATCTGAACGAACAAGATGCAAAACTTTTGTATCTGGATGTCAGTGAATTTGTACAGACTGAATCCAAATCATTTTCCGCAGCGCACAATGATATTTATGACGCAGAGATGGCCAGTTTACTTTATGAGATGGTGCAGAAATATGCTAAAAATGAGAGCAAGAGCACTTCTCAAAATTAAAATAGTTGTTGTTTCGGATTTCTTTCTTCATTCATGGCAACAGTGTTGCCATGAATGAAGAAATTTTGTATTCAATGCAAAAAAAGCCGCAATAAAAAAAGAGTTCAATATCCCACCTGATGAATACTGCGGTATTCATGTGGGTCAGGATACAATTTCTTTCTTAATCTGCTTCCCAGAAATCTTCTTTTTCTGCACCGCACTTAGGGCAAACCCAGTCTGCCGGTACTTTTTCCCACGGAGTACCGGGATCAACTCCGTTCTCATAGTCGCCTTCTTCGGGATCGTAAATGTAGCCACAGGGGCATTCCCACTTTTGCATGACTTTTCTCCAATATACGTAGATCTATTTTTTGACGTACCCTTTCTTGAGTATCAGGGCACATTATTTTTCATTAATCAAAGGCCTGTTCAGTTTTCCACTCTTTCCATACTTTACCAACCAGATCGATTCCTGGCTTGAGAGTGGCTTTACCTGGGCGCCATCCGGAAGGAGTCGCTTCAGCACCCTTGGTTTCACGTACTAACTGGAATGCCTGCAACTGGCGGAAAGTCTCATTTATGTTACGTCCGACCGGCGGGGTCAATACTTCATAGCCCTGAACAACTCCGTCAGGATCAATAATGAAACGACCACGGGCCTCAACGCCGTTGTCTTCGTCATAAACACCGTATACCGTGCCAACTTTACCGCCGGCATCGGAAAGCATAGGGAAGGGGACACCGCCGTCAACCATTTTACTCAACTCATCATCGTCCCACATCTTATGGGTAAACATGGAGTCAATGGACATGGAAAGGACTTCTGCATCTAATTTCTGAAGCTCAGGATATTTTTCAGCGACCGCTGAAATTTCGGTTGCTCAGACAAATGTGAAATCACCTGGATAAAAGCAGAGTAACACCCATTTCCCCAGATAATCTGATAGCTTAATATTGATAAATTTTCCCTTTTGATATCCCGGAGCTGCAAAATCCGGGGCCTTCTTACCAACTTTGATCATGGAACGTTCCTCCGCTTTTGGTTTTTGTTCACTTTGCTCATTCGTTGAGGTGTTATCCGGTTTTTCTCCAACCGGCCCTCCAGTGGGTCTGGCGCATCCAACAGCTGCTTCTTCCGGCATGGATACCTCCTGTTCAGGGGTTAATATGTGAGGATGACAGTTGTGTCATCCCCTAAAAGTGGTTTATTTTTTGTTGCCAAAGACCAGTTGTCCGCCAAGGTGTCCGGCAAGTCCAATTGCAGCAAGCATAAAACTTGACCAGAACAGGAAGAGCCAACGATCCAGAGATGCACTAATGAGCACGTCCGGTTGCACTGTTTTCCAGGTCACGAGACCAATGAGAATGACGGTGGCAACAATACTTGCAGCAATTTTTATTTTGAATACAGATGTTTTTGCTCCATTATATTTCTTTTGCCAGGTTACATATCCGGTGAATATCACCAGGGGCATACTGAGAAGGACAGCGATCATGTTGTAGTAGGCGGCGTTTGCAAGCCCCTGTGATTTGAAAAGGATGCCAAGGGCGAGAAAAAGAACAGCGATGGGGACGATTCCATTAGGGCTGTGTACGCTGATGGGGTGCAGATGGTTCTTCAGGACCAGATCTGTTATTTTTTCAAGCATGGTGAGCTGTTCCTGAGGAGAACCTGCTGCGGATATATCCACTTCATTCTCCAGGCTTTTGGGGGCACCTTCTTCTTCTTCTGTCCCCTGGCTGGCGCTCTCCTCCGAGTCGGTTACTTGAATAAACTTATCCTTTTCTGCTCCGCAGAGCGGGCACTTTTCGGGTGGCTCATCACCTTCGTGGATATAGCCGCATACTGAACATTTCCATTTCTTCATACAATTAATTCCTCTTAAATCTTTAAAATATAAATGTGACTTACCAGTTTTCACCAAGAAGCTCGAAATGAGCCTGGGGATGGGCACATGCCGGGCAAAGCTCCGGCGCTTCTTTTCCTGTGTGAAGGTAACCACAGTTACGGCATCTCCAACTTACCTCTTCATCACGCTGAAAGACCCGATTAGAGCTAATGTTGTTCATCAGATCCAGATAGCGTTTTTCGTGCTGCTTTTCCGCAACTGCGATGGCTTCAAAGATGAATGCGATCTCGGGAAAGCCCTCTTCCCGGGCAGTGGCTGCAAAACCGGGATACATAACGGTGTGTTCATAGTTTTCACCACCTGCTGCTTCCTTGAGGTTTACAATGGTGTCCGCAACTGGTCCGGCTGGAAAACTTCCAGAAATCTCAACCTCTCCGCCTTCCAGAAGTTTGAACAGGCGCTTGGCATGTTCCTTCTCCTGATTAGCTGTTTCTTCAAAGATGTGGGAAATCTGGATATAGCCTTCTTTTTTTGCCTTGGAGGCAAAGTAGGTGTAGCGGTTACGAGCTTGAGATTCGCCGCAAAAGGCAGTGACAATATTCTTTTCGGTTTGGGTGTTTTTTAATGACGCCATTGTACAGTCCTTATTAGTAAAAAATAAAATAAATTAGAGTAACGCTATCATTAATCGAATGAATTACTCAACAAAAAAAGTATCACTTCTACTTGAGCTCATCCAGTGACAGGCCAAGGGCATCTGCTACTCCTTTGCCGTAAGCAAGGTCTGCCTTGAGGCAGTTCCCGATGTGACGCATCTTGATCTCTTTTGGCGCATCACCCATGGCTCTTGCCGTGTTGTCAAATAATAGCTGCTGCTGCTCACTGGTCATAAGTTGAAAGAGTTTACCCGGCTGGCTGAAATAATCAGTATCTTCCCGATGATTCCAATGGTCAGCGGCGCCTTCGAGGCTGAGAGGTGGCTCGTTATATTCCGGTTGTTCCTGCCATTCTCCAGAACTGTTTGGTTCATAGCCGATGGTACTGCTATGGTTGCCATCTACCCGCATTGCTCCGTCGCGGTGATAGTTGTGAAAGGGGCAACGAGGAGCATTGACGGGAATCTGCTGATGGTTAACTCCGAGCCGGTAGCGCTGGGCATCACCGTAGGAAAAAAGTCGCCCTTGCAGCATTTTATCTGGAGAAAAACTAATTCCCGGGACAACATTGGCAGGGTTAAAAGCAGACTGTTCAACTTCTGCAAAATAGTTTTCCGGGTTACGGTTCAGTTCCAGTACACCAACTTCAATAAGCGGATAATCTTTGTTGTACCAGACTTTCGTTAAGTCAAATGGGTTGTAAGGGCAATTTGCTGCATCCTTTTCCGGCATCACCTGAACAAACATGGTCCATCGCGGGAAATCCCCTTTTTCTATACTCTTGTAGAGATCCTCCTGGTGACTTTCCCTGCATTTACCGACAACGGCCTCTGCTTCTGCGTCACTCAGGTTCTTGATACCCTGTTGGGTGTGAAAGTGAAATTTAACCCAAAAACGCTCATTATTTGCATTGATCAGACTGAAGGTATGGCTGCCAAATCCATGCATATGTCTGTATGTGGCCGGAATACCGCGTTCACTCATGGTAATGGTTACCTGATGCAGAGCCTCCGGCAATGAAGTCCAGAAGTCCCAGTTATTTTTGGCACTGCGCATATTGGTTCGGGGGTCTCTCTTGACGGCATGATTGAGATCTGGGAATTTTAAAGGATCCCGGAGAAAAAAGACGGGGGTATTGTTACCAACCAGATCCCAATTTCCTTCTTCTGTGTAAAACTTCAAAGCAAATCCGCGAATATCTCGCTCAGCATCGGCCGCACCACGTTCTCCGGCTACAGTAGAAAAACGGGAGAAGAGTTCTGTCTTTTTACCAATCTCCGAAAAGATATTTGCTCTGGTATACTGAGTGATATCATGGGTAACCGTAAACGTTCCGTATGCCCCTGATCCTTTGGCGTGCATACGTCGCTCTGGAATAACTTCCCGATCGAAATGGGCAAGTTTTTCAAGAAACCATACATCCTGCATCAACATTGGTCCACGTGGCCCGGCGGTCATCGCGTTTTGGTTGTCACCCACTGGAGCTCCACCATTAGTGGTTAATTTCTTTTTTTCGTCTGACATACTACTACCTCCTCAGTATTACTTTTTGTTGCACCAGGGTATGGTGCTCGGCTTTACAGCAAGATCTGCAAGTATCTCTATTTGGTAAGATCAAATCTTATTTGAATGTCAAAAAAAATAGTTGCTTCAGGAGCTGTTATTATCCAGTTTTCTCCAGACAACTGGTGCAAATTCCATGGATCTCAAGATGACGGGATTGCACTTTCCCCATGCCTGCTACGACACCGGGAAGTGTTGTGTTGTCAAAATCAGACCAGTAAATATCTTTTACTTCCTTACATTGGGTACAAATAAAATGATGGTGAATATCCAGGTTAGTATCAAACAGAGTCCGTTCATTCACGATATGCAGTTTTTTAACCAAACCCAATTCATCGAAGGTGGCCAACGTCCGATAAACAGTGTCAATGGCTATCGTGGGAAGCTGTTTGTGAAGTCTTTTATAGATGAGCTCAGCAGAAGGATGGCCGCTAACAGATAATAGCTCTCTGAAAATCTCAAGCCGCTGATGGGTTAATTTAATCCCGGCTTCGTTACAGAGTTGCTTGAGCTGCTCAAGGTGATCCTTGCTAAGTTTTTCGTTAATCATGTGTCCAGTTTCCCAGTAAGATTAATTCTTAAATAGGATTATACATGAAAGGACTTCCTGGTCAATAAGAATTATCATTTCTAGTAAAAATTTGTTTCTTGATGGTGTTTTTTGATAAAGGGCTTCACTCTGATCAAGAGAGTATGTTTTGACGAAAATACTATGATCTGTGAGTGTTGATCGGTACAAGAATGGATCTGTTGTTGGAAAAGATCAGTGCCCCCTTCAATAAAAAAAGGGAGGTTGACTTGTGGGTACTTCTATACAAGATACTTCTTAAGAAAGAATGGAGACTCTTTGTGCAGAAAATTAAAGAACGATCTCTACATTACTGTTACTTGCTCCCTAACAGTGCGGCCCCTACTCCATTTCCAACCTCACAGTATTTCGGGAAAACCACAGTGGTTCCAAGGCGTTTAGCAACACGAGGCAGAAAGTATCGCGCTGCTGCACCAATTCCAATGAGTGGGATTTTCATACTGAACTTCACCCCAAGTACCGGATGGTCGTTACGGGTGGCTATAAAGTTAGTGAGTGATTTTCCCCAGTACCGATGAATGATATAATCGATAAGCAGGTTTTCGATCTTTTCTTCGGTCATTTTAAGAATTTTTTTACAAAAGCGCTCTTTATCCATATCAAGCAGAGTCCCAAGAACCGTTGCTCCTGCCTCGGCATTTGAGCGGTCTCCGATATCTATCTTCCCAAGTACATGCAAGGCGTCAGTGGGAGTGAAACCGGTTTCGAGAACAACCTGAGTTCTTGAGAGTTGCTCCAGCCGTTTAGCCAACGGAACTCCGGAAAATCCTGTTTTTTGACGGATGGAGTCGGCTGTGGATGGTCCTGCTTGTAGTGCATAAATAATGGGATCATCCATTGTAAATGAATTGTATTCGGGGAGCAGTGCTATGCATTTTGCCTTGAGTTCAGCTCCCAGCCAGCTGCCACTCTCTGGAAAACCGGTTGCCATGGACAGGGGGATCACCCGTGATGGACCAAGGCTGATCTTGCCTTTGGCATCGAGTACCACGTGGCTGTCGCCACCAATTCCGCCGGTGAACATGTCCACAGCTTCGACATGGGTTTGCCATTCACCCACCTGAGAGCCATCGTGGGTGATAATCATCTCGCCATTTTCAATCATGGCAATATCCGTAGTAGTACCACCCACATCAACAGCGAGTGCATAATCAATTCCTTGAGCGACACCAAAACCTGCGGTACAGGCTGGCCCGCTGGCAACTGTGATGCCAGCCTGTTCAGCGGCTTTTGTTATGGAAATTCTGGATCCGTTCCCGGTAATGAGAAAGACAGGGCAGTCAAGGTCATTTTCGACCATGGCGGCCTGTACTCCTTCAATGAAATCCTCCATAAGTGGCATGAGTTTGGCGTGGAGCGCTGCGGTGGAGGCTCGCTCCAGCATTCCAGTATGTTGGCTGACATTGTGGGAACAGAAAACCGGTTTGGGATCAAGCATGGAGATGGCTTTTTTGGTCACCAGCTCATGGTTGGGATTGGTCATGGACATGGCAGAGCATACGGCATAGGCATCAACGTCATTACGTATTCCCTGGATGGTATCAACGATATTGTCGATATCCAGCGGCTCCTCTTCATTACCGCTTATATCATGGCCGCCTTTGACAAATATGGTTGCTGTAATGGGGAGCTTGAAATGCTTTACGTATCCGATAATAAAGGCAGCAACACGGGCACCTTTTTTTTCAATTACGGCATTGGTGGCAAGGGTTGTGGAGAGTGCCAGTCGGTAGATATTCTTTTTCTTGACACCGGATTGTTGAAGGAGCGTCTTCAGAGCCCTGCCTGTGGAGATTGCAAGTTGGTGATGAGTTGTGGGCTCTTTGGCGGTGGCCAATACAGCCTTGCTTGTGGCGTCAAGGAGTACCGCGTCGGTGTAGGTGCCGCCAGTGTCGATTCCAATGATATATTTAGACATGATATTTAACTATATAGTTTTGTGTATTGATTATCTTATCCTGAATTCAAGTGATAAGTGCATAGCCCATTATTTTTTGGACATTAACGCC
>CAZIDU010000053.1:0-28293 GCA_964538055.1 uncultured Desulfocapsa sp. | reverse complement strand
GTGTGGTGACTATAATTCGCACACTTTTAGTGTCTACTTTTAATCTACCATTCCATTATTGGTCAGCGATGGACATAGGGCCTACAAGGCTTTTTGTAACGCTGAAAAAATTACCCATGAAATTGTTAACCTCAGTAAAGGACAAAGGGTTAGCAAAGGCGCTTATCATATTCAAAATGTAAATGCTTATCACAGCCGATTTAAAAATTGGTTGATACGCTTTCATGGGGTTGCAACGAAGTACCTACCCAATTATCTTGGATGGAGACGATCCTTAGAGCAGCACCGTAAATTTTCTACTGAATCCTTATTAAATATTGCTTTGGGTCAGTTTCCACAGTTAACGCGACCTTAAGCCTTTCTGTGCCTTCAGCCTCAAAACCTGGGGTGAGGGCAGGGCCTGTTTTAAATCTTATGTTCTGATTTAAGGAAAAAGAGTTGTGAAAAGGCGATCTCGGGCTATACGAACCTGAGCTCGCCTTTTTTGTTGTGTCATCTGCGAAATATATTGACATTCGAACGAAAAAAAGGTTTATTCAAGGGTTTCTCTTGTTTAACTTATAAATTTAATCGTAGTAGCACATATTAAGAGGTCGTACGAATGTATGCAATTGTAAGAACCGGTGGAAAACAATATCAGGTTGCTAGTGGGGATCAGCTTCGCGTAGAGAAACTTGAGGGAAGCGTTGGAGATACCGTTGAACTGACCGATGTATTAATGGTTGTTGATGGCGAAAATGTTCAGATTGGTAGTCCAGTTATTCAAAATGCAAAAGTTGTAGCTAAGATTGCAGAACAGGGTAAAGCCAAGAAAGTGATCATTTTCAAGAAAAAACGTCGTAAGGGGTACAGATTGAGAAAAGGTCATCGTCAGATGTATACTGCTCTTAAAATTCAGGAAATCAACGCCTGATCTGTTCGCGTTAATTAATATAAGTATCCATTAACACCGTTTGTCTTTTAAAGATTGACGGTGATGAGGAGTTGAAAGATGGCACATAAGAAAGCGGGTGGTAGTTCCAGGAACGGTCGAGACAGTAAAGGTCAGCATCGTGGTGTGAAGCGTTATGGCGGTGAAAATATTTCTGCAGGTACCATTATCGTTCGACAGCTTGGTACCGTAATCCACCCAGGGACCAATGTTGGTTGTGGAAGAGATTATACACTTTTTGCCAAGATAGACGGTATTGTTACCTTTGAAGATTTTGGACATAAGAAAAAAAGAGTAAGTGTTTATCCGGTTGCCTGATACGGGCTGCCTACTCTTTTTTTTGTTTTTTCTTTCCTTCCGTAATGGCTGAAGGAGATGAAAAAGATATCAGCTCGACCTCAAGTGTTTTTGAAGGTCGAGCTTTTTTTTTGTAAACTTTTCACCAGGAGTTTGTCCGAGAATAGAAAATTTGTTCAAAATCGAAGGATTTTCCCGAAATAAGCACAGTCACATGTTAGGTATTGCAAGTATTATTTTTGGATAATTCTAAAGAGTTTGTGCAAAAGGGATTCTCGGACAAGCTCCTGGTACTCTAGGATATTATGGCCTTTATAGATCAGGCAAAATTTCATGTGAAAGCAGGTGATGGTGGAAATGGTTGTGTGAGTTTCCGAAGAGAGAAATTTGTCCCCAGAGGTGGTCCCGATGGCGGTGATGGGGGACGCGGAGGGAATGTAATTATTGAATGCAGCTCTCGCTTGCAATCTCTTATCGATTTTCGTTATTGCTCACATTTTAAAGCCGAGCGTGGAGTCCATGGTAAGGGAAAGGATATGCATGGCCGTAAGGGCAAGGATTGTTATATGCAGGTTCCCATTGGTTCCGTGATTAAAAGTGATGAAACCGGCGAAGTGCTTGCTGATCTCCGGGAAGAAGGGCAGGAATATGTTGCTGCCCGCGGTGGAACCGGAGGAGCAGGTAACCCTCACTTTTCATCCGGTACCAACAGGACGCCCCGTATTGCCACAAAAGGAACTGAAGGTGATGAGGGGTGGCTTCGAGTCGAGCTCAAGTTGATTGCTGACATCGGGCTTGTCGGTTTGCCAAATGCAGGGAAGTCAACTCTGCTGTCTCAGCTTTCAGCTGCCAACCCCAAGGTTGCAAGTTATCCTTTTACCACACTCGAACCACAGCTTGGTGTGCTCCATCTAAAGCATATGGAGTCTTGTATTATTGCTGATATACCAGGACTTATTGAAGGGGCACATGAGGGTGTTGGTCTGGGATTCACCTTCCTCCGCCATATAGAAAGAACACGCATACTTATGCATATTCTTGACGGATCCAGCGAACAGGCCCTTGAAGATTACAGGATAGTGGAACAGGAATTAAAAGCTTACAATGAAGAGCTTATTGAAAGAACCACCCTGGTAATTCTCAATAAAGCTGATATTGCAGAACCTGAACAACTCGAATCCCTGAAGAACGCCCTTGAGAAAAAAGGATTACAGGTCGCGACAATATCAGGGCTTACCGGACAGGGAATAGAAGAACTAAAGGAAACCATTGCTGATATACTTGATGAATTAAACAACCCGGTTGGCATACAATCAGTCAAGGACATCCATTCTGATAAACAGTAGCATTATTAGCACCATGAACGAAAAAACATCTGACATAAGCCTTGAAGATGGCCTCTATCTGAGGCAAACCTATTTCGATAAGGCTAAGCGTATCGTTGTGAAGGTTGGCTCTGCCGTTCTCACCAATGATAGCGGTCTGGACGAAACTATTATTCAGAATATTGCCCGTGAGTTAAGCTTCCTCAAGAAGAGTGGCCGAGAGGTTATTCTTGTGAGTTCAGGAGCAGTCGCAGCTGGAAAACGGAAAGTCACCATACCCGATGATGTTGAAATAGGGCTTAATGAAAAACAGGCTCTGGCTGCCATTGGCCAGCCATACCTTATGCAATCCTACGAGAGAGCATTTGAAGAATGTGGCCAAACTGTGGCTCAGGTGTTGCTTACCCATTCAGATCTTGCCGACAGGAAGCGTTATCTCTGTGTCAGAAATACCATCCTTGCCCTTTTTCGCTTTGATGCCGTCCCAATTCTCAATGAAAATGATACCGTTGCTGTTGATGAACTCCGTTTTGGCGACAATGACACTCTCGCTGCCCTAATTGCCAACCTTATAGAAGCGGATATGTTTATCTGTCTCACCGATGTAGTCGGACTGTATACAGGAAATCCTCAGACAGACCCTAATGCCCGGCAGCTTTATACCGTAACAACAGTAACAAAAGAAATTGAGGCTATGGCCGGAAATGTTAAGAGTGCCCTTGGAACCGGCGGAATGCAGTCTAAAATACGGGCTGCCAAGATGGTTTCCACGGGTGGGGGGTCCTCCTTTATCGGACCAGGTCGGGAAGCAACCATTTTACAACAGCTTTTCAGTGGAGAAATGATTGGTACTTTTTTTCTCCCTGCCCAGGACAAAATCAAACCTAGAAAACAATGGATCGCCCATGTGCTGCATCCAAAAGGATTTCTGGTGCTTGATAGCGGTGCATGTCATGCGTTGTCAGGTAACGGTTGCAGCTTGCTGCCATCTGGTATTCAGGAGGTTCGTGGTAACTTTGGAGTTGGTGATGCAGTACAATGTCTTGATCCGGATGGTAAAGTTATTGCTGCCGGACTCATTAATTACTGTTCCACCGATGTTGCTAAAATTAAACAACATCACAGCGATGAGATCTCAAATTTATTGGGATCGAAGGATTATGACGAGGTAATTCATCGTGATAATCTTGTATTACTTTAAAAAAGTGAGGCACTTTTATGACTACTCTTGCAAATGATATTCGTGACATGGCCAGTCGAGCAAAGATAGCTGCACGAACACTTGTTACGCTCTCCACTGAAGCTAAAAATAGTGTCTTGCTGCATATGGCAACGGCCATTGATAAACAGCGTGATTTTATACAGAAGGAAAATCAAAAGGATCTTGTAGCCGGCAAAGAAAAGGGCTTATCCGATGCCATGCTTGATCGTCTTGAATTGTCAGATAAAGTCATTGAATCAATGAGAAACGGTCTGGCCGAAGTTGCTGCCCTTCCCGATCCCGTCGGTGAAATTTTAAAAATGACCAAACGGCCCAACGGACTGATGGTAGGTCGTATGCGTGTCCCATTGGGAGTGATTGGTATGATCTATGAGTCACGTCCCAATGTCACCGTTGATGCTGCGGCCCTTTGTCTAAAGGCTGGGAATGCTATTATTTTACGTGGTGGCTCTGAAGCCATACATTCCAATAGAGCACTGGCTACTGTTCTTCAGGATGCCCTAAGGAATTACGGTATAGCAGCCGATTCAATTCAGGTTGTTCCCATGACAGATCGTGAGGCTGTAACCCTTATGCTTGCCCAGGAGGAGTACATTGATCTCATCATTCCCCGTGGCGGAGAAAGTCTTATTCGATTTGTTTCTGAGACCTCACGTATTCCTGTACTCAAACATTACAAAGGAGTCTGTCATATTTACGTTGATTCCGATGCAAATCTTCGTAAGGCAACACCTGTAATCGTTAATTCAAAAGTCCAAAGACCTGGAGTATGCAATGCCTTAGAAGGATTACTTATCCATAAGGATATCGCAAAAGAGTATCTTCCAATCCTTGCTGCTGAACTTATCAAAAACAATGTAAAACTGCTTGGCTGTCAGGAGTCCGTTGCAATAGTCCCGGAGATCACTCCTGCTATTGAAAGTGATTGGGGAACTGAATTTTTAAATCTCACCCTCTGTGTGAAGGTTGTTGCCAATATGGAAGAGGCGTTCTCCTATATCGACAAATATGGGTCACAGCACACCGATATTATCCTCACTGAAAACTATAGCAACGCCCAGAGATTTATCGCTGAGGTCGATGCCTCTGCTGTAATGGTGAATGCTTCAACCAGATTTAACGACGGTGGCGAACTAGGGCTCGGTGCTGAAATTGGAATAAGTACTACTAAATTACATGCTTATGGTCCAATGGGCCTGGAAGAATTAACAACAAAAAAATTCATTGTGTATGGGCAGGGACAGGTAAGGAGTTGAGCCATAGAACCGGAATTCTTGGCGGGACTTTTGATCCTGTCCATAACGGGCATCTTGCACTTGCCGTTGCAGCAGGAAATTTATGTAATCTTTCAGAGCTCGTGCTCCTTCCTGCAGCCGTCCCTCCCCATAAACAAAACCAGGAAATAGCAAAGTTTTCTCATAGGGTTGCCATGTTAAACATTGCAGCCAGAGAGAACCCACTTTTGTGTGTTTCCACCATCGAAAAACTGTTGCCTGCACCTTCCTATACCATCGATACACTGCAGTATTTAAGGATTCATTCCGTTGGGAAAACTCAGCTCTACTTTATCATAGGTGCGGATGCATTTCTTGACATCCTCTCGTGGCATAAATACGAAGAGGTTCTTATGGCCAGTCATTTTATTGTTTTTTCAAGAGACGGTTGTAGAAACAAAAAACTTTATAAACTGTTAACTCATCTAAATTATAATAAAAGAAAACATAAATGGTACAACAAGGAACTGAATAGATCTATATACACATCGACTCTTTCCCTACCCTCTGTGTCTTCATCTGAAATTCGAAAACAAATTGCTAAGGGCAGGGCAGTAAAAAAGCTTGTTCCACAAGGTGTTGCCCAATATATAGGAGATCACCAACTCTATATGGACTGATTTATTGGAGCTTTGCTACAGGACAGAATGAAAATGTTGCAGAAAAAGTTGACTTGACAATACTATATGATGCTATAATAAAAAGACTACACATGGATGTAGCACCGTGAAGACATATCATTCTTCTTAATCTTCTGTTATACAAACAATCTATGAACACAAGTGATTATATCAAAAAGCCTGTCAAGGTCCTTATCGTAGACGATTCCTGGGTTTTACGCTGAGTGTTACGCGGAACACTTTCTCAGAGAGATGATGTGGTAATCGCTGGAGAGGCAACGAATGGCATAGAGGCCCTGGAGATGGTTCTGAAACTTCGGCCCGATATTATACTCCTCGACATGGAGATGCCAGTTATGGATGGAATGACCACTCTACAGCATTTAATGATTCATACTCCAACTCCAACCATAATGCTTTCTTCCTTAAGTAAAAAAGGGACTGCTCGTTGTTTCGACTCGTTGAAATATGGTGCAGTGGACTTTGTCTCAAAAAATAGTTTTTTTCAGGGAATGGATGGTGCTGCTCATTCTAAACTTGTTTTAAGGAAAATATTTGCTGCCGCCGAAACTTCAGTACACTCCATCGACCCAATGCATCAAGGGGACGATCAAAGTGTACTAAGAAAACTTCATGAAAAAGTCATTTTCTGCGAAGATTGCGGAACCAGGCAAATCATAAAAAACTGGCCTCCCAAGGAAGACACGATCAGATGCAGAAAGTGTGGTGACGAAATCTCACTTATTGCCATTAAACGTTATAGGCGTATGAATTTCATCACTATAATTGGAGCAGGAAAAGGCGGCTATGCAAATCTTCTGAAGATAATTCCTGCGCTTAGTCCAGAAATGGGTGGGGCTATTTGTATTATGGTATTGGATGATCGTAATAGTGTTAAGTCGTTTGTTAAATACCTTGATGCTATCTGCGATTTTGAGGTTATTCTCGGACAAAATGGTACAACCTTGGAGGGCGGATGCTGTTACTTTTTTTCAGGGGGTGAGAAAGTTTTACTTTCACCCTATTCGGGTCATTATACTTTTGACGTAAGCCCAATGGATATTACTGAGCCCTCCACAAGAGTAGATGAATTGATGTCCTCTACTGCTTCCTTGTTAAGAGGTCGTGTGGCTGGTGTCTTGCTGTCCGGGGCAGATTCCGATGGAAATAAAGGGATTGAGGCAATCCTTATGGAGGGCGGAAGCTGTTATGTTCTAAATCCAGAGCACTGCCTTTATAAAACCATGCCAAACGGCCCCTTTGTTCGTTTCAATCTTCAGGGAGGACTTGATGAGTCTCGACTTGCTGCCAAAATTCAGAAGTGCCATTTCGAAAATAAGGAAAATGTGATTACCGCTTGAGTTTTATTCTGAACCCCTCAAGGAAATATTTTTATGGAGAAAGTTAATCCCGCTGAGAGGCGTGTTAATAGCCGTGCCCCCATCGACATGAATATTGAAGTTTGCCACCTTCAGGAAGAGGAACAAGTCTCTGGTTTTTCCATTGTTTCATGCCGCGGAAGAGATGTTAGCGGTGGGGGAGTCTCTTTTTACGGACAGAACCGCTATCAAAATGAAAGTCTTCTTCGTCTTAGAATCCCTCTCTCTGACAATCAGAATGCCCAACGAATTGATAGTGTGAAATTTCTTAAAGTGATGGGGAAGGTGATGTGGTCTAAAAAAAACCTGGATCGAAACTGCTATGTCACTGGGGTCCAGTTCTTGAACATCTATGAACAGGATCTTAAGCTATTAATTGAATTTGTGGAAAGTTCCAAATAGCCGAATACTATTTGCTCAAGTTTCTAAATTGCTGCAAGGCACAGATAATGCGGTATTTGTACGAAATACTTTGTTACCTTCAGCCTTCAGCCTTGACGACTTCATCCTGATTCCTGTTCAATAATTCCTTAATACAACCTGGTATAACGTCCCCAAGCTCAGAAGCCGTATACCCAAATCCGTTTTGTTGGTAGAGGCTATCACCAGCCATTCCGTGGAGAAATACTGCGGCAGCAGCAGCCTCGGCAATACCCAGATTTTGACAGAGCAGGGCGCCAATAACTCCGGTCAGAACATCTCCCATCCCCCCCGTTGCCATTCCTGGGTTCCCACTTGTGTTAATATAGGTGAGGCCAGAAGAAGAGGTGACAATGGTTCCGGCACCTTTTAAAATCATAACGCAATCCCTACGCCCCTTACTGTAAATTCTGCATGCTTCTCTTGCTGCCTTTACACGATTGTCTTTGATGGCACTAATGGGACATCCAAGAAGCCTCGCCATCTCCCCGGGATGAGGTGAGAAAATTCTTGGGCCGGCTGGAGCAGGAAGTTCCTTACGATTATTGGCTAGAATATTTAAAGCATCGGCATCGAGGACCATGGGAAGTGCTACTGTTTCGTAAAGCTTCAAAACGAGTTCTGTTGTGGCAGAGGTGTTACCAATTCCGGGACCTACCAGCATAGCCTTTTTCCCGACAAGATTCTGTTGAATAAAAAGGAGATCTTTTATGTCTAGAAGCGAGGTTGAGTCAGGCAGAGGAATTGTCATTGCCTCAACAAGAAGTGTTTCGTATATGGAATTCAGATCTTTTTGTACGAAAAGGCTGACCAATCCAGTTCCTGCACGAAGTGCGCCCTTAACTGCAAGGATAGCCGCCCCTGTTTTTCCCTTTGATCCTGCAAGAACCGCAAGGTGTCCGTTAGTACCTTTGTGAGCATTATCTACTCTTTTGAGAGGAGCAACCAGGACCCCTGCTGATTTTCTATCAAGAAGTTCAGTGGTGATTTTCGCTCGTTCCAGAGCTTCTGGAGGAATACCGATATCAATAACGGAAATTTCCCCCGCAAACTCAGGGCCATGATGAAGAACATGGCCAGGTTTTGGACAGCCATAAGTGGCGGTATACTCGGCACGAATACAGGTTCCAAGTATTTTTCCATTGTCCGAGTCTATACCGGAAGGGATATCCACAGCAATGACTGGGATTCCACAGATTGAATCGGAATGGTTGATGAAATGTATAGTCTCTGCAAATTGATCCGTTACCGGACGTGTCAGTCCCGTGCCAAAGATGGCGTCGACAATTGCGTAACAGGGTTTTCCCTGATTTATAAACTGTTTGTAGAGAACTGGCAGTGTCTGTACCCTCCCAATAGTATCGATAACATGGAAGGGGAGGCGAAGTTTGCGAACTATGGCCATATTGGCTGCGGCGTCACCGGTTAAGAGGTCAGGATCTACTAGAAAAAAGAAAATGGGTTTGCAGCCTCTTTGATGGAGATGTCTTCCAGTAACGAGTCCATCACCGCCATTATTCCCGGGGCCAATAAAAATAAGAGCGAATGCATTGGAAGGTGTGCCCAGCTTTTTTTCCATCATATGAACAGTGCCTAATCCGGCATTCTCCATAAGAACAATACCTGGAATGTGAAAATCGTTTATGGCACTTTGATCGAGGCCGCGCATTTCAGCAGCATTAGGTAACTTCATTGGGGGTTCCACTTAAGGGAAAAAGGATCAGGAAAGGCCTTTCAAAAAACCGATGATAGTGTTAGCGAGTTGCTGAGGATTACTGTCAGTATGCTTTATAATACCAAGGTAGTAGCGGCCAAGTGAGAAAACCAGGACATTATCACCAGATGAGCGCTCTACACAACAGTAGACATATCTTCGTCCCTCAAGGTCATCTCCGAGTGAGTCACAAAGTTTACCTGTTGTTACAATAGCAGATGACAGGGCAACTGCTTCTTCATAGTTTTCACTCACCACATAGCCGTCATTGCGAACAAGAATATATCTGGAAACTCCTTCAATATCACCGAGTCTTGAAAAATCATTTGCAGTGGCCATATCTATTCCTCTTCCTTGCTTGTGAGGTTGTCTAAAAATGCGTTTCTATCGTCTTCATCGTCAATTTCCACTTCTAACATGGCTATAAGCTTCGGAATATTTTCAAGCGATGGACTATTTTGTGACGCCCAGACTTCCACTGAATCATGGAAAACGAGTTCGGCAACGGGACCAATGTATTGAGCGAGTTGTGATTGAATATTCGTTAAAGGTTCACGCAACTCGGATTCATCGGCTAAAAGAATTGCAATGATATCCTCATCCGTTTGATCATGATCAGTTGCTTTTTGTGAAATATCAGGAATCTCTGCATGAGGAGGTTCGTCTCTTGCTATGTTCAGTGCCATTTGCACCGTCATTGTAATCATACCAGGAGAAAGTGATGGCTGATGGAGAAGAAATAACCAGTGTCCACCTTCTATCATGGTACCAAAGAGAACCAGATCTTTAAAATAAACCCTGATTCCTCCGGTATCCTGAAAATGAACAGAAATCATAGAAGCTATTTTTGTCAGCTTAAGACTCACCTGTTGCAGTGACATATCGTTTGCAATACCAGCTGTCTGGTTAGAGTAGATCCCTTTTTCTGGAGCATAGAGGAATCCTCCTGCAACTTCTGGAAGACTGGCTATAATATCAGAGAGTTTCGAATCATATTCCACTTTATAATCTCCACTGCAATGGTTAGATTGTCAGGATAGGGATGAGTTAAAGGACAGCAACAGTATCTAATTGCTTTGTACAATGTTCAATAGATTCTATAATGGAGAATTTCGACTGTCAAGGTAAAAGAATTATGTAATCAACAGCTTGCGTAGGTTTCCCATTGCTCATGATAATTTGTGTTCAGTATTATGTCAATTAACAGGTATTGGCTGAATGGTTACGGTAATTATTAGAATAGAGAGAGAAAATGGATATTATTGTTTTTCAACAACATGGTTCAGGAGAACATAAAATAGAAGGCGTATTGAACTATGGAAAAGATATACAAATCATCAAGGTTATCTCAATAGATGTGTCTCTTCCTGATTTCATAGAAGATCCAGAGGAATTCCTTCAGGGGGATTTTACTGCTGATCTCGTGTTAAATTTTTTAAAACACCCTGATCTGGTAGATTATCTTATTAGACTCTGTGAACAGAAAGATATTCCCGTGGTATCTGCCGGAAAAAAAGGAGCAGGTTTCACCCCATTTACATGCTGTGGTCTTGGAAGAAATGACAGACTTGGCTGCTATGGCAATAGCTTTGGCCTTCCTGAATACAGGGTATCGTTACAAGGAGATGTTATACAGAATATCGAAGTGATACGTGGTGCCCCATGCGGGGCAACTTGGGAGGCTTTACAAAATTATATAGGTTGCCCGGTCGATGAGGTGTTAACTCGTCTTCCACGACAGGTACAATATTTTTGTTCCGCTGACCCGAGTGGATTTGATCCGGTTAGTGGTAAAAGTCCTGTTCATTTTGCCGGTTATGTACATATTGCGGCTCTTAAAAAGGCAATTGAAGAGGCCGATTAATCAGCCTGTTCATCATGAAGCAGATCTTTACAGAAACGACAAGGTTCAAATCCTGAGTCGAGTGCGACCTGAATATTCTTAAATTCAATTGTACAGTTTTTACAGTAGTAGAATTCACAGCCGGGCACGTGACAGACATGGCTTTTGATATTTCCGTGAATGGTTCCTTCGGTCAGGTAATCTGCGCCTGTTATTGAGGTGGATGCTTTTACAGGAGATGACCTGGATTGCCTGGAGAGAGTCTCGTTTGAAGAGGTGGCACCCTTTGTTTTGAACAGCTGAATAAAATTATTACGAAAGGGGATAACGGCGCTATCCAGAAAGGACAAAAAAACATTGGTGACGGAATAGGGGACGATAGGTTGCTCATTGGCTGCCTGTTTAATGAAATAAAGTGCTATACCTAGGAAAATCAAATTAGGGGACCACATTGCGACAATCACTGGTATTCCAATGTCTTCAGCCAGAGTTTTACCGAGTGTGAAGAGGATATAATAAAGAATGAAAAAGGCGAGTCCCAACGGTACCCCGATGGCTTTTCTTCCAGGCCCTGCCTGGAGGCCAAGCGGCAGACCGAGCAAGCTGAGAATAAAACAACCAAATGGAAGGACAAGACGTTTATGGTAGTGGATCAGTTTTGTTCGTCCAGCTGGAGTATCTCTGCCAAAGCTATTAGCAGTTTCCTGAAGCTGAGCCATTGTCATTGATGACGCTGAGAGACTGGTTACATCTTCGCCGCCCAGCATAGTTGGCGGCTGCAGAGGAATGTTGATTGTATATTTTTCAAAACTGATAATTTGCGAATTGTCGTCGTCTGGACGATGAAGACTGCCGTTTTTCAGGGTAATGGTAACCAGCATTTCGTCAACCTGGGCATCCATTGAGCCAGTCTGCGCCATGGTAATGATCGGGTTCACCTGCCCTCTCATATCGGAGACCCACACATTATCCCATCTTCCACTTTCTTTGTCGATGGTTTCAACGTAAACAACAAGGTCTCCCAGAGCCTCAGTAAACTGGTGTTCCTTGATTCCTTTGTCTATTTTTTCTTTGGCAACTTGAAACATGAGTTGTTTCATCGCTATCTCTGATTTTGGAATAATAGCAATAGAGAAATATCCGGTCAGTGATGCTATCGCAAATGAAACAATAAGAACTGGAGGAAGCATCTGATAGAGACTGAGGCCATTTGCTTTAAAAGCAATGATTTCGGCGTCGCTGGAAAGTCTTGTGAATGAAATAATTACGCCCATCATGGCTGACATGGGGATGGAGTAGAGGAACATATTTGGAAAAAGATAGAGGAATAGCCTCATAAAATCAGCAAAATTAATTTCAAGATCCAGGACAACATTCAAAAAAGGGATGAGTTTGACCAGGAAGAAAACACTGTTCATAATGACAAAACTTGCAAAAAACGGTGCAAGCATTTCTGTAGCCAAGTAACCGTATAAAAGTTTTGGAATTTTGAGGCCTTTAGGATTCATCTTTAGTTGTTGGCACCAGGAATTATATTGACATTTATAACTCAACTTTCTGACTTGTCGGCATTAATTGATTTGGTAAATAATATTTAGACTTTTAATAAAACATATCAGACTGAAGTTGTTAAGGCTGAAGACTGAAAGTAAAGAAAGAAAAAGTATTTTCAATCCTTCAGCCTAACTGCCTGTAACAAAGCTTACTTTGTCGTACAAATACTACATGCTCAGCACGTTATAGCAACTCATAAACTTGAGTTTATTATTTAACAATTTAAGCGTGTAGAGTGTACAGAAAAACAGAAAAGGTAACAAGCAAGAACTTAGTGTACGGCGCAAAGCTTGTTAAAAATCGATAGATAAGGTAATCAGGCTCAAGTTGTAAAAAAAAACAGATTTCATACAAACTATAGCACTATTTATTGTGGGATTGAGGAGAGTAGTATGCATTTATTTGAGACAGAAGAAGGTGATATCTGGATTTGTCGTATCTGCGGCGGAGAGCGTGAAGAAGAGATCAAGGCCAAAAACTGGGAATATATTTTCGACAGAGACGACCCGGAACTACGCTGCAAATTGTGCGGTGGCCCCGATTATGAAGTTGAAGATTGATCGGCTAACAGGGCAACTAAAAAACATCTTCACCGGAGGGTGGGTTGGTAAATGAGAGACCGATGAAGATTGTTTTTTTTAAACTATTCACTAGCCCCCCATCTTCGCCCATTTGAGCCTTCTCGGGCACGCTCCTGTTACGCTTCGCGTAACGTAAGACTCCGAATGAACAAATCTGAGTCACTATTGAACAGTTACAGTTCAGAGTTAAGGGTAATTTCTAACCTACGCTGAATAATTACGTTTTTTTACGTTTAGAACTTCGCGTCAACCAGTGGGCCATCGATGGTCACATCAATCCAATGCTGATCCCACCACTCCTTAGGGGTTACGAAAATGCCATTAACCAGCATTGAAAAATGCAGATGATCACCACCGGCCATGCCACTGACGCCCGAGTGACCAAGGATATCTCCCTTGTTAAGACTGTCACCAACGGCCACATTAATCTGGCTCAGATGTGAGTAGAGACTGAAAACGCCCTGCCCGTGATCGAGCAGCACCATATTGCCATATATTCCGAGATACTCTCCAAAAATTACTGTTCCGGTTCCTGCCGCTTTGATTCCTGCATGTTTTGTTGATGCTATATCCATCCCAAGATGAACCTGTTTATCTATTGGTTTATCTTTGTAAAAATAGGTGCGGTGATCGGCAAACCCGGCTCTTCCGCTTCCTGCCATACGGATAAATTTTCCAGACCATAGCTGTTTCTGGCCCGGATTCATGCACAAATCATGGATTTTCTCATTATTCATTTCCCGGACGGTACGGTTGGTATAGAGATACTTTTGGACAAGTTCACCTTCCATTTCCGGATAATGTTCTTCAAACTCAGGTATCTTACGGTTTAAAAAACCATCACTAATGTTTATCCTATCTTTTTTCTGATTTGCCTTTTTTAATACCGGGTTGAACGGTTTTACGGTTTTGTTACCGGCAGCATCCTCTGCAATTATTGCGGAATCATCGATTGCTTCAGCAGAATAATGAAGTGCTATATAGGAAATATATTTAGCGTCAGAACCGTCGGTAAGTGGAAATCCAGGGTGGAAGACGCTATTTATCATAACACCATGTTTTACAGTGTCTTCTGCACGATAAATAACAATTCCAGAGCCACCGGGTTTTATGTAACGTTCACTATGAATAATGGCAATTTTGGGTGGTTTTGTGTCAACTGTCACTGTATGGGAGAGTTCGCTTGAATTACCTTTCAAAAATCCACGTAGCGAATAGTCGGTAGCTGTAATCTTTAATGTGGCTTCGCCCTCTTTCAACTTCAGCTTTCTGGTATCGATGGTCAGACTGATGGTCTCCTCGGATGTTCCCCCAGTACCATTCTTGCCCGATCGAGTGTACTCCTTTGAAAAAACAATATTTTCAGTGGCGCCTTGTATCAGCACCATTCCTACGGAGCGAAGTCCACTCTTCTGATCACTAATTGTAACTGAAACCGATGTCTCTTTACCAAGGTAAGTAGGGAGATTATTTCCTACAATTTGTGGTTTTTCCCCTTCAAACCAGGTGAGATAGGCGTATCCACCTGCTCCTGCCAGAAGCAGAATTATAATGAGAAAAAATGGTAATGATGATCGTTTTTGTCTTCGGCCTCTCTTGAGTCGTGTCATGGTGTTCTCTTATGAAGATTGTATGATCTTTTGTGGAGCTAGTCCCACAAAATTTCGTATTTTTCGATGTGGAGCTTCTTGGTGGGAACGATGGTTAATCGTTTACCTATATCACGTTCCAATTCATTGGTTACTGCTTCCTCTTCTTTAAGAAGCATATCAGCAACACGGGGATGTACATTGAGAGTGATCTTGTCACCTTTATAACGTCTTGCTTTTATAGATATTTTTCGGTAAATTTCGTAACATATGGTGCGTCTGGATTTTAGGACACCTTCACCTGCGCAATAGTGACATGGTTCACACATCATCTGGCTCAGATTTTCACAGCTGCGTTTTCGGGTCATCTGTACCAGGCCAAATTCGGTTAGTTTTAAGATATTGATCCGGCTTTTATCTTTTTTTACTGCCTCCTTGAAGGAGGTGAAGAGTTCTTCACGGTGCTCTTCCTCTTCCATATCAATGAAATCAATAATAATTATTCCACCAATATTTCGCAATCTGAGCTGGTAGGCAATTTCCTTAACCGCCTCGATATTTGTTTTGAAAATGGTTTCTTCAAGGTCATTTTTTCCTACAAATCTACCGGTATTAACGTCTATCACAGAAAGAGCTTCAGTTGTTTCTATAATGATATATCCACCGGAGCGCAGCCAGACCTTTTTGTCGAGAGCCCTGCTTATTTCAACATCTATACCATGGGCCTCGAAAAGGGGGGCGTCTCCCTTGTAAATGGAAATACGATCTTGAAGTTTGGGTGCAAAAGTCTGTACAAACTTAGAAAGTTTATCATAGGTCTTCCTGTCATCCAGGATAAGACTTCTCACCTCGGCGGTAAATAAGTCTCTTACGGAGCGAAATGTAATATCAAGATCTTCATAAATCACAACTGGAATAGTTGTGGTTCGCTTGGAGATATCCTGAATTTCATCCCAGAGAAGGAGAAGAAATTCCATGTCTGCTTCCAGTTCCTCCCGCGTGGCATTTTCAGCAACGGTGCGGACGATAAAACCCGTTCCTACTGGTCGAAGAGATTCTATTCGATCCTTCAGGGTGTTACGAACGTCATCATCCTGAATTTTTCTTGAAATTCCAATGTGATCGGTGAGTGGCATAAACACAAGATTTCTGCATGGCAGAGTTATGTGGCAGGTTAGTCTGGCACCCTTGGTACCTATGGGGTCTTTTCCAACCTGGACTGTGATTTCCTGTCCTTCGGTCAGGAGATCTTCAATGCTCATACCGGGAGAACGGTTGATGTCGGTATCGGGTGTTGATGAGGCAAATTCAAGTTTTCCACAGGGGCTTTCCCTTCGCATCATTCTGGAATCAAGATCAGCATTGGATATATAAACATCATCAACGTATAAGAATCCAGTTCTTTCCAGGCCAATATCTACAAAGGCGGCCTGCATTCCAGGGAGTACTCTTACCACACGGCCACGATAGATATTGCCAACAAGTCCTTTTTCCGTGGGACGCTGGAGATGAAATTCAGCCAGATGCCCATTTTCAACTAAGGCTATTCGTGTTTCATAGCTTGTTGAGTTTATAAGTATTTCACTGCTCATAGAGTGTAACTTTTTAAAGCATCCATTTTAATTAGTATCGGGAGATTTGCTTAGATTGAAAAAGCTTTAGATATACAGTATTTTGATTGATAAATCTTCTCTTAATTCCAAATTAAAACAGTAAACAATAAGAAATGACCGGTATTTCTGTAATTATCCCAACCTATAACAGAGCATCTTTTCTGGAACGAGCTTTGCTGTCTGTGCGACGTCAAACGCTGTCCTGTGATGAAATCATTATTATTGATGATGGTTCCACGGATGAAACTTTAGCCGTTGTCGATGCTTTCGTAAGGACGTGTGACATAAGGGTGCGTTATATATTCCAGGAAAATGCAGGGCCGGCAAGCGCCAGAAACAGAGGAATACGTGAAGCACAATTTCCTTTTCTTGCCTTTCTCGATTCAGATGACCATTGGCAGAAAAAAAAATTGCAACTTCAATACCATTCCTTTATTGCCAATCCGGACATATTTCTTTCACACACCAAGGAACGCTGGTACAGGTGTGGCGTTCATCTCAATCAGAAGAAAATACATCAACCTGGCAATGGTGATATTTTCAAACACTGTTTGAAACTCTGTGCCGTTGGGATGTCCACCGTAATGGTTAAAAAAGAACTTTTTGATATCGTAGGGTTCTTTAATGAGGAATTTCGTTGCTGTGAGGATTATGATCTTTGGCTCCGTGTTTCCTGTCGATATCCTTTTCTTTTGATAGATTCCCCGCTAACCATCAAGGAAGGCGGGCGTGACGATCAGGTATCACACCAATACCGAATTGGGATGGACAGACTGCGGATTGCCGCCATTATTGATCTTATAAATTGTGGCGTTCTTTCAAGGTATCAAGCCAGATTGACGATAGAGGAGTTGCAGCGAAAGTGCCATATTTATGGAATGGGATGCATTAAGCATAAACAGACCCATCGGGGGGAGCAATACCTTGCTCTTGCAAAATGGACCGAGGATACCATTACCCGTAATCCTGTAGAATATCCTCGAGTACCTGAAACTCTCACTAACCTCTAACACTGAAATTATGAAAGAACTATCTACCTGGAAAGACCCTTCCATATACCTGACCGAAATTCATGTGGAAGAATCCTGCATGGAGCTTGAGTATACACAGCAGATTCTCAAAAGAGCAAATCTGCCTTATAGCGTTGTACCAGACCGACTTGATCCCGAGGGGATTGAAGGAGAATATCCTGAAAATCTCGTTCAGGGAAAACATCACCTGTTGCTGAGTAAAAACAGGGGGCATTTCTTTAAGCCCTGTCCTGGGACAAAGGAATATCGATGCTGTGATTATCAGGTTTTAAATATTGGAATGGGCTGTCCCATGGACTGTGTCTATTGCATATTACAGGCTTATTTGAACAAACCGTGGCTGACTTTTTTTGTGAATAGTAATGATTTGCTCAGTGAAATGACGATGGCCTTTAATGCTGAGCCAGATCGTTTTTTTCGTATTGGCACTGGTGAATTTACTGACTCCATGGCACTTGACAGGATAACCTGCCTCAGTTCCCAACTTGTTGAATTTATGGCTGACAAGAAACAGGCTGTGCTTGAACTTAAGACCAAAAGTGGAGTGATTGAAAATTTAGAAAATCTTCAACACAATGGCAGAACCATACTCGCATGGTCATTAAACAGTACAAGAGTAATGCAAAAAGAAGAAATCCGTACCGCCACCCTTGAAGAACGCCTGGCCGCAGCCGCCCAGTGTGCTAAGTGGGGCTATAAACTTGCCTTTCATTTTGATCCTATTATCGATCATCCCGGTTGGGAGAAGGGATATGAAGAAACGATCACTCGTCTTTTTCAGGTTGTGCCAGCTGAACAGATTGTCTGGATTTCATTGGGCGCCCTGCGGTATCTCCCTGCTTTGAAAACCATTGGCACCAATCGATTTCCTCATTCAAGGATTTTCTATCAGGAATTTATTGAAGGACTCGATAACAAAAAGCGCTACTTTCGTCCAAGAAGGGTAGCACTCTACCAGCATATTTATTTGCTGCTCAAGAAATATACTGCACCACAAACCTGTATTTACTTTTGTATGGAAAGTGATGAAATCTGGAAGGAGGTTATGGGCTATACTCCTGGAGAAAAAGGTGGAATTCCTCATATGCTTGATCAGACAGTGAACCGCTGAAAAATATATATTTTCCTAGCCATATGGAAGGGGCGTATGGTATTAATCAGGTTCGCTATCGGGAAGACATTTTTTTCAAAACTGTCTCTCTTTCTTACTCTAAATTTCATGAAACCTAGATTTTTATCGGAGGAATTATGCTCAACAAAGCAATGCTTATAGGAAATCTTGGCGCTGACCCGGAGATTCGTTACACTCAGGAAGGTACTCCCGTTGCCACTTTCAATATAGCAACCACTGAACGCTGGACAGATAAAAGTGGACAAAAACAGGACTCTACAGAATGGCATCGTATTGTGGTTTGGCGCAAACTTGCTGAGATTTGTGGAGAATACCTCCACAAAGGTTCCAAGGTGTATATTGAGGGGAAAATTCAGACTCGCAAATGGCAGGATCAGAACGGCAACGATAAATACACCACTGAAATTGTCGCTCGTGAAATGAAGATGCTCGATTCCAGAGGTGAGGGCGGTGGCGGCAGTACAGGATTTACCGAGCCGCCTCTTCCTGATACGCCTTCTGATTCTAGTTTTGGTGGCGGCGGAACTGGCGATGATGTGCCCTTCTAGGAAACACCTTTGATTAAAGTGTAAATTACAAAGCCAGTACTCAGGTTACCCCTAAGATACTGGCTTTGTTTTAAGTGAAACTACCCACTTTCAGGAGCAAATAAGTATCCTAATTAAGGTCTAACCATTTCTGATTGATCCCCTTGTCCTTTCCACTGTCTTTCACGGCTTTAATTCCTTTGTTCAACAAATCAAGAATCTCAGAGTTTTCTTTTTTGACAGCGATACCATAAAAATCTTTGTTGCCAGTATCAACCATGGAAGCAATTTTCAGGCTGCCCCGATACTGAGTTTTTATATAATGGGCTACCTGTGGTTGGTCGTACACAATGGCTGCTACCTGTCCTGAATTTAAGGCTTCCATAAGTATACTTATCTCCTGAAATCCTTGTGCTTCAATACCGGGAGTATTTTGAATTGTAAAAAAACCAGTGGAACCGAGTTTTCCGCCTACTTTGTGTCCTTTCAAATCACTCAGTGTTTTTGTCGATGAATTTACCGATGAATTTTGAGGTACCGCAAGGGCCTGCCATGCTTCAAAGTATGGATCTGAAAAATCAACAACTTGTTGACGTTTTTCGGTGATAGAGACTGCACCACAGATGGCATCATATTCTCCAGCTACAAGACCTGCAAATATGCCACCCCAGGGAATATTTTTAAAAACAGGTGTAAAACCAACTGCCTCTGCCATAGCCTTTACATAGTCCACGGAATACCCTTCAAGTTTTCCATCGTTGCTAACAAATGCCATGGGTGGAACGGTTGCGGGTACTGCAAAGACAATGGTTTTTTCAGCAAGGGCTATGGTACTGGAACAGAGTAGTATCGTTACAAGCAAAACAATTTTATTTAACATATCTTCTCCTTAGTAAAATAGATTGTATGTTCGGAACATGATTCGTCAACGCCAATAGTTCCTATATAAGATATATTAATACCATGGCATTTCCTTAGAAACAAGACATTTGTAAAGGAAAATCCGTCAGTTGCCGGATATGTATCCGGTATAATCAAAAGGTTATAAAGTAAATCAAAGGATATTAATTGAAATTTTCCAACTAGTTTTCGTGTTGGGAGGCCCATATTGTTAGCATGTTCAATGCAAGGACAAGTGTAAAAAAAAATTTATCACCTTGAAAGTCCCCTGACAGCTGTAACTGAGAAACTCTTTCTATTCTGTTTTGAATATCATCTTTTTCTTTTTCTGGCTCCCTTGACGACAGCTAATGCTGTTCCTATTGTTCAGTAAAAATAAATAAGAGAACTTACTGAATTGACTTTAGTCTTTAAGGGTATATCTTTTCGTTGAGTCAGCTCAAGTAAATTGTTATAGTTGGGGAATATATATGGAATATTACGAAATATTAGGAGTTGCCAAAGGGGCTTCTGTTCAGGAAATAAAAAAGGCTTACCGAAAAATGGCTCTAAAGTATCATCCTGACAAAAACCAAGGAAACAAGGCAGCCGAAGATAAGTTTAAAGAAATAAGTGAAGCATACGCTGTATTGTCTGATCCCGAAAAGAAGCAACAGTATGACACCTATGGTTCAACGGACTTCAGACAGCGCTACTCCCAGGAAGATATCTTCAGGAATTTTAATATGGATGATATCCTGGGCCAGTTTGGCTTTGGGGGCGCAGGTCGTAGTGGAAACGTCAGATCGACCATGGGCGGTGGCGGTGGCTTTAGTTCGATTTTTGGACAGGCGGCAGGAGGAGGATGCGGTGGCGGTGGCTGTCATCCACCTGCCAAAGGGCAGGATGTGACCTATCAGCTTTCGGTAACTCTTGAAGATGTTTTGAACGGTGCCGAAAAGAGTATCGCCCTTAGAAATAATGGAACCAGCAAAAATGTTACCGTAAAGGTACCGAAAGGAATTGAAACTGGAAAAAAACTCCGGTTGAAGGGAAAGGGAGCACAAGCGCCCAATGGCGGAATGCCCGGAGATCTTTTTCTGAAAGTTGATGTTTTACCCCACAAGGATTATCAGAGGGATGGTAACAATCTTATTTTTGAGCGAAAAATTCCCTATAGCCAGGCATGCTTAGGTGCGAAAGTTGATGTTGAAACCCTTGAAGGTAAGAAATTTAAGGTGAATGTCCCTGCAGGTGTCCAGAACGATGCCAAGTTACGGTTAAAGGGATATGGCTTACCGTCGGGACCACACAGTGGTCGAGGTGACCTGTATGTGAAGGTGGCTGTTGATATTCCAAAAGAGCTCAGCGAGGAGCAGCAGGAAATGATCTCTAAGCTGCAGGAGTGTGGGCTGTAAAATCCAACAAAATAAAGGAATAGGAAAAGGGCTCCCGATGCTGATGCGTCAGGAGCCCTTTTTTTTGATAAACAGGTAAATATTCAGCGGGGCTGAATATTTACCTAACTTCTGAGTCGATTCGTTAATTGTATAGTTTCTAGTAGTTTGCGTCGGCATAGGCAAGCCAGCCGCCGGCACTCACCAGGTTTTTGTCATACGAGTTGAGAGAAAATGAACATTGCATATCGGCTAGTGCAGCATCGTCCGAATGTACATTGATTAGTTCCTGTTCCATATCAACTGCAACACTCAGTTTTCCAGACATGGCAAATATTGCATTGATATCGCCTTCGCTTAACTCCATAGCAAGAATACCGCAGTTAAACATATTCTGCCTGAATATTCGTGCGAAACTGGAAGCGATAACCACGTTGATGTCATTTACTTCAAATACCCATACAGCATGTTCTCGTGACGATCCGCAACCAAAATTTGCTCTTGCAATGACAACCTTTGCTTCATTCATTTCCGGCGAATGGCTGTCAAAGGCCTTACCATCAAGCAGCAGGTCTTCAAGCAGGTGTGATTTGAGGGCGATTTTGGTGATTTCGGTGAGGTATTTCGCCGGGATAATCTCATCGGTGTTTATATCGTCTCTGTCCAGCAGTATTGCAGGACCTCCAAATGTTTTCATACGGTTACCTCTATTGAACGAGAAATTGTCTAGGATCGCTGATGGTTCCGGTTATGGCCGTAGCGGCAGCTGAGCCTGGACTCATAAGATGAACCATGCCTCCTTTACCCATCCTGCCACTAAAGTTTCTGTTGGTGGTGGCGGCACAGACTTCATCCTCTGCAAGCACACCGGAACTCATCCCTAAACAGGCACCACAGGTCGGGTTTAAGACGCAAAAGCCAGCATCCATAAAAATCTTAATGATACCTTCATCGAGAGCCTGCGAATAAATAGCAGGAGTCGCAGGAGTTACAATGCCCCGAACTCCGGCTGCAAGCTTTTTACCTTTAAGGATAGCAGCAGATTGACGTAAATCTTCGATACGGCCGTTGGTGCAGGATCCGATATAGACTTGATCAACTGGAGTTCCTTCCATTTCTTTGATATCTTTTACTTGGTCAGGCTTATACCCAAAGGTTACCTGTGGCACAAGATTGGATACATTCAGCTCTATCACTTCAGCGTACTCGGCATCAGCATCCGAATGCCATTTTGTAAACTCTTCCACTGCTGCATCGATGGTTGTGTAATCATCTTTTATGAATTTCCAGAGATATTCAGCAGTAACGCGGTCGGGATAACAGAGACCACTGGTCGCTCCTGCCTCAACGGCCATGTTACACAGAGTCATACGGGCTGCCATATTCATCGTGTCAACCAGCGGTCCCGTAAACTCAATTATTCTATCCGTTGCGCCGTTGACGGTAATTCTTTTAATGATTGCAAGGATAACATCTTTAGCAACCACTCCTTCCTTTAGTTCACCTGTGATCACAACTTTCATGGATATCGGAGTCCTGAAGGTACAAACACCTTTCAGGATGCCTACTTCGAGATCAGTGGTTCCAACTCCTGCAGCAAATGCTCCGAAAGCGCCATGGGTACAGGTATGCGAATCCCCCATGATAACAGTGTTGCCGGGGCGTATAAATCCTTTTTCAGGGAAGAGGGCATGGCAGACACCATTCTCACCAACATCGAAAAAGTCTTTGATATTCTGTCGTTTTGCCCATTCGCGCATTATTTTTCCCTGCGCTGCAGTTTTTGAGTCCTTGGCAGGAGTAACGTGGTCGATTACCGCTTTAATTTTAGTCGGATCGAAAACCCTATCCATGCCTTTTTCCATCAGATCCATGATGGCAATGGGGGTGGTGATTTCGTGACACAGGACGACATCCAGATCAAGCACCATATTTTCTGGCGTCGGGCTGTCTCGTAAGTGAGCATCAAATATTTTCTGGGTTATAGTTTTTCCCATGTGCGTACTCCTAATTAAAAAGAAAAAAGGTAACTATTCAGTAGGGCGCGATATTCCCCTAACTTCTGAACTGTAACTGAATAGTGGTGAAAAATTTTGCTGCTTTTTGCTATTATAATCTCTATAACTTCGTAGGAAAACCTGACATATTACCCCAGAAATGATACTGTTGCCAGAAGATAATCCTTCAGGTGCGATGAGAAGCACTTGCCATACATTCGTAATTTTACCTGTTACCGGAGACCAAACAATGTCGTCATGTTTCTCTTTATTAATAACACTTTGTTTTTACATTAGTTATACCTCAATCGCTTTTGCTGCCCACGGTGTGTCCATTGATGGTGTACTGAAGTATGGTCCTGAATTTAAACAATTTGACTACGTATCTCCAATGGCCAAAAAGGGTGGTAAACTTCTGCTCCACGATAATGGAAGTTTCGACAAAATGAACCCTTTCACCCTGAAGGGAACAGCTCCATTTGGACTTGAAATATTTGTCTTTGAACCTCTCGCCGTGGGATCACTCGACGAGCCTTTTGCGGAATATGGCCTTATTGCCAGTGATATAGAGCTTTCTGGCGATCGCCTTTCCATGATCTTTACTCTAAATAAAAATGCCAAATTTTCAGATGGGAGTGCTGTAACGCCTGAGGACGTCAAGTTTTCACTTGAAATCTTTAAGAGTGACAAAGTTCATCCTTTTTACCCATATTATTATCAGGATATACAAGAGGCTAAGGTGCTTGATTCCCATCGGGTACAGTTTCTTTTTAGTCGTGCCAACCGTGAACTCCATATGATCGCATCTCAGATTCCTGTGATGTCCAGAGCATTTTACACAAAATATCCCTTTGATGGTGGGGATTATAAAGATGCAATGACAGCCCCTGTTGGTTCAGGGCCTTATATTGTAAAGAGTTTTAATCAAGGCCGTTCCATCACTTATGAGAGAAACCCTGACTACTGGGCAGCAAGTCATCCCACACGTAAGGGGATGTATAATTTTGACAGTATAGTCGTTAACTATTATAAGGACCAAATTGTGGCGGTTGAGGCCTTTAAGGCAGGTGAGTTCGACTTTATGCTGGTCAATATTGCCAAGCAATGGGCGCGCGATATGGTTGGGAAGCGCTTTGAAGATGGGCAACTGATCAAGAAACGCTTTCCACATCAGAATAATGCCGGAATTCAGGGTTTTCTGATGAACACCCGTAGGCTCCTGTTTAATGATGTGCGAGTGCGTCAGGCACTCGGGCTTGCTTTTGATTTTGACTGGACAAACAAGTCGCTCTTTTATGATCAATACACAAGAAGCAGTTCATTCTTCAGCAATTCCTATCTGGCAGCAAATGGATTGCCATCGGGACTGGAATTGTCCTACCTTGAGCCTTTTAAGGACAGCCTTCCAGGGGAGGTCTTCTCCACAGCTCCTGGTGCTCCGCATTCAGATGCTAATGGGGGAATGCGAGCAAATCTGCGACAGGCAAAAGAACTTCTTCGGGAATCCGGCTGGATCGTTAAGGATGGAGTTCTGCAAAACGCGGATGGGACGCCTTTTCGTTTTGAGATTCTTCTTGTCTCTCCCTCCTTTGAAAGAGTTATGGCTCCCTATGTCAACAACTTGAAAAAACTTGGTATTGTTGTCGATTATCGAACTATTGACCCGGCTCTTTATACAGAACGCGTCCAAAAATTTGATTTTGATATGATAGTCCACGTGTACGGGCAATCCTTGTCTCCAGGCAATGAACAGAAAAACTTCTGGCATTCCGAGTCTGCCGATCACCCGGGGTCCAAAAATCTAGCAGGTATCAAAAATCCTGTCGTCGATGCCATGGTTGAAAAAATTATTTACGCAAAAACCCAGGAAGAACTTACCGCAGCCTGTAAGGCATTGGACAGGATTCTCTGGTATGGATATTATCTTGTGCCGAACTGGTATCTTAATGTGCACCGCCTGGCATATCATGACAAGTTCAGCCAACCAGATACCCTGCCATTATATTATAATCATTATCAGCTCCTTATGACCTGGTGGAACAAGGATGAAAAAACTGCATCCACCGACAATTAAGAGGGAAACAGAATGATTCCATTTAAAATTCTATTTGTTGATGATGAAGAAATCAACATTCTCAATTTCAGAATGATCTTTCAGGACAGGTATGAAATAGTCACAGCTCTTTCGGGTGAAGAGGGATTGCGCTGTTTTGAAAAAACTCCAGATATCGGACTTGTGATTTCAGATCAGCGAATGCCTGGAATCAGTGGAACGGAAATGCTCAGCAGGATGTATGATGTTGACCCGGATCCTATCCGTGTACTCCTTACGGCACATAGTCAGGTAGAGTACATCCTGGACGCCATTAACCTTGGCCGAATTTATCAATACATTCTCAAGCCCTGGGACAGAAACGAGTAAGGTCAGGTAATTGAAAGAGCGCGAGATCTTTATCAGCTGAAGAAAATAAATATTTCATTGACCGAAGAACTTGCTGAAAAAAATAAGAATCTTAAACTTGCAAACCAGAAGCTCCTCAATGTCAATATTGAATTTGAGCGGGACGTCCAAAGAAGGAAAACCCTTGAAATATCGCTTCGTGAAAGTGAAGAACGATTCAGAAAGTTTGCTCTGGCAACCCAGGACATCATTATTCTTTTTAATGTTGCCGGCCGGGGGCTCTATGCAAACCCTGCAGTTGAGACACTGCTAGGATATAACGATGAGGAGTTTCTTGAAAAAACACTACGATTAGCCCTGCATCCGGATGATCGCAGTATCGTTAAAGAAGAGATTGCCATGCTTCTGAGCAGTAATCGCCCTCCACATCCAAGAGAAGTAAAGATACAGAAAAAGAATCTTGACTATCTTGATATGGAGATGAACTTGTTCCGCATTGATCTTTCCGGCGGAGAATGTGTCGTCGGTTCGATGATACGTGATATTACCCAGCGAAAAATTGCCGAAGAACAGCTGCGTTTATCCGAAGAGAGACTTAGTGATCTTTCTGCCATGTTGATTACTGCTCAGGATGATGAACGGCGTCGCCTGGCCATGGAATTGCACGATGAATTCGGTCAATCCCTGGCCGCTCTGAAACTGCAGCTCCGAGCTATGGAAAACAGCCTTTATAATAATGCAAATTGTAAAAAAGATCTGGTAATAGAGGGGCTTCGTGAGTTACGGCAATATGTGAACTTACAGATTGAAAACGTCAGAAATCTTTCCCGTGAACTTTGGCCAATGATGGTGGATCATCTTGGTATAGATGCTGCTTTTGAAAACCTTATATCCGGATTTCTCGAACATGCTGAAGTCGAAATTGATATTAAGATGGAACCCATTGGTCAATTTTTTTCAGTCAAGGAACAGAGGCATATATATCGACTTCTTCAGGAGTCACTCAACAATGTTGTTAAACATGCCGATGCTACTAATGTTCAGGTTCGGGCAAACCTTGTGGATAATGATATTATTCTTGCTGTTCATGACAATGGCTGTGGTTTTGATGTTGAAGAAGTTTCCAGATCAACGGGTAAAACCAGAGGGATTGGGTTACAGGCAATCGCTGAGAGGATGAAAATTCTCTGTGGTAAAATGGAAATAAATTCACAGCCTGGCATGGGAACTTCCATTATCTTCACCCTTGCTAAAGAACGAATTTGCCAATGACAGCATGCAGTATTCATATTGGAAATTTATCCGAGACACGCTCCTTTGGCCATCTTCTTGCACGTCTCGCACTGCCAGGGGATGTTATCTGTCTGAGTGGCGACCTTGGCGCAGGTAAAACTGCACTCACTCAGGAGTTGGCAAGGGGTCTTGATGTACCCGAATCCTGCTACGTAACAAGTCCAAGTTTTTCAATTTTACAGGAATATCCAGGACGATTACCGTTGTATCATTTTGACTTTTATCGTCTTTCCGATGAAACTGAAGTTGAGGACCTGGGTTTTGAAGAATTCTTTTATCTTTCAGGCTTATGCGTGATAGAATGGTCTGAAAGAGCAGGTAGTCTCATCCCGGATACACGATTGCTGCTGACAATAAGCATCGAAGATGAATCAGCTAGAAAAATTGAAATCGATTTCGGCAACGGATCCTGGGAAGAGCGTTTGCGTTCACATCTTTCGATCTGATATGCTGACCTGTACCACACTATAATCTTTTATTTTACGAGTTTTCAATACATTATGGATGTTTTTGTTGCCAGACAACCTATCTTTGACACCCACAAGAAGTTATATGCCTACGAATTGCTGTTTCGAACAGGGATGACCAATGCCTTTCCTGATATGGACGGTGAAACGGCCACTTCAAGTCTTCTATCATCATCTTTTTTTACCGTTGGTATAGAGCAGATATCTGGTGGACACAGGACTTTTATAAATTTCACTGAAGATCTCTTGCTTAAGGGCGCACCTACCATGCTTCCAGCTGGAAATGTTGTGGTGGAAGTGCTTGAAGACGTCCATCCAACAGAAGAAGTCATCGATTCATGTAAGTCGCTTGTTGCTAAAGGTTATGACCTGGCACTCGATGATTTTGTATTTACGGATGAGTGGCTCCCTCTCGTTAAAATAGCAAAGGTAATAAAAATTGATTTTCGCCTCACTCCCATCGAAGAGATAGAGAAAATAGTCGCAATAATTAAACAGTACAAATGCAAATTATTAGCAGAAAAAATTGAAACCTACGATGAATTCCAACAGGCCCTTGATATGGGATTTGTGTACTTTCAGGGATATTTCTTTGCTAAACCCGAAATCCTCAAAAATAAAGATATTCCTTCGTCACAGTTAACCCTGCTTCAATTAATCACCGAGGTAAATAGAACAGAATTTGACGTGACTACCCTTGAGAGGCTTATTAACCAGGATGTATCTGTTTCTTTTAAATTGTTGAAATACCTTAACTGAAGTTTCCTGTAAAATTATGTAGCACAAGTTCTACTTTTCTTAAGCTAC
>CAZIDU010000052.1:0-28411 GCA_964538055.1 uncultured Desulfocapsa sp. | reverse complement strand
TTTTCACAGATGATTTATTAAATCGTTTCACTCAATAAATCATCATACAAGTTACGTAAAGGAGAGTGCTGGTCTTGTTTTTGAGTACTTTCTAAACTGTTTGTGTTTTAAGCCCTTTCCAATAACACTCTGCGGGGGATATATCCCCCGCAGAGTGTTCAGGTTGTATCACTTGCCGCGAATCAGATCCAGCAGATCCTCGCTGGTCATCTTGGCACTCATATCTGATCCTTCCAAGAGGCTTCCTGCCAGATCCCGTTTTTCCTGGTGTAGTTTTACAATCTTTTCTTCAATGGTATGTTTACATACCAGTCTATAGATAGTCACAGGTCTTTTCTGACCAATTCGATGGGCACGATCCGAGGCCTGGTCTTCAACGGCAGGGTTCCACCATGGATCCATATGGATGACATAGTCAGCTGCCGTAAGGTTTAAGCCAAGGCCTCCTGCCTTGAGGCTGATAAGAAAAAGATCCCCTTCGCCTGCCTGGAATCTATCGACTTCCTGCTTCCGTTTGGGGGTGCTGGTAGAGCCATCAAGGTAGCGATAGTTGATGCCTTTGGCGTCAAGGTGTTCACGCAGAATTGAAAGATGCCCGATAAACTGACTAAAAATAAGAGCCTTATGGCCCCCACCGAGAAGTTCGTCAACGACGGAGGCAAATACTTTTAGTTTGGCACTGCCAATATTGGTGTCAGCTGTGATCAGCCTTGGGTTACAACAGGCCTGACGCAGTTTCATGATTTCGGTAAGAATCTGGAGATGACGAGCCTTTTTCTCCCTGTTATTATCCAGAACTTCGAGCGCATTTTGTCTGAGAGCTTCGTAGAAGAGTTTTTCTTCTTCACTCATCTCAACATCCAGCGTAATCTCAGTACGTGGTGGTAACTCTTCCAGTACCTGTGATTTAATGCGGCGTAGAATAAAGGGTCGAATAAGCTTTTTGAGCTTGAGTCTGGCGTCACGGTTGTGGTAACGCTCAATTGGGACGGCGAAGCGTTCATTGAAACGGCTAAGGGTCCCAAGAAGGCCGGGGTTGATAAAGTGAAACAGGTTCCAGAGTTCACCCAGGTGGTTTTCAACGGGTGTTCCCGTGGTGATCAGTTTGAAGCGGGCTTTCAGTGCCATGGCAGCCTTTGATCGTTTAGTGGCTGCATTTTTGATGGCCTGGGCTTCGTCAAGGATTACGGTTTGCCATTTGACTGCAGAGAGCAGGTCGTTTTCTTGTTGGAGCAGGGTGTAAGTGGTGATCAGTATGTCAAATTTCCCCAGTTCGGCAATGGTCTCTGCCCGGTTTTTCCCGGATAGCGTTTTAATGTTTAGTGTTGGCGTAAATCGATTAGCCTCGGTTTGCCAGTTGTTGGAAACCGATGTCGGAGCAATAACAAGTGACGGGCCATCTGTTGCCAGTGATAGCATGGCGGCAAGCGCCTGGACGGTTTTACCAAGCCCCATATCGTCGGCAAGACAACCCCCCACACCCCAGTGGGCCAGGCGGGATAGCCAGTTGTAACCCTCATGCTGATAGTCACGTAGTTCGGCGCGGAGAGTTGATGGCAGCACCGGTTTGAAAGACTGACTTTCATGGATACGCTTGATCTGCTCACGCCAGCCGTCATCCACCTGGGCCTTTGCCTGGTCAACAAGCTCTTCTAGTGGAATTGCTGCCAGATGATGGATAAGGAGTTCACCGTCTTCTCCGTCACTCATTCCTTCTGAATAGAGATTGATTTCTTCCAGCTTCTTTTTGAATTCCTGAGTCAGGGCAATGAATTGACCTTCTTTGATTTGAATAAAATGGCCACGAGATGTTTTTACCTTGGCGAGAAGCTCCCTCAGGTCAATAACCGTGTCCTGATCAAGCTTAAGTTCGCCGGAGAGTGCAAACCAGTTTTCCTGACTGGTTCGGACCTTGAGGTTGAGATTTTTTAAAGAAGCCTGATGGCTGATGTTGAGTCTTTCGCCTTCAGGCCACTCAATCACCACACGGTCCTGGATGGCCTGTAACTCTTGAAGAGCCTGAAGACAATCATCTGGATTAAGAAGGTGCCATTCACGATCGTTTTCCTGTTCAAGGTCAATGGCCAGATCAAGAATCGGGCAGGATTCTTCTACTTCGCGGGCCATATGTTCTTCCAGGGAAAGATTACGTCTGGTCTGGAGTCGTTGCCCTCTCACTTCGGCGATAATGTTTTCGACCCCCTGTCCCGGTTTGAGGTAATGGCCACCGCCTACAAAGGGTTTAACGAACATTTCAAGTCTAAAACCGCTACCATAGGGTAGCAGGTGCATATAAATGGTGGAGTCTGCTTCAACCTGTTCAATATTGGTTATTGTGCCAGGTTGTATATCAGCTGCAATGGCTGAATGTACCGTCATGAAAGACGAAATGTTGCCTATGGCAGTGAGTACCTGTTCGCTGGCATCGACGGGGACGATAAGGCCGTTTGTGCCGGTAATTTGGGCAATTCTGCGGTGATTGTCGTTGATTTCGATGATTTTGTAACGGGTGGGAGTCTCCTGGAATATTGTAATATTGGCTTCCGTGACTTCCTGCGCAAAGCAGATATGGAGTTGATTGCCACGTTCTTCGACCAGGAGTTCCGGTTCCCCACTGACAAACTCAACCGGGGTCTCTGGATATTTGGCAAAGAAGAGTAGGGGATGGTTGATCATGGCAAGCAATGTCTTATCCATTTCAAAATGGTAGCTGATGCCATGGGTTTCAGTATTGACCTGCTTTTGAATACATGCTGAGATCTTCCTGTCCTGAACGGTCAGATAGGAGAGCTTTCCGGTATAAAGGCGGGACAGGGAAATGGGTCTACCCTTGCTCCAGCTTCCAGTTGCGTTTCGTTTCTGCTCTTTAGGGTTAATGTGCATCTTCTCATTCTTGTACTCCACCATCCAGATGAGCCGTTCGTGCATGGAATTGTTGGACTCCTGAGGTGATGCGGTGACCTGGATCAGGGCTAGCAGATTTCGTTTCCACGGTTCTTCGGATTGGAGGATGTCAATGAGTGGTATGAGTCCTGTCTCCTGTTTCAGTCGGTCAATAGTCTCCGTGTATTCTTCTTTGTCATCTTCAACCCCTGCCAGAATGGCTGCAAGGTTAAGAGAAAAGAAATGGAAATCATTGGAAAGAGCCTGTTGGAAAAGGCTTTTCACATGACGTTTCACTTCAGGCTGGAGGCTGGAATTCAGCCAGTATTGTGAAAGGGCGGTGAAAAGGATGGTGAGACTGTGCGGTTCATCGTCCTTGTGGAAGTTCGTTTCTTCACCTGGAAGAGCGGTGCTGTTTCGTATCTGTAAGAAGGTGGCAAGTACCTGGTAGGCTTTTTCTTCAACACTTTCAGTAAAGAGTGAAAGAGCGATACCGATCTGGTGAGCGACTCTCTGATCCTGGTCAGTCTGGTCATTCTGCAGGGCAGCCAGTGCATGGAAGAGACCGATGGGTCCGAAGAAGGCTGCTTTTTCACTACCAGTCAGGTCGCGAAGAAAATCCAGATCCTGTTCAAACAACTCAGTGGTTAAATCTTTGTTCCCTGAAAGAAAGGCAAGAGTACCAGCTGCTCCGGTTCCTACAAAACTTTCATTGTTCTCTGTAACGAGTTGTTTTGCCTCGGCAAGTCGGCCTCTGAAAATATATTGATTGAAGAGGATGCGCTGAAAGGGGAGTTTCTCATCCTGGCTGAGTTCCTCCAGCCCTGTCTCTTCCTGTAAATAGGTGAGTATTTCAGGGTAGCTGGTCAGGGTCGACTGTTCGTAACGGAGAATGTCGTTAAGCAGGAAAAATTGAAAGGACGGAGCAAGACTCCTGAACCATGTGGAATCAAAAGGCCCGGTGGTTACGTGAACCGTGGGCGGTAATGGTGAAAGAATATCACGGCATTGTCCAGAGAGGAACTCAAGGGCATCATCTATAACAGTGAAATCCTGAGTGTAGATACCAATTCGCATTTCACGCATGGCACGCCAGCAGCGGGTTGTCCACTTTCCATAATAGTAGGAAACGGGAGCCTCTTTTCGAATCACCTTGGCATATGTTGCAAAAGTACCTTCTTCAACGGCAATGCGGCTCAATTTTTCAACAAGATGGGAGGAACATTGTCGTTCCTTTGTAACTAGTCCAGCCTCCTGAAATTTTGTAAAATAATGGTTTAGGTTGGCAGCTGTGGGTCGATTGCCGCGTGGGCTGCGAATGTCGAGTTTGCGCAGGCAGTTGACGATCAGAGTTGTGTGGGCAGGTTCATAGACAATGGATTGGAATTGAAGAAGAGTCTGCTCAAAAGGGGTGAGTTTGTCGTAGTTTTGAAGTAAATCGCTGCTAGGGTCTGGCATTTTTTATTATTATGGTGGTGCAGTTTTAAAGCCTAGCCCCCGAAAGAGATAAACCGTGGAACCTGTGCAACAGGATGAAAGAAACTATTCATCATATCATGGATGAAAGATAAACGAAAGAATATCCTGAAATCGATTTGTTCAGATGGAAAAGTTGGCAAAGATAACAGGGATTATTGACAGTATGGTAAGCTTTTTTCTGGAGCAAAAATGAATGGGACCCTTGTGGGGTCAGTAAGATGTGGATCGTTTTCCGTACACATTGAAGAAGTGATGAGTGGACGTAACCAGAATATCTTTCAGATACCTGGGTGTTGTATGTTGTATTCGGAATTTTTCGCCTACTCCGTATTTGCCCAGGTATCGTTGCTTTTGGAAGAGAATTACTCGATGTTTCGGTTTGTGAAGATATCGGCTGCCCGTTCCTGATGGCGAATCCATGCAATAAGGATACGCTCCTGTTTGACACTGAGAAGTTGTGTGCTGAATTGTTCTCTCTCTTCTGCTGTCATCGCAGCTGGATCAGGGAGTGTTCTTGCTGTAAACTGATAGAGATAGAGATCTTCACCAACCACGGCAGGCTCCTCTGGCAGAGGCTGGCTGCTACTGAGTGAAAAGACATCCATCCGTAAGGTTGGCGGGAAGCCATTGGTTTCGGGGCCGTCCGAACTACGTGACAGGCTGGCCTCTTTGGTTTCCAGATTGTTGGCTTTTCCAAGGTCGGATAGTTTGTCACCACCCTGTAGAGTTTTTAGGATTTCTTCACTCTTTTTACGAGCGAGAGTCTTTGATTGAGCCACTCTGTAGTCCTTGGTGACTTGTTCTTTGACATCATCAAGTGCTGGGATCTCAGGAGCCTGGGTAGCTTCTGCAAAGAGAATGGAATATCCGGTGGGCGATTCAATGAGTGAGCTGAGTTCTCCGGTTTTCAGGGAAAATGCTTTGTTCTGAACCGATGGGTCATTGTCCAGAGTGCTAGGAGGGGTCAGGTGTGAGAAAAAGTCAGTTTCCTGAATGTTTGCCTCTGGATGAATATTGGCGTACTCCTGCAGGCTTCCAGCAGAAATTATTCCTTCATAGGCGTCATTTGCCTTCTGGAAAACAATAGCTCGATTGCTATTAGTGTTTGCCGTTTTTTCAGATTCAGCATCATATTGAAAAGAGAGGAATTTGATTTTCACCTGGGGCGCAGTTTTGTAATTTCCTTTGTTTTCTTCAAACCAGTTTGCAAGGGCAGCTTCTTCAATAATTACTTTAGCAGTAAAGTCAGTAGGGTTGATTTGAATAAAATCGAGGGTGACAGTTTCTTTGGCCTGCTGGTAAAGATCGTTAATTTCAGCATCGGTGACGGTTGTGGCAAAGGAACCTATCGCCTGCACTCCCTTGGCAGAAAGCATGTCAATGCGCTGTGATGTCTCATATTTATGAGGGGTGAGTCGGTTGGAGGCCAAAAGCGTTTTATACTTTTCAATGTTAAAAGAGTTGTTTTCCTGGAATTGAACCATCTCTTGAATGTTTCTCTGTACTTCTGGAGCTGATACTAGCAATCCCATGGCCTCGGCTCCCTGACGAAGAAGCACCTGTTGGATGAGCTGGTTCTTAACCTGTTCACTCAAGCCAAGGCTTTTTAAAAGTTCTTCGGGAACAGATCCACCGAATTGCTGGCGATAGCCGGAAAGGAGTTGGTCGTAGGTACGCTGGTATTCCTGATAACTGATTTCCTGATCGTTGACAACAATGGCCGCCTCACGGGTATCCATCATATTTGCACCAACTCCCCAGAAAATAAACACAAGAGCGATAACTAAAACGATGGCCTGGATAAAAGTAGACTGTGATTTGTCCCGAAAAATTTGCAGCATAGTATGTTCTCTGTGGTGAAAAATTTATGAGTGTTCTTTAGTGAGCAGTAAAAGTTGATTGTAGAAGGAAAAATAATCCAAAAAAATCAGGCTGAGCAAAATAAAGAATGCAGTTAATTGAAGTCACAAAAATTTACCTTTTCTGAAGGGGCAGTGCAAGAAAAAACGGTGTTGAAGTTGCTTGTAACAAATTTAGCTTACTATTTAAGTGCTTTGTTTTCTACGCCTCATCAAAGGGGGTAACTTTTCGTTAAAATGGGTTGCGTAATCTATCTTACTGTTTCCTTGAATAATTGTGGTCACTTTGTTACGTACGCTGGACAACCTGATAAATAAGTACAGTTTCATGCTGAGATATGGACTCTTTCAGATGCTGGAAAATGATTACTCATTCACTTGACAAAGCGACCTGTCTATAGTAATTAGGCTGTCATTACTTCAGAAACAGAAACGGTGAAAGCCACAAACAATATTTTTACGGAGGATTAAGATGCCTACAATAGAACACAACGGAAACAGCTACAACTGTGATGAAGATGGATTCCTGCTCAACGGTATGGATGACATGAACGATGATTGGATCGATTACGTAAAGAGTGTTGAGGGTATTTCAGAACTCACCGACGAGCATCACAAAGTAATTGACGCTCTTCGTGAGTACTACAAGAAAAACGGTATTGCTCCAATGGTACGTATTCTCTCCAAAACCACTGGTTTTCCTCTTAAGAGAATCTACGAGCTGTTCCCATCAGGACCTGGTAAAGGTGCTTGTAAGATGGCTGGTCTTCCTAAACCTACCGGTTGTGTATAAATTACATAACTGACTAAGGTTTTAGTAGTCAAAAAAAGGCGTTATCCCGTACGGGATAACGCCTTTTTTTTTGCTTAAATAATCCCAAGGCCTGATATTTCCTTGATGTGTTTTTTCAGTTGTACTTATACTTTTTCGTAACTATTCAGTGTAACAGTAAGAAAAACAGGGAAAGCATGAAATGCACCCTGAAAGAGATAAGCGCAGACTTCGAGTACTCTTGTGTAACTGTTCAGGGTTTTTTAGGTTCGGTCATTTAGCACCTCCATAAGAATTTGGCTCTATGGAGAGGGCTACATGACCGAAAATGAAGTGCCCTGGATAGTTACAGTTTTTCCTGAAGAAGATTTGTCTCTATCGCCTTTACTTTCTTTTGATAGCTGCCAGGGTCAATGGCAGCTCCTCTTATCCCCCCCCGTAAGTTAATCTCAGCAAGGTATGTCTCCGATTTTTCGGTGATCATTAAATCAAGATGTCCGTAGGGAAATGATCCCCGCTCCATGACTTTTCGACAGAGATCCAGTTGTGTCGCATTCAATGGGAAGCTGGTGGCCTGGCCACCGCAATGGAGATTGTTACGGAAATTATCAGGGTTATTTCGTTCATATGCCTCGATATAGCTATCAAGAATGATGACTCGTATGTCCCGGCTGTTGTCAGTAAATGGCTGAAGGACAAAGGGATAGGGGAGGACATTGTTTGCTGCCTGGGTGTAAACATCTTCGATATCCCTAAAGAGATGGATACCAAGACCTGCATTTTTTCTATCGTGTTTGAGTACAACTTTTTTTATTGAATAGCGACCGTAGAGTGAAACGGTATCAAGGAGCCCATGGATGTCATAAATGACAACGGTGTGGGGGATCATAAAAGGACTAAAGAGGCGAGCTTGATAGGTTTTGGAACGGCTGGCAAGTTGTGACGAGGCGGACGGGATGAGTTGTATCCCCCTTTCCACAAGGTCAAGGAGGAGATGTTCTTCCTCGTATTTCAGGCGGAGTCGGCAGGCAATGATATCACCGGATGTGAGCATGTGGAAAAGTTCGGGGATATTCTGATTGCTAGTGATGACACGGGGTGGATTGGTCAAAAGAGCATTTCCGAAAAACGCTGATGGAACATTGTGAGGTCTTTGCTGCACTGTCCACAAATCAGTTTTATGTCACCTAGTACCTGGGACGTGTCTTCCTGAGGGGTGAAACTCCCATCGTCATTCTGGGTATAGAGGGTTGTAATAACAGCATTTTCAGCAATTTCGTAGAACTCTTCGTCGTTGCCGCACTCAGGACAGGCAATTCGATTGGAAGGTTTTGGGAGATCGTTCGGCTGGATAGGGGGTCGTTCAACCATTGGCTTTCAGGGAGGCACCGTTGTTGTCATTCACAAGATGGAGCTCTTTATTTGCTATCTTCATTTCCCCGCTGAGTCCGGCACCGGGTTCTACGCTGAGGCTGTTACTTTCAATAAGTCCGTGGATCTGACAGGTTTTTCTGGCTGTTACCATGCTGGCCCTAACGTCTCCCTTCAGGGTACCGTGGCAGACAAAGGTTGCGACCTCGATGTTACCATTTATTTTTCCACCCTCACTGAGGATAAGGTGTTCCCCTTTGATGTTTCCCTCAACGGTGCCGTCAATCCGGGCTTTGCCTTCAAACAGTAATTCTCCTTTAATGGTCATTCGAGAGTCAATAATAGAAGAGATAACTTCTTTTTCAGCTTTTTCGTTTTCCTGTTCAAAGCTGTCTTTTTTATTGAATAGAGCCATATTATTTCTCCAGGGCAACGGGTGAAGCGGTGCGTGTATTTTGGGCCGTTAGTGGAAATTTGATCTTCTGTTTCTTCTTGGTATTTAGTTGTGGAATGATCAGAACCTGGGAGAGTTTGTCGACCCGCATAAATTTACTTGGATTGACAGGTTTTTTATTGAGACACACTTCATAATGAAGGTGAGGCCCGGTGGAGCGGCCGCTGTTTCCCAAGGTACCAATAGCCTGGCCGCGTTTTACCCTGTCACCACGTTTGACAAGAAGTTTTTTCATATGGGCAAACTTTGTGGTGTAGCCATTGCCATGGTTGATCTCAATGTATTTTCCGTAACTGCCGTTAAAAAATGCTTTGCTGATAACTCCATCTGCCGTGGCAATAATGTCTTGACCACTACGTCCACGAAAATCAACTCCGGAATGGAATCCTTTTTTTCCATTTAACGGATCTGTGCGGTGGCCAAACTTTGAAGTTACAAGACCCGGTACAGGACGTCCCAGGGGAAGAAGGCTTATTGTTTCCATATAGCGATCTGAGCGGTAGAGAAGGTCTGCTCCAACAGATTCTTTAGGCGCAATAAAAGGACCACCCGAGTTGCTGCTGTCTTTTACTACATCTTTTACCTCCACGCCGATGTTCGACATGATGCGCTCGATCATGCCGCTGCGTTCTTCAAGTTCGGAGACAGCAGTATTGAGAAGGGTTGCCTTTTCCTGTTGGAAGTTCTCCTTTTGGTTACTGTTCAGTTCCTGGAGGTCCTGAACCTGCAGTGCCAGCATTTCCTTTAAGTGATTACTGTTGAGAAGCTTTTTGTTCAGTTCTGTTACTTGATTGCTCAGAACCTTGTTGGTGTAAAAGAAATGATAGGCATTGTAACTGATAACAGTCAGAGTGATAAAAAGTGCGATGGTCAGGAAGCAGGTGAGTTTAAGTCTGCGTTTGGAGAACAGAAAGGTTCGAGCTTTCCCTTCATCACCTGCGAGGATAATATGTAAGCGGTCACTCATTGCGGTTTGATAGGTAGTATTGTATATGCAGGGTAGTCTAGTGTGTGCTGCTTTGCGGATACCCCTGATTAGCTTCTGTCGGATTACCAATCGTTATAGTCATTGATTGTCTAAATTTCAATAAAAAATGGGCGTTTTGGTCGTTTATTTGTCCGAATTTTCATTACTTTCTTATTAATTGAGTGAATTGTATGTCTCATCTTCTAACCTGTCAGGCTCTTGGGAAATCTTTTGGTGCACAGCGCCTCTTTGAACATATTGATTTTGTAGTACATAAAGGTGACCGTATCGGCCTTATAGGGCCCAATGGCAGCGGTAAGTCTACTTTGTTGCAAATACTTTGCGGTCGTGTCGATCCCGATGAAGGAAAGGTGGTCCTACGTAAAAATATACGTACAGCATACCTGGCTCAGGCTGATGTCTTTCAGGAGCAGGCAAGTATTGAAGAAAATCTTGAGTCAGCACTGGACTCGCTTGATCTTGATGAGACCGAGCGCTACAACAGGGTCCAGGCTCTGCTTTCCCGTGCAGAATTTCCGGATTCATCCGTTGCGGTGGAGCTTCTTTCCGGTGGCTGGCGTAAGAGGCTCGCAATTTGTCGTAGTTTTGTGGTGCAGCCCGATATCCTGATCATGGATGAACCTACAAACCATCTTGATATTGAAGGTGTGATCTGGCTTGAAAAAATGCTGTCTGGTGCCCTTCCAAAGAGTCCCGATGCTTTTTTGCTGGTAAGCCATGACAGGCGCTTCCTGGAAAATACAGTTCACAGGGTGGTGGAGCTCTCTGCTGTGTATCCACAGGGGGTGTTTGAGGTCGATGGTGGATATTCTGATTTTCTTCAGGCGAGAGTTCAGTTTCTCATGCAGCAGCAGCAATTGGAAGATCGTCTTGCCAACAAAATGCGCCGTGAAGCCGAGTGGCTGAGTCGTGGTCCTAAGGCGAGAGCAACCAAGGCACGTTATCGAATTGATGCGGCTCATAAACTGCAGGAACATTTAACTGAAGTGAAGAACAGGAACCGATCTATAAAACAGGTACGGATTGATTTTGACGCCACGGGCAGAAAAACAAAGAAATTATTTGAGTCCAAAGGGATAGCTAAAAGTTACGATGGGCGAAAGCTCTTTGCTGATCTGGACATGGTTCTATCACCCGGCAGCCGTCTTGGCCTGCTTGGGAGGAATGGTTGTGGCAAATCCACACTTATGCAGATCATTGCTGCAAGTACGGCAGATGACGGTTTGAAGGCCGATAGTGGAACAATTATAGTCGCGCCAAATGTACGAATTGTCAGTTTTGATCAAAAACGTGAGGCCATTGATCGGGAAATAACCCTCCGTCAGGCTCTCGCGCCGGATGGAGATTCAATTGTCTTCAGAGACTCCTCATATCATGTGGTGTCTTGGGCGCAGCGCTTTCTTTTTCGGGCAGATCAACTGGAGACCCCCGTGGGGCAGTTGTCCGGTGGCGAGCAGGCGCGTATACTGATCGCCGAACTTATGCGGCAACCTGCTGACATTCTGCTACTCGATGAGCCCACCAATGATCTCGATATCCCGTCATTGGACATTCTTGAGGAGAGTCTGCTCGATTTTCCAGGAGCACTTGTTTTGGTGAGTCATGATCGTTTTTTACTGGACTCGGTTTGTGATCAGGTGCTCGGCTTTGATGGTAGGGGGGGCGTAACTTTTTACGCTGATTATGAGCAGTGGCTGGCAGATCTCAATGGAAGAAAAAAAGGACAAAACGATTCCAGTGAATCGCAGAAGGGTTTGGCTATTTCTAAAAAGGAAAAGCAGAAGAAGGCGGGCAGGCTTTCCTACATGGATCAGCGTGAGTATGATCAGATAGAAGAGAAGATTATGGAAGGGGAAAGGGAGCAGGAACGTTTGCAAATACTTATGGACTCTCCTGAAACCGTGGCAAACCCACAACTGCTGGAATCGGTCTGGGCTGACCTGGAACAAGCTAAAAAAGATGTGGAAGAATTGTACGGACGCTGGGATGAGCTAGAGGAGAAAAAAGAAAACGGCAGGTAGACGTTCAGGAGTGTCACAGGTACTGCATTTTATTCGATCGTTTTGGCCGTTAGAGGGTCTTCCTCTGTGACCATAAACGATCGAACGATACTACGGTGCCTGGGCGGGCTAACCTGGAGGCCAGTTCAGAGGGCGTCCGCCGAGCACATGCATATGGATATGGAATACGGTCTGTCCGGCTTCTGCCCCATTGTTAAACACCAGACGAAAATCAGTAATACCATTTTCTTTGGCAACCCTGGAACCGGTTCGCATCATTCTGCCGATAAGGCCTTCATCCTCCTCTGCAACTCCCGTCGGATCCTGGATATGTTTTTTGGGGATAACCAGAAAGTGAACAGGGGCCTGGGGAGCAATGTCACGGAAGGCAAGCATCTCGTCATCTTCATAGAGCTTTTCGGCAGGAATATCACCCGCAGCGATTTTGCAAAAAAGACAGTCTGCGGTCATGGTTATTTGCCTTGCTGTGCTGCGGCGCAGGAATCGGTGAACAGGGTCTCAATGGCTTCACGGCCTGCATCGTTCAGATAGCGGGTTCCGGAACCGACAAAGGTGTCATATTCAATAAGAGGAGTGTCCTCTTTCCAGGCACCGTCTTTCCAGGTAAACCACTGTTTTTTCGGTTGGTCAAAAACATGGAGTGGACGGTTAAAGAGTTTGGCCAGCTCAACAGCCCAGCCTGTGCCACCTTTTACGGAGTTGTCATCCATAATTGTTCCAATAACAAAGACCTGATGGCCGTTATTGACCATATGAAAGATGGTTTGCAGAACTTTACGGATTTTTTCAGTTTCGTAGTAGGTTCGGTTAAGCATCCGCGATGCCAGCTCCATGGAGATATCACCACGTTCCAGTTCTTCTTTGGCCAGGAGTACAGAGTTTTTATTACGGTTCAGTTTGTGGCCTTCAAAGGTGTAAATAATTTCTTTTATGCCATGTTTTTCCGCTGATTCGCCAAAGGTTGCTTCGGCACCCTTAAGGCCACCGCTATAGAGTGTACATTTTTTCTGATCCATTATCTGCTCCCTGCAAATGAGGTTTTCACGAAACCATTACGTCCAAAAGACAATTTAATTGCAAGTTTACCACACTTGCATTCAAAGGCAAGAAAAGCTGGCATGGCGGGTTATTTTTTCCGGCCTGTAAGAAATACCCGATCGGGAGCAGGGTAACCCTCGACGGTTTTTGCAGGTTCCAGAGGATCAAGAAAGTCGGAGTAGGATTCAAATTCCATCCAGTCTGTTCGACGCTGTTCGACACTTGACATGGGATGCTGACAGAAGAGTTCTACATCTGAAAAACCGGCACGAAGGAGCCAGTTTTTTACACAATTTCCAGTGGGTACAAAGTAGGTTCCCGGTACTTTTGCATAGGTCTTTTCAGGAAAGAGAGCTGTCTCACTTGTCCCCGGAATAGCCTGGGACTCAAGGATAAGAGTCCCTCCACTTTTTAGAGAAGAGAAGACGTCGCGCAGAGTATCCACCGGAGAGCTTCGGTGATAGATAATTCCCATGAGAAACAACACATCAAAACACTCCTGGAATAATGGCAGGTGTTCCACTCCCAGCAGGTCAATTTCCAGGTTGGTCTGGCCTGCCATACTGTTTAATCCTTTGAAACAGTAGTAGTGCTGAACGGATGGTTCCAGGCCAATAACAAGTCTTGGATTTTGGGGAACCATACGGAACATGTAGTAGCCGTTGCTGCAACCAATGTCAGCAACCACTTTATCCGTTAAATCAGGAAGTTTTGGGAGGAGACGCTGCCATTTTCGCTGGCTCTGCCATTCCGAATTAACATCAATGCCAAAGACGGAAAATGGGCCTTTGCGCCAGGGGCTGAAGCTGCGTAGATTGGATTCGACTATTTGCAGGTCACTCTTCGACACTTCGTCTTTGTCACCTATTTTTACGGCATCAAGGCTGCAGTCAACGGTTGTCGCAGGAAACTTTTCCAGAACCTCAAGGGGGCGTCGGTAGCGAAGGAAGCCTTTTTTGTCCTGATTAATCCATTTTCGTTTTTGCTTATGGATTTTGATTATTTGATCGACTTTTGCAGTGGAGGGGAGCTGGTCAATATAATTCATGGTGATTTTCAAGAGAGTGGTTTTATGGCAAGAAAGGAGACAAAGTTGAACCATTGAAAAAAAGGTTCAACTTCAACAAAACCGGCGGATTGCAGCATGGTTCTGTTTTCCTCCATGGAGCAAGGGATCAGTATGTTTTCCAGGGCTTCCCGTTTTTTTGAAATCTCAAGTTCAGAGTAACCGCGTTCTTTTTTGAATTGATGGTAGATGTCAATGTAGCGCCGATTCAACCTTGGGTGGTGAGAAATTGTTTTTTCACTTAAAATACAGAGACCTCCAGGTGCGAGGTTGGTGTAGATTCGTTTCAGGAAATTCTCCCGGTGGAGGGGGCGGATAAACTGCAGGGTGTAGTTGAGAATAAAGGCGGATGTGGATGGCTGTTCCACGTCAACAATATCTCCCTGAGTGAAATGTATCCGTCCCTGTTTTGAGAAAAGTTCAGCCTTGAGTCTGGCCTGGTCAAGCATGGCTTGAGAATTGTCGATACCCGTGTAGTGAAATTTTTTTTCTTCAAGGAGACTGCTGAGCTTGAGGAGAGTGGCTCCGGTAGCACAGCCAAGGTCGACAATGGTAGCTCCGTCCTTCAGGGTCGATTGAAATATTCGCGCAATGGAGAGGATGACTTCATGGTAAAAGGGAACGGACCGGTCGAGCATGTCGTCAAAAACTCGGGCGACTCGTTCGTTGAAGACAAAATCTTCGCTGATCTGTTCCACATCAAAGAGTGAGTCCCTGTTATTTCGTTTCTTTGCCATATTGTCAGGTCGTTTCGTGTTTGCGTATGAGTAACTGCTACCTTCCACTTCCCTCCTTATAGCATTGTCTGCAAGGGGGATAAAGCTCAAAATCACAAAGTAGACCCTACGAATAGGCTTGCCATCACGGGATTATCTCGGTATAAAATAATCTTTTAAGTTTGCATTGTCACATAATTGTTGAGAGATGTCCAAGGAGAAAGGGGGAAGTGGTATGAATGGGAAGTTCTGGGGAAATATCGGTTTAAGTGCTGTAGTTCTTTGTCTTGTCGCCTTTGCTGTAAACAAAATTAATGCATCATCGACTGGGGTGACAGGGTTACTACTGCCGGAGGTGACGGTTTCGCAATCTGCTGAGGAGCTCATGCATTCAGTGGCTCTTGTTCAGTCAGACGTTAAGGTTGCCAAGAAAGGTCAAATGGTCGATGCTTCTTTTGCTATTGAAAACAATGGCGGACATGATATAAAAAATATATCCATCCTCTGTACTCTTTTTGATGCAACAGGTCTTGAAAAGGGACGGGATAAGTGGGTTGTTTATGATACGGTGAAAGCTCATGATAAGGGGACTTTCACTTTTTCCAATAAAATGTTTATCAGTAATAACATTGTTCGCTCCGACTGTCAGATTGTTGATATGCAGATAGCCAAAGTTCCTAAGGCTAAGGCTCATGCTGCACCAGCAGGCCACGGTGCCGCTGCAGACAATAGCGGACATTGAAGTAAACACTGATACAAACACACTATATTATTACGATGTCTGACGAAATAGATTTTGATGAAATTCTGGGGAAGTATCATTCTGACCCTTATGAGTATGTGGATGTTTTTGCAGATCATACCGGTAAGATACGCTTTCTTGTCGAGGAGGGTAGCAACATAGATGCCGTCAGTGGCGAGTGGAAACATATTCCCGGTACAGCCCTTTTTGAGATCACAAGGGAGAAGAACTCGAAAAAAATTACGGCAACGACCAATGGTGTCGTTTCCTCTCTTTGCAGTGAACATGAAGAATGTTTTGTCGAAGCTGGTGAGAAGTTGATGACCATTCGTCACCCCTTGAAGAAGAAAGAGATTATTGAATCCATTCTTAAGGAGGTTCTCTGTGTTTTTCCTGCACCAGAGCGGGCTAAGTACTTTTTTTCAGTCGACGTGCAGTCCCGGATAGAGAAGAAAGGTGCCCGTGAAGTGTCGGTCAAACCGGGTGATGAGATTATTATTATGTCCCTTATGAAAAGAGATACTCCCGTTTATTACAGTGGCGAGAAAGGTGTGATCCATTCTGTCTACTTTACGCCGGGTGTTTCCGTGGACCAGGGTGCGCCTCTGATTGGGGTTTGTCCTGCTGAGAAACTGCCGCTTATTAAGAAAATTATTACCAGAGTTAAGGCTGACTGGGACAAGCAAGAATAGTTTTTTTGGTGCTTGCAGACACCACATTTTTACATGATTTCCCCCTGACCGCATAGTAAGGCTATGGCGGACAGGGAAAATCATGTAAACCTGCAGCACCTGCAAGCACCAAAACAGTGTGGCATTTTTCTCTCACCTCAAAAAAAATATCCGTTATTAGATCTTGGACAATTTAACTCTTCTCAGTCCATCTGCTCTAGATGATTATGTTGCAATCGTCGAGTTGCCCCTGCGCAAAAAAAAAAGTTTGCTGGACAGTGAGCTAATCCTGCGCTATGGAGCCTATGTTGGCTCTGTTATTCGTGTTTATCCATCTCTTGATCGTGCCATGGACAAGGCGCGTGAGCACATTACCTCTCGGGAGAAATCTGGACAGTCCGTTGCCAATGGCAGTGTGATCCTTGCTTCCTCCCTCTTTCTTTCCAAGGGGCGCTTTAGCAGGTCTTGGCATGCACCCCCGGGTGGATTGTGGGGGTGCCTGATTCTTGCCGATACCTTTCTTCCGCCGTTCAGAAACTTTATACCATTAATTCCAGGTATTGCCTGTTGTGAAGCATTGCATCAAGTGGGGGCATCGGAAGCTGCCATTCGCTGGGTAAATGATGTGCTCCTCCAGGGAAAAAAGCAGGCTGGTTTTCTTATTGAAGGGTTTTGCAGTCCGGTTTATGGGGAACAGTATCATTTGCTCGGTTTTGGTTTGAACCTCAACAACAGTACATTCCCGCCAGAACTGCAGGAAACCGCAATTTCACTGGCGCAGGTTCTGGGGCATCCCATTGATACTGTTTCCTTTGGGCTCTCTTTTCTGGCAAAGATGCGTTATTATACCGGATTGTTGTTACATGAAGAGGAACAGTGGCTGGCACGTGGTGGCAGAGATGAATATGAAGAGGAACATCCCATCCTTAAACGTTGGAAGGAGCTATCAGACACCATAGGGAAGCGGGTTCTCTTTGGTTATGATGTGATGGAGAGTCCTCAGTATGAAGCTGTTGTCAGCGACATTAGCATGGATGGAGGGCTTATTCTCCAACATGCCGATGGGACTACAAGCGTGGAACATAGTGGGGAAGTTCGTTACTGCCAGGCTGAAGCTGACCGTTGTTTAGATCTTGTCTAAGAAGGCCCAGGAAATAATCTCCCGCTGAAACAACTGGCGGCCATAGGAGTGAAGAAAGGAGAGGGCTTCCTGTTGACTCTTCCCTGAAAGTTGTAAGCGATGGAGACGTTCTAGGGGTTGGTTAAGGGCTGTGGAGAGAGAGCGCAGGGTACCCTGTGATAGAGTATGGCCGTTACCTAGTTCTGTTCTGTTGCATTTGCTGCAGCGAATGCCCCCGGTTGCAACGTGAAATCTATAGGTTTCCTCTGGCTGAATGTGTTTGCCGCAACCAAGACAACTGTCAAGTTGCGGGCTGTAGCCAATAATTGCAAAAAAACGAATGAGAAAGAAAACGAGTGCAGGGATGGGGGCACGTGCACTGTTTAAGCTGCTGAAAACCCATATCAGGAGTGGATAGAGTTCCTTGTCACCTTCAACTTCCTTTGTGGCCAGCAGGGTGAGTTCTCTGACAATGCTTGCTGTAACATAACAGGAAATATCCTCACGCAGGTTGAGGTAGCCATCAAGAAGATCCGCCTCGGCAATAAATGCCAATCGATTGTCTTTGGGTACAGTATGCAGGATACGTAAGGAACTGAAGATTTCCAGTTTATTTACAAAGCGTTTTTTGCTGCGTTTAGCACCCTTGGCAATACCGGTTAATCTTCCGTGATGTTGACAGAAAAAGGTTACAATCAGGTCTGACTCACCGTGATCATGGCAGTTGAGTACGATGGCTGCAGATTCGGCCTGTTGCTTATTACTCACCTGTCAGTCAAGAAGATCCTCGGGAAGAGAAAGAAGGCGTCTACCGTTTTCAGCTTCGGGAAGAGAAATTTCTATACCGTTGAGAGTCAACGTTCCGCTGAGGAGTTCCGGCATATCAAGGATGATTTTTTTCTCCACTTTCCACTGTAGAGACGTTCCAGCACTGAATTGTTTATCAAGAACAAAACCATCGTCTAGAGTCACCCTGAGCACTCCACTGCTGTTGAAGTCCATTTGGAGATGGTAGGGTGCACCCATAGAGGTCTCATCTTTTGTTTCTTCTGTTTTGAGACCGGCTGTCTCGATACTGTTTTCAGTAGATGGCGCCACTGTATCTGCTTCTGACGGTGCTGTAACGGATAGGGGCGTGGTTTGCGGGGTGACCGAGGATGGTGCCGCCGCGCTAGCATCTTCAATTGATGCTTGTGGTGGCATGAGTTTTGTACTGATGTAGTCCGCCGGGTTAAAATTAAAGTACCAGCAAGCTCCAATGGCAATGATGCAGCAAACGATGGCGAAAATAGTCATGCTGGTTGCGGGTGAGACTGCAGAAGATTCTGCATAATTGGTGAATTGCTGACTTTTTTTGACCGGTGGCCTAGCAGTGTTTTTAGGTGTTTTCGGATGTATTCCCCTGTTCGCTAGATATTGTTCCAGGATAGCCTGTGGGTCAAGCTCCAGGAAACGTGCATACATGGAGTAGAAACCACGACAAAACGCATCGGCTGGCATGTGATCGTACTCATCCTCTTCCATGGCTTGGAGTATCGGCAAGGAAATTTTGGTAGCGTCGTTTGCATCCGCTAGTGACAGTCCTTTTTGCTTGCGTTTTTCGCGGAGGAAGTTCCCGAGTGTTTGTTCTACTTCCTGTGTGTCTTTCTGAGACATTGTGGTCACCTGGACGCAATAATAGGTGGTCTGGCAGAACCCTCGTTTGTACTGACTTGTTGCACTGTCAAGGTGTTTTGTTCAACCATCCGAGTTGTGAAATTTGCGAGCTTAAAACAGCCTGTATTAATCCCTTACAACTTGTTGATATATGCTTTGTTTTTGATATTTACAACCCACTCGTCAAACTGTTTCTTGAGTTGTTCATCGTAGAGTTTTTTTCTGATTTCTTCTTTTACCGAACCAAAGGCGGCCTGAACAACAATCTGGCCATCCTGGCTTGAAAGAAGTTTAAAGAACTGATACCCGGAAGGGGTCTCGATGATTTCACTGATTGAACCGAGTTTAAGGTCAAGAACTGCGTCCTGCATGTAGGACGCCATATCCTCTTTCTGAAAGACACCCAGGTCTCCGCCGTCAGCAGCAGATGGGAGGTCTGAAAATTTCTGGGCCAGGATTCGGAAGTCCTGGCCTCCTGTGACCAGCGCGTGAACACGTTCGGCACGTTTTTTTGCGTCCATTTTGTCAGCATATTTGACAGGATCAGATTGATTTGCACCGGATTTTCCCCAGACAAACCCCATTTGCATGAGATAATAGCCGCCTTCACTAATATGTTTGGTGTAGTTGGTGTCGTAGTAATCGAGAATCATATCATCAGTAATGATGATTCTAGAGCGAATTTCGTAGTTTACAAGTTTGGACTGGAGGATTTGGTTACGCAGAGTACTGAGGTATGCTTTGTAGGTCATACCCGTCTGGCCTAATTGGGTCTCAAGTATTTCTCTGGTGATGTTGTTGTTACTGAGCATTTGCTCTGCAGCGGCCTGCACTTCCGCATCGGAGACTGCTACCCCCTGTTTTTCAGCTTCGTGAGCGATGAGTTTTTTATCGATAAGATTGTCAAGTACTTCATCCCTTGCACGGGCCAACGCATCTTCGACCTGTGCCGGTGGTGCTTTGTCAGTGATTTTTTTGAAGTAGCCCGCCCCTTCGTCATTTACTTCAGACATGGTAATTACGTCATCATTTACAACGGCAACAACTCGATCAACCAGTTGGGCAGCATTGAGGGCTGTTGTAAAGATGGTGAAAAAAATAAGGGCTATGGGGGGGAGCACTGTACAGGAACGGGAAAATTTGTTCATAATCAAAATATGTGTATTCATGGGAAAAAGGAATGACATTATAAAAGATGCCGACAATAGAACGAAAATACTCTACCATAAAATGCTTATCTAAACAGCATTTCTGATGGAAAAAAAACATTGCCTGGAAAAACCGATAAAAATTGTAACATTACATGGTGGTGGGGGGGAAGACTGGAGTGGACTATATGGAAGATACTCTGTTATTTTATGTGTTGCAGGTTGACTTTCTCTAAAGATTGAATATTTTGCTTTAATAGTATATGCCACATTGTTGTTAAGAGGAACTCAACCTTTAAAAAGGATTTTTCATGAAACCAAATTGTTATTCCCGTTGTATGGGCTTGCTTTTTTCAAGTATTCTTCTATTGATACTCCTTATTCAGCCAGCCGCGGCGGCATCTAAAATGCCCTCCTTCGTTCTTCCAGATGTGGTGACCGGGGATAATGTCAACAGTACACTTTTTTCAGGAAAGACGCTTCTCGTAACGTTTTTTGCTACCTGGTGTCCTCCCTGTATGCAGGAAGTGCCGGACTTGATCCGCTTGCAAGATAAGTATAAAAGTAAGGGTTTTTCTGTGGTTGCGCTTTCCGTGGATGAGAGTGGGCCAAAGTCGGTGAAAAGATTAGTTGAGAAGCGATCAATAAACTATCCTGTACTGATGGCTGACAGCTCAACGGCCCGTGATTTTGGCGGTGTTGTCGGAATTCCGACTTCTTTTTTGATAAACAGTCAGGGGACTGTGGTGAAAAAATATCCCGGCTATGTCCCTCATATTGTGCTTGAGAATGACATCAAAAGCATAATGAATTAGCATTCATTTTTTTGGTGATTAGGGTTGACAATTGTTAGGTTGGATTTTATACTGCTAAACCAAATCATACACTCATAGTTCTGGAATTGTTCCGGAGAACCCAAAAAAATATTATTGAGGAGAAGACAATGAAAAAAGGTATCGTATCTGTAGTATTGGCTCTTACTTTCGCAGTAAGCACCGTAGCTGTTGCAGCTACTGTTAAATGTACCGTTGACTCAGTAGAAGGCGACGTAGTAACAATGACTTGCAAAAAAGCTGACAAAATCAAAGTTGGTGATGCTGTAAAAGTTAGAACTCCTAAAGCTGGTGGCGCGGCAATCGAGGGTTGCTAATTGACATAACCCCGTTTTTTAGTTAGCTTGTAAGGGCCGGTTGATAGTTGATATCAATCGGCCCTTTTTTTGTTTTTTCGGTAAGCATTGAGAACTGATGCTTGTGACAATTCATTTCTGCTTCATGGTTCGCTGGAAGTGGAACACTTCAATATATGAGAGTAATAAGAGAGGGCTGGGTTGCCTCGTATTTTCTCTGTTGCTGAATATTACCTGAGTTTATATACCTGTTATGGATATCAGAACCTTACCTGAAGTAGAACGCGAAATATATAATCGTATTGGTGCCAAGTATAAATTGACCTTCGATAAGCTGAAAGTCAAAGATCACACCATCCGCCTCTTGAAAGTTGCAGATATTGAGGAGTTTCTTGATGGAAAGGATCCTTTTGCCGATGTGAGTGAATTTCCTTTTTGGGTGAAACTCTGGGAATCGGCCATGATACTCTCCTATGCTTTGGCTTCCCTGCCAAATCCCAAGGGGCAGACCCTACTTGAAATAGGAGCTGGTCTTGGGGCTCCCGGTATTACAGCTGCAGCCTGTGGCTTTGATGTAACGCTTACGGACTATGAAGATATTATCATGGACTTCCAGAAGGTGAGTGTCGCAGCTTCCGGTTTGACGAATGTCCAATGCGCCCACCTGGACTGGCTGGATCCTCCTGAAATGGAACCCTTTGATGTGCTCACTGCGGCGGAGGTTCTGTTTCGTGAAGAATTTTTTGAGCCTCTGCTCGATGTTTTCAGGCGATACCTGAAGCCCGGCGGAACGATTTATCTGGCTCACGATGCCCGAAGAAAGTGTTTGCCTCTTTTTATGGAACGTGCCAGGAACGAGTATAATATTGCCGGGAGCAAACAGACTATCCAGAAGGATGGCCAGGAGATCACCATTATTATTAATCGCCTGAGATTAAAGGAATAGTCACTAATTACTATGGCACTTTATCCTGTAAATATGGATGTCCGTGGCATGTCTTGCCTGGTTGTTGGAGGAGGACATGTCGCCAGCCGTAAGGTTGATTCTCTACTCCCCTGTGGTGCCATAATACGCATTGTCAGTCCTGAAGTTTGTGGTCATCTGGAAGAGCTTGCCCAATCGGGATTACTTCAATGGCAGCAGAAAAAATATGAAACCGGGGATCTGGGTGATGCAAGGTTGATATTTGCCGCAACTGACAGGCCGGAGATCCAAAAGCAGATCGTGACTGAAGCAAATGCTGCAGGGCTTCTGGTGAATGTTATTGATATGCCAGATGCTTGTACGTTTCAGGTTCCGGCCTCCTTTCGGCAGGGAAATCTACTTGTTACCGTGGCTACGGGGGGTGGCAGTCCTGCACTTGCGGCCCGAATCAAAAATGATATCGAAGTTCTATATGGGCCCGAATATGGCCTTTTTGTGGCCATGATGAAGGCTGTACGGGGAAAAATTGTTGCTTCAAGCAATAGCACTGCTGAGCACAAGAGAATATTTGAAAAATTGCTGGATAGTGATATCTTGAAAAGTATCAGAGGGCAGCAATGGGATGAAATCAACATACTGCTGCGCCATATTTTGCCCCCTGAAATAGATGTTTCTCCTCTGGTGAGAAATATGCAAAATTTTGATAGGAAATAGATGCTTTGATGTGCCAATCCTCTGGGAGCTTCAATTATGTTGAGTGAAATCAACTATCTTTTATTTAACAGTGTCGTACTTGTCAGTTTTGTGGCCTGTGCGGTATATCTTGTTTTTTTCTTCAGTCAGCGGGAAGATCTCCGTAAAATCGCAAGGACGATCTTTATTGCTTCCGGGGTACTGCAGAGTTTCTATATCCTGTCTCGCTATATAATTGCAGGCCATACACCCATCACTTCCCAGCATGAGGCTGTGGTCTTTTTTGCATGGTCAGTGACCTGGGCCTATCTCTCTTTCCACTGGCGCTATTCAGTGAGGAATTTTGGAACCTTTGTATCAATACTGGTGCTTATCATGCTCCTTGTTGCTGCCATGGTATCCAGGGCGTTTCACCCGCTTGCTCCGGCCCTGCAGTCACTTTGGCTTCCTATTCATGCTGGAGTTGCAGTTATGGCCTATGGCTTTCTGGCCCTGGCATTCTGCGGTGCCATTATGTATCTGCTGCAGGAACGCGAACTGAAATCAAAGAAATTTGGCTTCTTTTTCAATCGGCTGCCATCACTGGATTCGCTTGATCAGTTGAATAATCACTGTCTGACCATAGGGTTTGGGCTTCTTACTCTTGGGATTATCACCGGTTCAGTCTGGGCCAGACAGGCATGGGGAACCTATTGGCATTGGGATCCCAAAGAAACATGGTCTCTTATTACCTGGTTTCTCTATGCCATCCAGATCCATCAGCGTTTTACCCTGGGATGGCGTGGCAAACGGGCAGCGGTAATGTCCATTATCGCCTTTAGTTCCGTGATTTTCACCCTCTGGGGAGTCAATTATTTGCTTGGGGGTGTACACAGTTATGCCCAGTGAGACTATCTTGCTGCTTGGGGTGAATCATAAGAATACCCCTTTAGAGGTGCGTGAAAAACTGGCACTCAGCAGTGGTTACGAGGAGCCTTTGCAAGCTCTGGGGAAGATCGATGGCCTGTGCGAGTATTATCTTCTCTCGACCTGTAACCGTGTGGAAATACTGGTTTCAGCCAGTGAAGGTGCTGATGTCGAAAAAAAACTGGCGGAATTTCTTTTCGGTGATGCCCTTACTCCCGATCAGTATGAAAAACATTTGTACTGTTATCGCAATGAAGAGGCAATTCATCACCTGTTTATGGTTGCCGCAAGTCTCGATTCCATGATTGTGGGCGAATCGCAGATCCTGGGGCAGCTGAAGGAGGCGTATCGCTGGTCTGCCGAGAAGAAATGTACAGGGCCTATCCTCAACAAGCTTTTACATAAGTCTTTTTCTGTGGCCAAACGAGTCCGGAGTGAAACCCAAATTGGTTCTTCTGCTGTTTCCATCAGTTATGCTGCCATTGAGCTTGCCAAAAAGATCTTTGGATCGTTGGAGAATAAGCGGGTATTGCTCATTGGGGCAGGGGAAATGGCAGAACTTGCCGCCGAACATCTGGTAGGCAATGGTGCCAAGGATGTTGTGGTTGCCAATAGGACGCTTGAAAATGCGCTCGATCTGGCAAAACGCTTTAACGGTCGTGCCGTTGGTTTAAACGAACTCTTTGAGCAGTTGGAGCAGGTGGATATTATTGTAAGTTCCACCGGGGCTCCAGGGATTATCCTCCATAAAGGGGACGTAAAACCTTTAATGCGTAATCGCCGTAATAAGCCTTTGTTTTTTATTGATATTGCCGTGCCAAGGGATCTTGATCCAGCCTTAAATGATCTCGACAATGTGTACCTCTACGACATTGATGATTTGAGTAATGTGGTGGAATTGAATAAGGCCGAGAGGGATAAGGAGGCTATCAAGGCAGGCCGCATCGTCGATGAAGAGGCCTTGAAATTTAAGGATTGGCAGGCAGGTCTTTCCATCATTCCAACCCTTGCCGCTTTACGGGAAAAAGGCAACCTGATTGCTAGGGCGGAGCTTGAACGAACATTGCCGCGGCTCGATGGCTTAAGCGCCAAGGAGCAGAAAAGTGTGGAGAAGATGGCCGATGCCATTGTTTCCAAACTTCTCCATGACCCCATGCTTTTTTTGAAAAGTGAAAGTTGCAAGGATCAATTGGAAATGAAGGTGGATATCTTTCGTTCTGTTTTTGCTCTGGAGAAAAAGGGGTGACCCGGGAGGAACGTGAAGATCTGCTTGCCGATGAGTGGCTCATTGTTCGTCATTCCGGTGAAATACCTGAAATCACCTTTCATTCCTCGCTACACTACCTCTGTAAAGAGGGTGAGGGGCCGCAACTTTTCCTGAATGAGGAAGAGGTTGGCCAGCTTCAGGATGCAGCTGTGCAGCGATACCAGGAAATTATTCTTCGTGATATAGATGTGAGAATTTTTCACAAAACCATCTATCGCGGGGCACGACGAACACTGTACAATTGGGAACGCTGTCGAGATTTTGCTCTCAGGCAGTCCATTGACTGTACTCATGTCCAGAAAACAGCCGCTCAAGCATTAATGGTTTTTCTGGAACAGGGTGTCGTTGCCGCCGGAAAAACCTTGCCGCAGGTTTTTATTAACTGCAGCACGAAACAGATACATGAACTTGCCGCTGAGTTAGGGCTCGATCCTGAACAGTTGCCAGTAGATATCAATAGATTTTGCCTGTCTGAATAAAAAATCATCGAAGGAGAATAAGAAGATGCCCTATGTCAATATTCGTGTTGCCGGAACGCTTACTAAAGACCAGAAAAGTAACATCTGCAAGGGTGTGACCGAGGTGATTTCCAAAGAGGCAGGGAAGCCAGCCGAGGCAGTTCTTATTTTTATTGATGAGCTGCCCCATGAAAATATTGCCCGATCAGGTAATCTTCTGACCCCTCCGAAATAAGTGACCATGGCTCTACATCAAAGGAGGTTGAAAGAGTTACGCCTTCTTTTGAATGAACATTCTCATCGCTATTATGTACTCGATGACCCGCTGATTTCAGATGGTGAATATGATAGGTTTTTCCAGGAACTGCTTGAGATTGAAGAGGCCTACCCTGATCTGGTAACTTCCGATTCCCCCAGTCAGCGTGTCGGGGGGGAAGCACTGGATAAGTTTAATCAGGTGGAACACCGCCTGCCCATGCTTAGTCTTGAGAATGCCTTTGACGATCAGGACCTCCACTCCTTTGAAGAACGTCTTCTTCGCTTCCTGCTCACCACGGATCGTTTTGCCTATATGGCTGAACCAAAGCTTGATGGCCTGGCGGTTGAACTGGTCTATGAGCAGGGGGTATTGGTTCAGGGAAGCACCCGTGGCAATGGTACGGTTGGTGAAGATATAACTGCTCAGCTGCGTACCGTTTCTTCTATTCCTCTACGTCTGCAACAAATAACTATTCCACGTCTTGAGGTTCGGGGTGAGGTCTTTATGGATCGCAGCGGCCTGGACATGCTGAATCGTCAGCGGGTAGACGCTGGGGAGCCGCTCTTTGCCAATCCACGAAATGCGGCTGCAGGTTCTCTGCGTCAGCTTGATCCCAAAATAACAGCTCAACGTCCATTGCGTTTTTTTGTGTATGGAGTGGCAGATCCAGCCGACACTGGGTGCAGGAATCAACAGGAACTGCTTCAGTTCCTGGCATCTCTTGGATTCCCTGTGAACTCCCTTGTCTCTTTTTGTCCCGATATTGAAACGGTTATTCAGCGCTTTGCCGAGCTTGCCACTCTGCGCCACGATCTCGCCTATGAGATTGACGGTATGGTGGTGAAGGTGAATGGTTTTTCTCTTCAGACACGCCTTGGAGCTAAGGCAAGGGCGCCGCGCTGGGCCATTGCCTGTAAATTTCCAGCGACTCAGGCCACCACTACAATTGTAAAAGTGGACTTCCAGGTTGGCAGAACCGGTGCAATCACTCCGGTAGCCATCTTAGATCCAGTTGACGTTGGCGGTGTTATGGTGAGCCGTGCCACACTTCATAATGGTGATGAAATCCTGCGTAAGGACTTACGGATTGGTGATACCGTACTTATTCAACGGGCAGGGGATGTTATCCCTGAAATCGTAAAGGCTGTGATTGAGGAACGTGATAGTGGTGCCGTACCCATCACCATCCCAAAGGAGTGTCCGGTCTGCTCCCACCCTTTGCTCAAGCCTGAAGGTGAGGCGGTTACCCGCTGTGTCAATCCCCATTGCTCGGCCCAGCGCCTGCGCTCACTTGTCCATTTTTGTTCCAAGGCGGGGCTAGATATTGACGGCCTTGGAAAAAAGAGTGTGGAGCAGCTCTTTGAATTAAAGTTACTTACAGATTTACCCGATATTTTTACCCTGCAAAAAGAAGACCTTGTGGGGCTTGACGGATGGGGAGAAAAGTCTGCTGAGAACGCTGTCACGGGTGCCCGGGCTGCCAAGACACCAACTTTGTCACGATTTCTTGCCGCTCTCGGTATCCGTTTTGTCGGGGAGGTGACGGCAGGCCTGCTGGAGAGTACTTTTAAAAGCCTTGAACGGCTGCTTTCTGTGACTCGTGATGAGTTGCTGGAAGTTGAGGGACTTGGTGATCAGGCGGCGGACTCCATAGTCGAGTATTTTTCAGATCCTACGGTTCTTAAGATGATACAGGTATTTCAAGACGTTGGGGTGCATCCTTTGGTTCTTGAACAGGGAGAGGCCGACCTTCTCTTGAGTGGTGAAGTGCTTCTTTTTACAGGAAGCCTGAAACAAATATCAAGAACAGAGGCAAAAAAGCTGGTCAAAGACAATGGCGGCCAGATAGCAAGCGGAATAACCAAAAAGCTAACCTGTCTTGTGGTCGGTGAAAAACCGGGATCAAAGCTTAAGAAAGCACAGGAAAAAGGGAAAAGAATTATTACAGAGGATGAGTTTTTACAGGTACTGAGTTTGAATTTAAAGATCTGATTTTATAGAGGTTTTCATGAGACATGTAATATTGTGGATGAGTGGTTTGATGTTCATCTGTATTGTAGGCTTCTTAGGGCTTATCATCATCCTGCCGATAGTGCTTGATCCTAATGACTATAAAGAAAAAATATCTGATCTACTCTATGAGCAAAGCGGTTTTCGCCTTGAGATCCCAGGAGATATCAGTCTGCAGATTTCTCCCCGTCTCGATGTCCTTTTTTCTCTTGGGCAGGTTCGGGTTCTTTCGACACCTGAACTCTCGGAAATGCCCCTTCTCAGTAGTGAAGAGGCAAGGGTTGAGCTTTCTATCTTGCCCCTGCTCAAAGATAAACGCCTTGTTATTCAGGGAGTACAGCTTCATGGTGTGTACTGTTATTTGATCAAAGATAAGGCTGGCAAGGGGAATTGGGAAACGACTTCAGCGTCAGTGTCTTCTGCCTCATCTTCTCCTGAAAAGAAAGAAGTACTTGGCTCTGCATCTCCTGCTAGTACCTCTAAAAAGAAAACAAAGACTCCAACGCTTGAACTTGGGGCCCTTGAATTGAGCAGGGTTACCGTTCGTTATGAAGATCAACAGGCCGGGAAAATATTTGAATTAAAAGATTTCAGTTTGCAAACCGGGCAGGTGCTGGATGGGCAATCCTTCCATCTGCAATCTGCGTTCACTCTCATCTCGTCTGGGAAGAATAATCCTACTCTTTTTGCCGAAAACTCTTTCGACACCGATGTCCTTTTCAGTCTTTCCTGAATTCAAGTGATAAGTGCATAGCCCATTATTTTTTGGACATTAACGCC